>JABFSO010000324.1 GCA_013140555.1 Cyclobacteriaceae bacterium | reverse complement strand
TCTTTATTGCTGATGGTGGCATCGGCTTCGGCTAATTTATATAAGTGAACAAAAGCAGCCAAGCGTTCATCGTCTGAGCAAGCCGAAAGGAACTCGTTGCCATCGAAGTAAATCTGTTGCTCGTTAGCCGTTTCGGCCTTTGCTTCAAAGTCTTGAAACATCTTATCCGGAATTTGTTCTTCTTTTTTAATTTCCAGAATAGCTGCTCGCTCGCGGTCATCAATATGACCATCCACTGTTACTAACAGGTGTACAAAATGAAGTAACCCTAGTTTGAAGTTATCTGTGTGCTGCATTCAAAAGTCAGTTTAAAACTCAAAAATGTGAGGAACCAACTTTTAAAAGTAAGAAAAAAATCAACTTTCACTCCACGATTAATCGAATACCTGACTAGTTTTAGCGTTTGGCCCTCGTGCTCTCCCTAGCTCGCTGCACGATAAAGTAGATAATCAATATGGTACAAATCAGGCTGGGTCCGATTTGGCTATACGGATGATACTCTCGAAATACATTACCAACAAAGGCAGATACCATGGCACTGAATGCTGAAATGACTTTGTAGATATGCTCGTAAAGCCACCATTTTTTTAGGCGCTCGTGTAGGAAAAAGTACTTGATCAGATCGTACGATATTACAAACACCAACGCCCCCAATGTAGAATAAACCACCACCGGGTTAGCCACATACCGGTGATGAATGACATACCCGCCATACCAAACTGCTATGCCTAAACTTGCTAGTGCAACAATCAGGTCCACCTTACTCGCCCGGTTTTCTCTCAATTGAATGTTGCGAAAGCCCGCATACCCTACATAACCCGCTATCAGCGTAAGCATTAAAAAGAATGGCTCTTGCCGAAAGAATAAAAAACCAAGAAATCCGGTACCTACTACAATCACTAATAGGTACTTGAAATAGGTGCCTACTTTTCGATGAAGAGGCACATTACGGTTTTTGATGATGGCAATAATACCCAGAATGATGGCGATGGATCCGGCCACCACATGAACGACAATATTGAATTGATGCAGCATAGTTTGTTTTTTTCTGCAAACATTCACCGATCCGAGCCAGTCCACAAGGTTTTAGTGACCCAACCACTTGGTCAGTGACGAAATCACTTTATCCCCGATCTAAAGTTGACCCCGATCGTTTACTTTTGCGCTATCGTGCAAACATCATCATCCGCCTTTCCTATTTTGCTTCGCAACGTGCTGGGGCTATCGGCCCTGCTGCTAGCTTACTATATCCCCGATCGTCCTTCATTAGCTCATCGGCATGGGTTTGATGTCTTTTCTCCGTACCTGTTTCTGGTATTGATGTATGGGTGGATTATTTTTCACAACACGTTTCTATTTAGCCGGCTGTATCTGCAAGGAAAAACTAAAACATACCTTCTATGGACTTTCCTGGTAATGGCAGTCAGTTCTCTCAACATGCATTTGGTGCTGGTGTACTTGTTTCATCAAACCAACACCCTAACCCAACTTTTGTCATTTTGGGTTTTTACCTTGGCGGGATTGGGCGTATATGTATTGTTTCGCTACGTGCACTTGATACAACCTTCGCAGCCTGCAACATCCCCAACCAAGGAAACTACGCCTGTTACTTTTTTGCATTGCACCATCGATGGAACGGAGCGGCAAATTCCGTTGCAACAAATTCAATATATCGAGAGTCTTGAGAATTATGCAAAGATTGTAACGGCACAAAAAACTTATATCGCTCGCTTGTCGCTGAAGGAAGCGGAAGCCAAATTACCTCGACCCACATTTCTGCGTATCAGTCGCTCGCATATTATTCATACGGCTTTTGTTACCCGTACCACCTCGGATGAAGTATTCATTCAACAGCAGTCGTTTAAAATCGGAAAGGTTTTTAAACGCTATGTCGATGAATATTTGAATGTTTGATTCCAACGAGTGTAACTCGGTTTATTCAAAAAGATTCTTCCTTGCGCTCCGAAAATGGTGTCTGACACTTAGAAGTGCCGTAACACCAGAAGCGATGGTATAAAATAAAAAACCCCGAGCATTCCGCCCGGGGCCTCTCTAATTTGCAAGCAGAGAGTTTTTGTCGGTTATCAGTTATTCGTTAATGGTTATTAGTAACAGTCACCTATTCACTTTTAACTATTAACTGAATACTAATATCTATAATAATCCGGTTTGAATGGTCCGTTTACTGATACGCCAATGTACTTGGCTTGATCTGGCGTGAGCTCTTCCAACTCCACACCTATTTTCTTTAAGTGCAAGCGCGCTACTTTCTCATCCAAGTGCTTCGGCAACATGTATACTTTGTTTTCGTATTTGCTGGTGTTCATCCACAACTCTAGCTGAGCCAAGGTTTGGTTGGTAAATGAATTGGACATTACAAACGAAGGGTGACCGGTAGCACAACCTAAGTTCACCAAGCGACCTTCGGCCAATAAAATTACTTGACGGCCATTTTTCAGTGTGTACAAATCTACCTGTGGCTTCACTTCATCTTTCGATGCGTTTTTATTCAACCAAGCTACATCAATTTCATTATCGAAGTGGCCGATGTTACACACAATCGTTTTGTCTTTCATGCTTTCGAAATGGTGACCTAATACGATGCCTGCATTTCCGGTTGCACTCACCACAATGTCGGCTTCTTTTACGGCATCGTTCATCTTCTTCACAGCAAAACCATCCATCGCAGCTTGCAACGCACAGATTGGATCGATCTCGGTTACAATTACACGAGCACCGGCACCACGCAACGAAGCAGCAGATCCTTTACCCACATCTCCATAACCGGCAACAACAGCCACCTTTCCTGCCATCATCACATCAGTAGCTCTGCGAATAGCATCTACCAGCGATTCTTTGCAACCGTATTTATTATCAAACTTTGATTTCGTTACCGAATCATTGATGTTGATCGCAGGCAGTGGCAACTTGCCCGCGTGCATGCGCTCGATGAGGCGGTGAACACCTGTTGTTGTTTCTTCCGAAATTCCTTTGATTCCTTTTACTAATTCCGGGTTGCGATCCAACACCATGTTGGTTAGGTCGCCACCGTCATCCAAAATCATATTCAATGGCTTGCCATCTTTAAAAGCATACAATGTCTGCTCGATGCACCAATCAAATTCCTGCTCATTCATGCCTTTCCAGGCATACACGGGAATACCCGCAGCAGCTATAGCGGCAGCCGCGTGATCTTGTGTAGAGAAAATATTGCAAGATGACCATGATACCTCAGCGCCCAGTTCAACCAATGTTTCGATCAACACAGCCGTTTGAATGGTCATGTGTAAGCAACCCGCAATGCGAGCCCCTTTTAAAGGCTTTTGTTGGCCATATTCTTCACGCAAGGCCATGAGGCCCGGCATTTCAGCTTCGGCTAATTTAATTTCTTTGCGACCCCAGGCGGCCAGGGACATATCTTTCACTTTGTAAGCAGGTTTCTCGGCAACGGTCATAAAATGTTGTTTTCAGTTGATTTTAAGGGAATAAACCGCAAAGTTAACAGAAAGTTTTTACCACCGTGCAATTGAAATAGGATTGCTTCATTTGATGCATGAATCTGGTTATTCTAAAGTAAAATAGTAACAGTAAAAAAAAATCAGCAGTAGATGCCCTGCTGATTTTTTTGATTGTCTAATGTACGATTAATCGACCTTCATCACCTTCACCGCTTTTGTACCAGTGTTTGTTCGTACCATCAGTAGATACATGCCGCTGGGTAACTCGCTACCAACGCTAATCAGGGAATTGGTGCGTTGTGCCGATTGATGAAGTTCGCGACCCATCATATCCATGATTTTCAGTGATACATCTTGTTGCGTATCACTCTGCACATGCACATTAAAATAATCGCGGGTTGGCACCGGATAAACAGTTAAATCAATTTGATCGGAGAGCGTTATTCTCTCTTGTTCCATTGGTACTTCTTCTTCGGTCGCAACTCGTCCACTGGGTAGAACGGTGGTAAATCGAGTAGTCGGACCCCACACACCTCCTGTTAAATTGGTACGCACCCTTGCATAGTAGATCGTTCCAGGAAGCAAGCCACTAAAATATTTGGTTTCGGGCGCACCTTTTCTCACGATGGGAGTTCCGCTGAAATCCGAGGCAAGATTCAATTCTACTTCGTAGCTGGTAACTCCCGTAAGGGTATTGGCAGCCACAGTAGGATTGAGCGAAACACCAGTAGCGTTGTTGCGTGGCGTCATAACAAAAGCCAGGCTTACATTATTGCCGGTGGTAAATGAAGAAGTGATGCCCCATTCACCGGGGCTCAAATTGGTGCTGATACGAACATAGTATTTAGTGTCCTGTGCCAAAGAGAAAAGCTGCGATGCCATACCCGTTTTTACGATGGCCGTGCCTGCACCAAAAGCAGGATCGGGATTTGCTTCTACCGTATAAGAAGTTACGCCCGGCACCGGATTCGATGCAATGGCAGTGATGTAGCGTACATTCAAACTATTATTAGCCGGAGAGCGCATAAAGCTATAGCCGGCAGGGCTACCGGTGGTAAGTTCGCGCACCAATCCATACAAGCCCGGTGCGAGATTGCTCGTAACACGACCATAGTATTTAGTATTGTATGCCAAGGGTGTTGTAAATGTTACAGAAGGTGTTGATGAAGTAGCCGAAACAATTCCGCTACTGAAATTGCTCACCGGGCTGAGTTCTACTGTGTAACTTGTAGCACCAATCGAGTTAACTGTCAACGTGGGCAACCACGAAGTGTTGGTTAGCACATTGTTGGCCATGATGTACGAAAGCGCTTGCGCGGGAGCCGTAGTAAATGATTTTATGGGACCCCAATTGGGCGACAGATTTGTTTTTACACGTGTGTAATACATTTTATTAAACTGCAAGCCTCGATACATATAACTGAGTGTAGTGCCGCTTTGAACGAGTGCCGTGCCCGCACTAAAATTAGGATCGGTATTCAGCTCGACTGTATAATTGGTTGCACCAGCTACAGAATGCAATTTTACTTCCGTATTAATATTTTGGTTGACTGCGCCTGATGTCGGAGTTTCTACGTACGCAAAAATTTCAGGTAAGCCTGTGGTGAACATCGTGGTTTTACCCCATTTGGGATTGCGGTTGGTTTTGGCACGCGCATAGTAGGTAGTTCCGTATGTTAAGCCTTTGGCAGTGAAATACGGGCTAGTTGAATTGAATACGATTGGCGTACCTGTAAAATTAGGTTTAGAGTTGAGTTCAATGGTATAACTGTTGGTTGTGCCCATCATGTTTACGCTCATCATGAAGGAGATATTTACACCAACTGCCAAGTCAGCAGGAGACTTCACGTAGATGTCAGGAGCGGTTCCGCTTTGTGCGGTTACGAGTAAGGGTGCGCCATATGGATTCGTTCCAAAATTGGGTGTAAGATCAAATTTCGTATAATCTGTTCCGTCCTTTCTTATCTTAAAAACAACCCCTGAATTATTTATTCCTCCTACATCGGTTGTACCATAAAGATATCCATCTCCTCCCTCAACCAAATTAGAACTGGACTTTGCTCCGTTGGCAGCATTAAAATTATGTAAGACAGAAAAGTCAGATCCATCAGGTAATATTCTATAAATGACACCCAGATCATTTGCTCCTCCAATCGAAGTCGTTCCATAAAGATATCCATCCGATGACTGTAGCAATCCTCCTATCGGATTCCCACCATAATTTCCTCCTAAGTTGAATATGACATTAAAGTTGCTGCCATCCGAATTAATTCTGAAAATAACTCCATAACCCAAAGAACCTCCACCTGACGTTGTACCATAAATATATCCGTCTAAGCCTACTATTAAATTACCTATTGGATTGACTCCGTTGCCGTAACTAAAATCAAATAGTTTAGTAAATCCACTGCCATCCTGTTTGATTTTATAAATGACACCTCTTGCGACCACACCCCCGTTATTAGTTGTTCCGTACAAATTCCCATTCGGATGAAAAATCAAACTATTGGGAAAACTTCCATTCGATCCATTAAATTCAAATAGCTTCGTGAAACCAGTTCCATCCTTTCTTATTTTATAAATGACACCTTTATTGTCAGATCCACCATAGTAAGTAGTGGAATAAAGTTCGCCATTCGGTGCTTCAACAATTTTTGTACGGTTAGGGGTCGCGCCATCAATGTTATCAAAGTCATGAAGCTTTGTAAAGCCGGTACCATCTGGCTTTATCTTAAAAATAACTCCAGAATTATTAAGACCACCCAAGTAAGTTGTTCCAAAAACCTCCCCATTCGAGGTCTGAGAAAGTGTCGAATTTGGAGTTGATCCATTCGAACCGCCTAAATTGTTATTTACAATCTGCTGCGTACCATCCAAATTCATCGATAAAATAGTTCCTCCATTTAATGAACCGCCTTGCCCGGTAGCGACCATCAATCGATACCCATCAAATCCTTGCACTGTGAAGGTTTGCGGCACGGCAACAGCGGGATTGTAAAACACATCTCCCATCTGGCGAGCTGTAATGGTTGCAGTGCCCGAACCGGTAATGACTAATTTATTTCCATCAATCATGGCAACCGATCCATTGCTGGATGAAAATGAAACAGGCAATCCGGATGAGGCGCTCGCTGTCAATACAAAAGGTTGCTCGCCAACAATCTTAGCCGGTAATGCACCAAAAGTAATGGTCTGCTCTTTGCGATAAATCGTAAACGGACGCACCACCGGGGTAGCCGGATTGAAAGAAGCATTGCCTGGTTGGGTGGCAGTAATATTCACACGACCCATGCGCTTGATTATTAATTTATTCAATTGCACTTCAGCAATCTCCGGATTAGAGCTGGTAAACTCCACCGGCAAGCGCGAAGTGGAATTTGCCATCAGCGTAATGGGTGCGGCACCCATTATAGCAGTGCTGGTTAAATTAAAAGTAATTGTTTGGTTGACTTGTGCCTTCGCTTCTAATGAAGCTAGCAGCGCAAACGCTACGAGGCAATGGATGATGGTTTTCATTGGGATGGGTATTGTGTAATGTGAAAGTTCTGCTTTTTTCGGGAGATTGTCAATTGAAAATGGATGATAGCCTTCACAGTTAAAAAAAGGCCGTTTTTGAAACAAGTGTATCTAGATTCAGAACTAAACCGCTTGTTTTGCAGTTAGAGGTAAAAATAAAATTCATGACGAAGCCAAGTATAAAAATTGATGTTGTTTCTGATGTAGTGTGTCCGTGGTGTTATATCGGCAAGCGCAGATTGGAAAAAGCAATTCAGCAAGTTGGAGATCAAATTGACATCACGGTGGAATACCATCCGTTCGAATTGAATCCAGAAATGCCTGCCGAAGGCCGCAATCAGCGCGACTATCTTGTAAAGAAATTTGGCAGCGAAGCAAAGTACGAACAAGTCACCGGGCATGTAACTTCTACAGCTGCGCAAGAAGGTTTAGTATTCGATTTCACCAAACAAAAAATATCGCCCAACACAAGGCAGGCACATCGCCTTATCTATTTTGCCAAGCAAAAAGGCAAACAACTCGAAATGAAAGAGGCTTTGATGAAGGCTTACTTTACAGATGGCATTGACTTAACAAAAATTGAAAATTTAGAAAAGGTTGCAACGTCTGTAGGGATAGATGCTGCTGAGGTGAATGAGTTTCTTCAATCCAATGATGGACTGAACGAAGTAGTAGCCAAAGAAAAACTCAATGTGCAACGCGGCATTAGCGGTGTGCCTTTCTTTATCATTAATAATCAATACGGAGTATCGGGGGCACAACCGAGTGAGGTTTTTGCCAATGCATTTTTGGAAATCAGCGGAATAAGCTCAGGAGATAAAGTTAGAAGTTAAAGACTTATTCTCTCATCAACTGCCTCATTCCATGTTCCTGCTTATCGGCTGATGTTTTAAATGAGAGTTGCATTAAAACGAATGCAACCAATGCCATTAGCAAAATTCCCTTTACTTCATCATAGCCAGCGCCATCTTTGATCGCGATGACAATATAATAGATGGTTGCTGAACCAAGAAAACCCATCACAACGGTAAAAAATAGTAATAAAACAACCGAAGCATGTGTGGAGAATGAAACCACTGTATAATCGCCTTTTGTCCTCACTTCACCTTTCACATAACTAAGGGGAAGCACTGAATAGGGCTCTGTATCAATCCTAAAATGATTGCCAGTAATAGTAGCTTTGGATTGCAATTTTTGCATCATTTCTTCTACCGACCAACCGGTTTTAATTTCGACCTCATACGGGCTAAATATTTCCATAGTATTTTTACTTGTAGTTACCTTCTAGCTTGAATTCAATCCGCACTTAATACCTCTCTTTTTAAAGGATCATTGGGTAACATCTTTATACTTCTGAAAAATAAATCGATCAAAAGGAGTCCAAAGGCAGGCGGGTAATTGCGCCTTCTTCAAGCCATCATTCACCCAGGTGTTGCAGGTATAAAATAAACTATACGAACCATTGGCTTCGTAAAACGCATCATCGTTCCAATAGTGTGCTCCGGCAATCACCTTTGCCGCACCCTGATTGTCAATCTGAAAACTTTGATGGATATGTTCTACTAATGTGCGGTACTGATCTGCCGAAATGATAATCTTCTGGCACGATTCGGATTCATACAATTGGTTGTACCACGTTACGTGAATAGCAGAAGTGCTCAAATGAAACATTGCTTTGAATGCTGTTGAAAACTTCAAGTCGTCCCACGTTTTAGTATTCAAATAAAAACCTTTGTCGCCCCAACCAAATGCCACATATGGTGCTTTTGAATTGTTACCCGTTGTGTGCATTCTACTGATGATCTGATTCCAGTCCTTATATTGATTTTGTACAGGCAGTGCAAAATCAGTGTGAACGCCATTCGTTATTAAGTAAATGATGACTCCATCCTGTTGCGGTTGCTTGAAATTACTGTTAACAGGAATTATTGAACAGACTATGGCTAAAAGTAAATAAAGCACCACAGCACTCAGCAACGCTGCCATACTTTTCCATATAACTGAAAAGAGACTTTTCATTTCACACCTTCATTTTCAATTTACTCTCTGCTTTTTTCCAATCGCGTCCAAGCCAAAGAATATAAATATCAGCTTGTCGGTTATTGATTTTCTTCAGTTGTAAGGAATACGATTGCGTTCGAATTACCTCAAAGAACACCCGCTTAGTTACATACTCAAACTCTACCGCAAAGCGCGGATTTATTCTATCAAAATCTGCTGGCCAAGCACTACCGGACCTTTTGAACAGATTCTTCAAAACACTTCGCTGAAACTCGGTCAATTCATCTGCTTCAATTACCGTCAGATTTCCTACACCTTTGAACTTCGCATTCAATAATTCGGCATCGATGGTCAGGTAATATTCTACGGTGCGGCTGCAATTAGATACTTCATTACCCTGAGTATAAAAAAGATACTCCTCTCCCATTTCGAAGGTTCTACTCGTACACGAAGTGGCGCCTTGCATGAGCTGAAATACATTGGATACAAATTCACCTTTCCAAATCTCGAGTACTTCAATATCAAATCGATTGTTATTTACGGCAATCACTTTGCCTTGGAAGATCTTCTCCGAAACAGCTGTTTCTTCTTCCCAATTCAGTGGCAAACATTTGCATGCAACAGCATTTGTAGCCAGTACAAGACTCAAATACAAAATAAAGATCACCCTCATAAAATATGCTTTCCGGGTTAAAATTAACCCAAGAATTGCAATGATCACAATGAATTCTATTTGCTCCGAGTTAAAGGAAATGTGTGAGGCTATTTTGCATTACTCGAAGAAAACTTCTTTATAATAAAACCAGCCACGAAAACTTCCAATAAACTCAATGGTATTGCGAAAGGTAAAATGCTGAATGGAAGTACACCTAAATTTCCAACTACCAGCCACATTAAAACAAAGCCAACCAACCACGATAAAACTATCGTCTGCAGGAAAGAAAATCGTAAGTGAAGGATGTAAATAACAATGGCAAATGATAGTGACCATATCCCCCATACAGCCCCATTGATCGGTTGTTCCGGAAAGCTCATACCTAACCCTCGATAGTGAGAAATCCAATTTTCGTGCAACAAAAAGGAGTTTCTTACAAACTCAGATATACTAATCCACACGGTTGTTAATAAAATTGAAAAAATCTCTTTTTTCATAGGATTCGGGTTAATCTAATGTTGTTAGTACACGTTCAGGTTCGTTTTTCTAATAATCCCAGGCAGTGTTCAGGGATTAGGCATTTCTTCATCAAATGCAGTGAATCTTCCGCCTGAGTCGGCTGATCGTTTCTCGCTCTATTCCTAAGTAAGAGGCAATATGGTACAATGGCACACGAGCAAACAATTTTGGATTATTTTCCAGTAAGTCAAGGTATCGTTCTCTACTACCTAAAAGCAACATCGACAAAAGCCGTGCTTCTAATTTTCTATTTTGTTCCTGTGTTAAATCGTGCATGAGTTTTGACCAATTCCGAGAACGATTTGAAACCGATGCTAATCCATTTTCGGAAAAATAAAGTACAGAAGAAGTTTCCAACGCTTCTACAAATCGGTTGTATCCATGGCAATCAGGATCAGCTGACACTAATAAAAACTCCCCTTCAAAAGTAAAATCATAATTTACTTCTTTCGATCCTGTTACAAAATAAGTTCGAAATGCCCCAGATTGAACTAAGCACATTTGGCTATTGGTCTTCTCGGGTAATAAAAATACTTGCTCCTTTTTAAAGAATCGTCTGTGTACAAATGGAAGAAGCATTTCAACATCAGACGCAGCTAATGATCCTATTGAAGATAATGTTTGAAATGCATCATGTAGCAATGATTCAGTTGGTGGTTGAAAGTAGGGTTTAGTAAGTGGGGAGGTCATAGTGTATAATTGATTGGCGTTTAGGTTTCAATATCAGGAAGAAGCCGTGTGAGATAAAAATATCGATTCGATCGTTTCCGCCCTTCCTGCTCGCTCTCTTTCGAAAAAAAATAGTGTTTACCAATCCATGATTGCCTAGAATTAGGCAACTGCTCACAGGAGACTATATGATTAGATTGGTTGAATCCACCGAAGCAACCAGACAAGGACTGCCTCCACTGATTTATAATCAGCAAGTGTTTAATTCTCGTGTTATCACGTAATGTAAAAGCGAGGTTGTTCAACCCGCCCCACTCAGTTACTACCAAGGTGATATTGGTAAGGTCTAATCGTTCAATCAAGTTTTGTAAACGATCAGTTAGTTGTTGATCACTGCTTTGTGAATTGACTAAACTTGGTATTAATTCAGCTCCGCTGGGATGCACAAGTATGCAGCGGTAGTGTGGCACCAGTTGATCGAGCAAATAACTGTGCGAGATCGTGCGATCGCTTTCTGCTCTGAGCAAAAAAACAATTGCCTTTCCTACTCCTTCATCGAAATAGCTCAATCGGCCATTTGGTAAATCCAGATGATGGGTTTTGTATTTTTCTCCTTGCTCTGTAGAATCTGAAACCTTCATTGTTGTCGTTCTCAATGCTTAGACGAACGACTGGTCCAAAACGGTCGGGAATAATCAATAACCCGAAAAACTTTCAAATACAGCCATACAATAGTTAGTAAACGACTTACTTCTCAAGGTTTTTATTTTAACTGCTCAATCGCAGTTTCCCATTCTTCACAATGAAACACCTGCCTAATTTGGCCATTTTCAATTGTATGAATATCGATCGCCATCGTTTTGAAGAGTTTACTTCCATCACACGTTACGCCTTTAAAAATACCAATAGGAGAAGCGCTAAACATAGAGCGAACCACTATGCGATTATCTTGCTCTATCGTTTCCTGAATTTCCCATTTCATATCCGGCATTATTTTCCAAAATAGGGCAATCTGTCCAATTAAAGCCAGTTTGTTTTTTTCGCCAGCTGCATTCTTTGATTTAAAATCATCTGCCAAAAGCTTGCCTAACTCTTCCGTTGCATTCGTCTCCGAATTTACCGTTAAGCACTTATGGTAAAATATCTCCACTACATTTTTTAAAGTATTCATTTTTCTTTTTTTTGTTAGTTATTCTCAATAATCTCACAACAGTTCTACTTTTACAAGTAGTAATAATATAATGTCTTAGTATGAAAAAAGAGACTATTGGAAAAATAATGGATTTGAGCAAAGAAGAATTTGAAAAATATTTTTCTTCTTGTCCTGTAACGGCTACAATGAATAAAATTGGCGGCAAGTGGAAAGCCATCATTTTAACTCGGATTAAAATGGGCGTCAATCGGTTTGGACATTTGCAAAGAAGTATTCCTACTATAAGTAAGCAAATACTTACAACACAATTACGAGAATTGGAAGAAGACAAATTAATCAGTCGGAAAGTGTTTGCCGAAGTACCACCCAGAGTAGAATATTCGATTACGAAAATGGGTGAAGGAGTTTTCCCTATTTTAGAGGCTATGGCAGCATGGGGTAAAAGTCAATTGAATTAATTGACCCAACCACTCGCATTCAAACAAGACTAATTGCCTGCCTCGCGATCCAGTGTTTCATTCAATATTTGCAATATCACATCTTCTACCCTTGCGCCCTTGCCTTCCAGCGGATTGATATCATGAATAAGTTGAAAGCGCACCGTCAGGTTTGCATCCGCATCTTTATCCCGCGAAAACGGCATCGCTTTAATTTTCTCTTCTGCATCTCGTTTCCCCTGCAAGAAATCATTTAATTCCGCGCATTGATAGCACACACCCTCCTTGTTTATGAGGGCACAACGCTGTTGATACTTCGATTGTAATTCCTTGCGTCCTTCAAAGAGCAAATGCTTCACCACGCCTTCGCTTACATTCAAAATCTTACCAATTTCATCTCTGCTGAAGTCGTACATCTCTTTCAAAACAATGGCAATTTGCTTTTCCAGATCAAGGTTTTTGGCAATGCAGGTAAAGCAATAATTAATATGTTCTGTTATTTCAAAAGTTTTCTCCGTTTGGGATTGAAATGCATGAACGATTCGATCGGCTGCTGCCGGATTAGCTATTGCTTCGCCCTTGCATTTATCTTGCACCTCCAGTACCCAACGCTTTTTCACCCGCTGGTTATCGCGCGCGAGGTTAGTAGCAATGGCAAATACCCACGTCTTGAAACTTGATTTACCTTGAAAAGTATGCCACTTATCGCGCACCCGTAAATAGGTGTCGTGCAATAAGTCTTCTGCATCTTGTCTACTTGCCGTCAATCTATATAAATAAGATTTCAGGCTGCCTGCAAGGTCTATAAATTCAGTTTCCATTTCAAAAAAACAGCCGCGGTTTTTAAAAATGTTAGTCGATGATCAATCGTTTCGCAATGGTAGTGCCGGGAACTCTTACTATATAAATACCCGCAGGCAGCACTGATTTTTTCAAGGTAAAGCTATGAAGATTACTAAACTTCTGACTGGTGGCCGTTACCATTACATTGCCTGTTGATGATAAAACTTCTATCGATACTTGTTCCCTTTCTGTTGGTGTCATAATCTGAACTTGCACATCATCCGATTTACTTGGATTGGGATACATCCGAATTTGTACATTATTTTCAGAATAAGGTGCATTCACATAAATCATTTCAGACGAAGTGACTCTACCATCTAAGTCGACTTGCTTCAACTGATAGTAATTGTCCGTCAGAGGAGCTAAATCTGTCATTTCGTACAAATTTGAATTAGTTGAAGAGCCATTTCCTTTTACTTTGCCTAATTCAGTAAACGTTATCCCATCCGAAGATCGCCAAACAGAAAAATAATCGCTGTTTACTTCCGATGCTGTAACCCATTTCAGAGCTACGCGCTCATCTTCATACGTACCGCTAAATGAAACAATTTCGACAGGTAACGGATTTGAACCACCTAGTAAATTAGCGAACGTGAATTTTCCGAAAGTTGTAAAGCTACCTGATGTGATACTGCCCGTTCCATTTCCGGTGGCCAGGCCGCCTGCATCAAACCAAGTAGTACCTGCATTGACCGAGCGTGCTACTGTTAAATTAGTATAGTCGGTTACCTCATCATCAGATGGTGTTGTATCGTAGTACAACGTAATATTTGCACTTGAAAAATTATCCGGTGCAGGTGTAGTTCTGGACAAAGTCCAATAGCGCACGGCAGATACTC
>JABFSO010000401.1 GCA_013140555.1 Cyclobacteriaceae bacterium | reverse complement strand
CCGCCAAGGATATCCGAAACTGTTTGTGGCGGTGGTGGCATGCCGGGTAAGTAAGTGCCCACCATGAAGTATGCTCCTGCTTGCACAATACCGATAAAATTCAAACCAATGCGTTGCTGAGGTGTACCAATGTAGATGTACCATTCATCGGGTGCAAAGTGCAATACAGCGGAACCGGCCAATCCTTCAGGACCAATTCCTCGCAATACACCTCCAATATTCACATACGTATCCAGATTAGCGTGAAGTGCGCTATTTGTGAAGTCGTAAACGATATCCAAGGAAGCTCTGAGCGGTGCGCCTTTATCGCGCGGATATTTTATCTCTGACATAAAGTATCCATCTCCGCGAAAGCGAATCATACGCACTCCACCGGAGTTGTTGAAACTCATTTCAAATGAGGCATCCCCATTCAATGCTTCTGCTCCCGGCATTACGCCTATCGTTACCATGGCCTTAAATCCAATGCTGGTATTTGGATCGGGTAAGTACCTTGATTCACTGCGCGAAGCACCCACCGTCAACTTATCGGAATTGCCGGCCCTTGTGATAAAATCTTTCGCACTTAATTTAGAATCGGTTTGAAGCGACATGTGATAATATGCGCCTCCGCCCAACCCATAGAATCCGAAACCTCCCATTCCTATTGGCACAGGAGGTTTCACCATACCATCCACGTACCAATAGCGGAGGTCTTTCACATTACCAAACTGGGCAATGGATTTGAGTGAAATAGCAAAGCCAATTCCAAATGTAGCCTGTACTTCTCCGCGGAAACCATTTCCATAAACAGGATCTTGATCGAATAAGCTTAGCGAACCGGAAACATTGACCACCCCTGTTCTCATATCAATTTTGATATCACTAAACTTGGTGTCTTTATACACCCATTGCTGTTTCTTTACGGTGACCTCTCCTACTCGTTCTTCGGATTGTTTGATTTCTCCGTACACACCAATGGTTGCCTCGGCACTAAGACCTTTGTCCGATGCATTCATCAATCCCAATGTTCCCTTCACAATCAGCTTTACTTCGTTGGAGTTAAAAGCAAAATCTAACTTTTTGATTGATAGAGGAAACGTAGCGGCCTTCTGTTCCTTCTTGCTTGAAAATGAAAAAGTGCCACTGGTAATAAATGGCGCATCGGAAATCAAATGCACATTTTGAAAAGCAATATCCTCCAGATTTATCTTCGAGCCACCATTGATTTTTATCTTTCCATGTAAGAAAGCTTCCGGTTTTAATCGTCTGCCCTCCTTGCTTACAACGATGGAAGAATTGCGATCAAGGAACACTTCGGCTGATAAGACGGATGCTTTTAATTCTCTATTGGGTTGAATAACAAATTGAAAATTATTTTCACCTGCTTCTTCATATACTGATGCTGAATACTTGACGGGCTCGTTTGGATCGAACATAGGTATATTGACAAGACCCCGCAGACCAGCTCCTTTCAGTTGATTTTTAACGACTACAATTCCCAAAGAATCTATCGAGAATGGCCAACCATTAAGTGAGCCATCTTCTCTGCCAAATAAATTCTTTACATCTACCGCACCAGAAACCCCCATGTTATCAATGATCATATTGCGAATGGTGATTTCGCGCCTATCCTTGGAAGACTCAAGCTCTTTGTAAATTTTTACCGTTGCCTCGCGGAGAAAAAAACCCTGCCATAAATTGATGTTTCCTCCTGAGGTGAGATAGTCTTTGGGAAATTGAAAACCAACCGGATTTGCAATATCACTAAAGTCGATTATCGCATCACGTACCGAAAAACTGAGACCTTTTACATTGGGAATTTGAAATGGCGTAATGGTGGTAGACGCCATGAGCGATCCCCAGTCGTTGCCTTTTACCTCTAAAGTAGCTGTTACCTTCTCGGGTGGAGTTGTTCCTATCGGCACATCGGGGATTAGAAAATCGCTATCAAATTCAAAAATGCCGCTGAGACTTACGGACTTAAATCCATTGCAGTCGAATTCCACATAATTCTTTCCATCCGCTTTTAGCAACAGATTGATATCTTCGCTTATGGCGATGTTTTCTTCCGAGACAAGTTCCAGTTTAGACGATGTGGATGAACCTATACCACCGGGATTAAAGCCAATATTTCGACCTGCGAAAGTTAACTCATGGCCAGTCGGCTTAAACTGTAATATTAGATATGCATTAAAGAAGGCTCCCCTCTTGGTAAACTTGGCGTCATCTACAATGATCATGTAGTTAACGCCTCCCACTTCTTTTACCAGACCTACCGGTAAATTGACTAGATTTTCTTTGGTGAGCTTCTCAACAGTATTGCCCTTTTTCAGAATATCCTCATACAACGACTTTATCTTGTCGGCCAGCGAAGGATCGGGTGGTGCTTGTGCATAGAGCAGCGAATTCTCCCAAGCACAAATAGCTGCGATTATAAAAAACGAAATGATCGTCTTTCGAAAAAGGCTAAAGAAATAGAATTTATTCATAACGGTGTAATTGCATACAAAATCATGACCGCTTGGCCATGTTCTTAATTTTATTGCTGCTAAAACACTACGGAAGGGGAATTCCGTCTCATGCGGGGGAAAAACCAGGCTGCAGGAGGACCTAAGTCAAAATGAGATGGGGAAGGATCTTATTCTAAAAGTTAGTTCTTATCTAATTGCGATTTTAAAAGGTGAAATCTCCAAGTGAGACCCCAAATATTACTCATACCAAATATCAATCATATTAACCCAGTCATTTCTCATCTTTACTTTAACCATCATATCAACATATTCGTCCAGTGGAATCCTTTTAACCTTTGTTGGAATCGTAGTCAATTCTAAATCATCTTCATGTTCAATTTCAATTTTATGAAGAGTAAATAAATTCAGAACATCTTGTTTCGAAAGAGTCGTTTGAGCGAAATTAATTGTAATTCTTCCTAACTCATCTTTAAACGCAGTGGTCTTATCTAATGGATGTATTGCAATTTCGGAAATCAACTTATTAAAAACGACTTTTGAAATCATAAAATTTTCTTTCCTATCAAATACTCCCCACGAGTAACAAAGCATACTTAAGTTTGGGGTGCCTATCAATAAGATTGCTAATAACTCATTACAAAATTCAGAGACAGAACATGATTGAGTAACTTCTTTTAATGTTCGAGAATCATATTCACGATCCATCCACTCCATTCCACTTAAAGAACCATCAAGGTAACCAACTCTTAAAAATGCAGACGCATATCTACTAATTTTTTTCGGCATATCCATCTCGTTTTACTTTTGTATTGTAAATAGAACATTATATCCTTCGAGAGATTTTGCAAATAATTCCTCTTGCATAAGTACCTGCTCTTCGAAAGTCATACCATTTCTGATTTTATCAGCATACTTTACCTTAAATCCTTCAATTAACTTCAAATAATTATCATACCAGTAATAGTAGTTAAAATCTCCAACTTTTTTTACTGAGTATACCTTATTAAGCGTAACTGCTCTTAATTCAGTCATTTCTGTAGCAGCTAAATTAAAGATATCTTCTCTACTAAATGTTGATCCGCTTGGATGATTATGAGTCAATATGTCACCTTTACTAATAGTACCAAGATTGGTAAAATCCACCTTGTCGGCCTCACCAATTATTGGTCCTTTAACATTACCCTTAGAGTCTATTTTGTAGATATGCTCTTTGTCAACTACCCTTCTTAGATCGTGCTCTACCTTTGTTAATGCTTTCAAAACATTATCCCCACCCTGCGCTACAC
>JABFSO010000267.1 GCA_013140555.1 Cyclobacteriaceae bacterium | reverse complement strand
AATCGTTTCTATACGTTCTACTACTTCAATGGCTTCACACATCCAGTTAAAAGTAAACCAGCAGCTGGCAACCCCATTTAAGGCTGCAAGAAAAATAAAGATTCGGTTCAACTAATATCAACTAAAACAACTACTGCTATGAAAACATCTTTCTTCTTCGTCTTGCTTGCCGTGTGCCTGACCTCGGCAGCCCAACAAACATTGGATGAAAAAATGTATCACGCGTATTTGCAACGCAATCCGGCCGAATGGATCATGGTGGTTGACCAAAGTAAAAAAGAACATAGCCAATCGCCAACAGACGCAACCCGAAAATTTAAATCAGCCTTTGCTCACTTTTCATTGCTGAGCAGTACCATGGCTACGAAAGACGAAGATCTGTTTGACAAATAACTGGATGCTACCAAAGATCTATTGAAGGAATTGATAGATAATAATCACCATACGGCAGAATCAAAAGCATTACTGTCGGCAACGTATGGATTACAAATGGGATACAGTCCTATGAAAGGAATTCTGTTAGGTGGCAAGAGCAGCAAACTAGCAGAAGAAGCCAAAACGGAAGCGCCTCTCTCGCCTATTACGTGGCGCGTATATGGTAGCAGCAAGTATTACACACCAGCTTCCTTTGGTGGTGATGTGAACGAAGCCATCGCAGCCTTGGAAAAATCCGTGAAGTTATTTGAAAGCAAGCCCTCCGAATTGAAACACAACTGGCTTTACTTGGATACACTGGTGTTGCTGGCACAAGCGTATTCCCGAAATAAGGAAACCGAAAAGGCCACCACTCTCTACCAAAAAGCACTTTCCATAGAACCCAACTATACCTATGCCAAGTCGCTATTAAATAGTCAAAAAAGCTAGCGCTCTACCTCTTTCATTTTAACATTTTAAACTATGCGATTATTTGCATTGCTCGTGATGGCTTGTGCCCAATTTAATAGCATGGGTCAATCAATATTAACCGGAAAAATTATTGATCAACAAGGAAACGCGCTGCCCGGTGTGAGTATTTACCTGCTGAACACACTGGACGGCACCTCGGCCAATGCGGAAGGTCACTACACCATATCCACATCAGAAAAAGGTACGCAGATATTGGTTGTTTCGATGATTGGGTACGAAACGATTCAACAATCTATCACGCTTGAAGACAAAGCGTACACAATCAACTTCACGCTGAAAGAAGCCGTGAGTCAATTAGATGAAGTGGTGATCTCAGCCGGAACTATTGAGGCTACCAATGATCGAAAAGTAGCGGTACTGCGTCCACTGGATATAGTGACTACTGCAGGTGCTGCCGGTGATATTATAGGTGCCATTCAAACTTTGCCGGGCACCACACGTGTGGGTGAACAAACAGGTTTGTTTGTGCGTGGAGGTGATGCCTCGGAAGCAGCTGTGGTAATAGATGGAATGGTGGTGCAAAACTTTTTCACCAGCGATGTGCCGGGTGTAGCGCAACGCAGTCGCTTCTCTCCTTTTCAATTCAAGGGAACTGCCTTCAGCAGCGGTGGGTATAGCGCGCGCTATGGCCAGGCATTGTCATCCATTTTGGAATTGAACTCAAATGATATGCCTTCCAAAGGCACATTCAATGCCGGGGTCAGCATGGCCGGTGTATTCGCATCCGCAGCCAAAGTGTTTAAAAACAACTCGCTGGAGGTGACCGGTAATTATACCAACGTAGCTCCATTTTACGCTTTCGCGAAAACCAATTTTGATTTTTATAAAGCACCCGAAGGTGGCTCCGGCTCGGTGCGTTGGGTAGCTCAGAATGGCGACAAACGAATTTTTAAAATGCTGGTGAGCGGTGGCACTTATACCAGCGGAACTGAAATACCCGACATGGCGAATACGGGTGCACGCTACCGGTTTGGGCTACAAAACAAAAATGTATATGTGAACAGTTCGTATAGCCTACAGATTCATTCGCGCTTGCGTTCCTATACGGCTGCTTCGTTTAGTAATAATGAGGATCGAAATAATTTAGGGGCATCGCAATCCACAACAGATGAATGGCGCTTGCAAGTCCGCAGCGAACTGGATTATGATTTATCGGAGCAAGCTAATTTGCTGGTGGGAACTGAGTGGCAACGATTTACCCTTCAGCGTTCGTTTGATGCTTTCCGTTCTGATTATTACGAAACGCAGGCAGCGCTTTATGCTGAAGTGGAATGGAAGCCTATTCGAAAATTCGGATTAAAAACAGGGGTGCGTGCTGAAAATAGTTTTTTGTTAGATCGCAGTAGTTTGAGTCCTAGACTATCGGCAGCCCTTAAAACCGGAAAGCACAGCCAGGTTTCATTAGCGAGCGGCATCTTTTACCAGAATCCCAACAATCGCTATTTGGTTGCTGCCAAGCTGCCCGACCTGCAACAATCGGTTCATTACATTGCCAACTATCAATGGATAACCGATCAGCAAACTTTTCGGATTGAAGGCTACTACAAGAGCTACAACCAATTGGTGCGCGAACTAGGTGTGCCGTATAATCCCAATGTGTATCGATTTGTAAATACTCCCATCGACAACTCCGGTAATGGATACGCTCAAGGCGTTGATGTATTCTGGCGTGATCGGGCATTGATCAAAAATCTGGACTATTGGATTTCGTACAGTTGGGTAGATACACAACGCTTGTTCGAAAACTTCCCATCGAAAGCAACGCCCTCGTTCATTTCCAATCACAACATCAACGTGATCGCCA
Organism: Cyclobacteriaceae bacterium; assembly: GCA_013140555.1. Classification (GTDB taxonomy): domain Bacteria; phylum Bacteroidota; class Bacteroidia; order Cytophagales; family Cyclobacteriaceae; genus ELB16-189. Next base: position 11,510 of record JABFSO010000267.1, on the reverse strand, counting down.
AGTATTTTATCGAATCGCTGAAACTGAATATTTCAGCTACCTACTCGTATGCCACCGGACGACCGTATTACAATCCAAACAATCCACAATTTCTGCAAGACCGAGCACTTGATTATGAAAACGTTTCAATGAACATCAGTTATGTCACCAGCATCAAAAAAGCCTTTGCTGTATTTTATGTGGGCGTAGACAATTTGCTCGACCGGCATAATGTGTATGGTTATCGCTATTCCTCTGATGGATCGGCCCGCTATCCGATCGAACCTCCGATCTATCGATCCATTTTTGCCGGAATGAATTTTTCGTTATCCGCATTTAGTCGAGATGAACTTTAAACTTCAGAGAAAACTAAAATCATAACACAATTATTCACAACCAAAAAAAAACACAACACATGAAAACAAGAATGCTCCTACTCCTGTTGGTATGCACCACTTTCGTACACGCTCAAACCGTAGACGAAGCCCTTCAAACTACCGTGCGTCAATTTTATGCTGCATCCACTCAGGAAGAAAGATTAGCCAGAAGCAATCGACTGTCGTTGATTGCCAATAAATGGAACGCAGAATGGTTTACACATTACTATTCGGCTTACGCCAAAACATTGTTAGGCGTATATGAACAAGATCAAACGAAGAAGATCAGCTATTTTGAAGAAGCTGAAAAGAATCTTGAAACAGCACGGGCTACAGCCAAGGGTGCGAATGACGAAGTGTACGCACTTGCCGCCATGATTGCCAGCATGAAAATTGGAATCTATCCCGATCAATGGCAAAAGTATGGTGATCAATTTGCTACCAATATCAAAAAGGCTAAAGATTTAAGAAAAGAAAATCCGCGGCTTTATTACCTCGAAGGAATGAGTAAATTTTATACACCGGAAGCATACGGTGGTGGAAAGAAAAGTGCACTCCCCTATTTTCAAAAAGCAGCCGAATACTTTGCCTTAGAATCCGATGCCGATATTCGCAAACCCAGCTGGGGCAAAAAACAAAATGAGGAGATGATAAAGAAATGCGAAGAGTAAAAACCAAGCCTGTGAATTTACTGAGTAGATTCGCAGGCTTGATTATAAAACTTTTCGATCGCTAATTTTGCTTTACAAACTTTAAATTCGTTACGCCCCAATTTGAAATATCAAAACCGATCACGTTGCCAGATGTATTTCGAGTAAAGTTAATTTCGAAAAAGAAAGTATTCGGGCCACTTCCAGTAAAGCTATTTTCACCCTTGCGCTGTAAAACAATATCGTCTAACCGGATATGTTTCATCACAAGTTGATTGTTGATCACTTCAAAGTAGTACCGGGTATCGAGCTCATCGCTGAAATAAGTTCCAGCGAATTCAGTCAATTGAATAGAGAAATTTTGAGTCGACTTGGTGGTCGTGTTGCGAGTAGTGGTTGGCTCAGTGGAAGTGATAGTCTTTTTTTGTAAGAAAGACTCTTTGATATAATAATCGGCAATATCATATCTACCACCCAGATCTTCATTATGTTCATCGTTACTCAGGTGAATAATCGATAGTCGCTGATCGGGAAAGCGACCTAAAAATGTTCGGAAGCCTGCGGTATGTCCACCATGCCCTATTCGTTTCACACCCCGATAATTGGTTACGAATTGTCCTTTCGCATAAAAGATCGAATCACCTTCGTCCATTCTCACAAATACTTTGTGGCCGTTATCCAAATAAGAAACTTCATTGAAGCGATCGACTAATTTTTTATTTCCTACCACAGGCTTTTCAAAATTTAATGCCCACTTCGCGAGATCTTCCACGGTGGTTAATAAACCCGAAGGCCCCGGAGTGGTACTAAGCGAGGGCCGGTGATAATATTTATCCTTGATCTTTTCATACGATTCTGCTTTGTTCTTAATCACCAGTTGATAATCATCACAAAACAATGTGTTGGTCATTCCAAGAGGAGTAAACATTTTTTCGTTTGTGTACGCAGCAAATGTTTTACCGGTAGTCCGTTGTACAATTTCTGTAAGTAAAACATAGCCTGCATTACAATATTTATAAGTGGTGCCGGGGGTAAAAATCAAACCGCGTTGCTTATTCATCATCTTTAAAAGCTGTGCGGTAGTGGTAATATCAGTGATGTAATAGCCCGCTATAGAAGTCAGTGCCCCATAGTCCCGTAGCCCACTGGTGTGAGCCAACAAATGTTTGATTTTAACAGTACTTGCATACGCGGGCAGTTCGGGTATGTATTTTTTTACTTCATCTTCTAAAGAGATTTTGCCTTCATTCTCCAACAGATAAATCGCAAACGCAGTGAATTGCTTTGATACGGAGGCAATATCAAATACCGTTTGAGTTGTAATCGGTATGTTGTCATTCAAGTTTGCCATACCATATCCTTTTTTGAATATCACCTTGCCCTCTTTTACAATAGCAACGGCCACTCCGGGAGTGAACGAATTGTAGGAGGCGAATAGGGAATCGATTTTCATTTCTGCTGCTTTATTGATCTGTGCCTTTGCTAGCCGCGTGATATTCGTTTCTTTAACTGGCTCTGAAAGATCGGGTGATGTGAGGCGCGGAATCCGTGTTGCAATTTTATCTACGATAAACCATTGCTGATCTATTTTCATCAGATTGAAATAGTCCGTGAAGGTATCCCGTTCGGTAACAATCTCAGTCTTGGCTGCACCAATTCCGGCTGTGATATCCATGGATACGATTCGCGTGATGAGGCCATTCGGTCGTTGCCGAAGTTTGAACCCGCTTAGATATTGCGTTCGATTCAGGTCAATGAACTTTCCGTCTCTGAAGTTTTTAAGGTGACAGGTACGGTGCATGGCTCTTCCAACCTTAGTGGTGTCGCCCGTAGCCCATCCGTCAAAATAGGTTTGGATGACTTCCTCAGCCTGCTGGCGGTCGGATAAAGTTTGGGATGACACTGAGCTTGCAAACCCAGATACAGTCAGAATTAATACAAGTAGTTTTTGCATGAGTTGCGATTTTGAGTTAGCACACGAACACCGAGCAGAAAGGTTTGCGTCAATCAATGGTGAATAACAGTATTCCAGTCCAGATTTATAAATCCGCACTAGAAACAAGGTAAATCAGGCTAGAATATTCTGAGCAATGGAACTGGCACCTTGCTGCTGCTGGAACAAAGTAGGTGTTGTACCTTTTAATTTCTTAAACGTGGAGAAGAAGGTAGACCGTGAATTAAAGCCTACTTCAAATCCAATAGCTTCAATTTTTGGATTATTACCGGCCAACAGTAACCTGCACGCCTCATCAATGCGATATTCATTAACGAAGAGCGTAAAATTTCTTTCGACCTTATCATTTAAGATCTGAGAAAGTTGGTGCCCTGAAATTTTCACTTCTTTGGCAAGTTCATTTAATTTCAGGTTGGGATTTTTGAAGAGTTTCTTCTCTTTCATCGCGCTATTCAGGTTAGCCATGACTAACAAGATTTCATCCTCGTTCAGCTGGTTATCTACATACTTTTGAGTTGAAAAAGAAGATAAGTCATTTGCTTTTCTTCGATACAGCAATACAAATACAACCAAGTAAATAATAAGTGAAAAAAAGACAGCGGCATTAATATAACTGCCTTTGGTAATATTCAGAATAGACCACACGTACGAAACGAAAAGAATCAAGACAGCCGCGCAAATTGTTAGCACCCAAATTTCGAAAGACTTTACTTTTTCCTTATTACCCCATTTCTTTAACAGGGGCATCAACTGAAAAATTGAAAAAGTGATGTAGAGGCCCCATTGTAAATAAATAAGCGGTATGAAAAGAGTTCTCCACAATGAAGGAAATTCCTGATAAGGGTACATGATTCCCACCGTCAAAATAATCAGTAGCCAACTTATTGTTTGCCCTATCCATGACTTGGGTATTTTCCGCACCTGAGAGATTTCGGATTTTATGAAGAAGTATAGAAAAGGGCCAATAAAAAAACAGGCTGTCAAACCAAGTTGTAGGTATATTTTAGGTAAGCCATAATCAAAGAAGTAAGCGACTGATTTTCCTATGCGGATGCTTAGGACAAGCAATAACGCAGCAAACAAATAATTTGACAAGTGCTTTTTTGCCGAAAAGAAGAAAAAATAAATACTCAGAACGAGTCCGTTGAAGGCTCCTAAAGCACTCACAAAGAATAGCACCTTGCTTCCAAAATCCATGAGTATAAAAATAAGCAATTCATATGTTAACTACCTGTTAACAGTTGCACCACTCGCCCAGCGTGAACATTATTTTTAGCAATGAGTTAACTTGTTAAATCTCCCTATTGTGGAGTTTTTGATAACCGCATCTCCCAATTCCACTCCCACGTTTTGCCCTCATCGACTGAAAATGCCTGCGACCAAATTGGTTGCTTGGGGTTGGTCGCGTCCCATTGATAAATCACCAAAATTTCCTTTCCGTCAAAGGTGTCGTGCGCATAAAATTTACCCACTCCTTTTTCAAATGAGCCCGTTACCGGATGCTGGTCCATCTTCATTCCATTGGTGTCCATCCAGTAAATTGTCCACAGTCGTGTCTCTGGATTAAATAATCGTACGGCCAATCCTTCAAACGGTTTGCCGTTAAATGTGGCATAATAATTCTCCACATTGCCAAGGCCATTCAGCGCCTTTTTCATGTGCAATTCAGATTCGAATTCTTCCCAGTCATTGCTGTTGTTTAACCTTACTTTCAATTTGCGATTTTGAACTTTCCATTTTCCTTGCAGAAAATCAAAGTCATTTGGAGAGGAAGTCGGTGAAGGTTTCGTTAGTCGTTCCATAGGTTGTGTAGTTGGAGGTGGTGTTGTAGTTGGATTTTGGCCTGCTAACCAAAATGGTGCAATCGCAACCAGAATAGTCAATATTATTTTAGTTGGGTGTTTCATTTGGTATTTGTTTTAGTGGTTGCCTTCAACTGGTTTTCAAATTGCTCAACCGCTACCATCGCGTTGGCATCTTCTTTGAACTTTGATTTCAACGAATCAAAAATTTCCAATCCACGAACATCTCCTAATTCTGCTATCAAAAGTGTTGTATAGAAAATACCATGAATGTCATTTTCGTTCATCGCTTTTTTAAATCCAGCCGCAAGCAACAGGTACGCTTTCTCACTCTTACCAAGTGTTTTAATAGTTTGAGCAGCAATAATCCGATAATCCCAAATGGGTACTGCCAACACCCAATGCGGTGATGTCAAATCACCCAAAGCCTTATAGGCAATGTCAAATCCTCGAGGGTCTTCCAGTTGCTGCAAAGCAAACAGCGAACTTAACAGGCTTTGATTCTTCCACGAAGGTTTGTTCACCAGTTTCTTCAACGCTGGAAATGCTTTGGGACTTTTACTTTTTCCCAACGCAATAGCAGCTACGTTGATGACGCGATCGCTGGAATCGTTGAGTGCATTCAAATACACCTGATCGTATTTCGGATCACGTGTCATTCCTAAAAAATTAATAGCTGAAGCACGAACCCATGCTTTCTCCTGCCGGATGAGATTCAGTAGCGTAGAAATAGTTGCTTCATCCAATGGAATGGGTTTTGATTGAAGGTTGGGCGGAGCCAGCATATTCTGCAACTGTGGAAGTGCCACTCCCCATTTAAATCGCCAATAACTCTTACCTGAAAGTACACTTCGATAGGCTGCGAGAATCTTACCTTTGTCTGCCGATGAAGTTGTTTCCTTCTTAAAATAGTTTACAAGTTCAATACCAGCCCCTCTTCTACCAATTATATCGGAGTCGTTTTGAAATTGGTACAATAGTTCGTCCAACGTCTTCTCAAATCGAATTTCCTTCACCCACGAATCTTCATAATCGAAATTTACGAGCAGTGGCGCTTGCGCTAATGAAAAATTAAAGGTGTTGAGTTCCTTTGCCTCTAACCAAACTCTTTCAATCCGTCCGTCTATTTCGATCTCCATGTTCCCCTGAAAATATTCAGTCTGTGGATGCGGATCGAGCCAATCTGTTTTTTGTGCTTGCCGAACTGTTAACAACAATTCTTTAGTAGTCGCATTGTATATCTTTGATACTTCAAATATTGGATGTCCCATTTTATACACCCACTGATCAAAAAACCAATCCATCGGTTGGCCACTGGCCACTTCCACTGACTTTCGAAAATCTTCAGTCGTAATCAATCCACCGCCATGCGTACGCACAAAATGACGAATGGCTTTCCACCAGGTTTCATCTCCCAACTGCTTGCGCAACATGTGCAAAACCTGCGCTCCATGAAAAATCGAATATCCATCATTGATTAACAAAGCAGGATCATCATAATGCACCGTCACTAACGGATGACGGTATCCGGAATTCCAGGTTGGCCAATAAATGCTATTGCGATCCCAATTGCGTGGGTACAGGTGAAACTCATCAGAACTATTTTTATGCTGATCGTATAGCTCCGAAAAATAGCGAGCCAACGATTTGCTCAACCAGCTATGGCTCCAGTCTGCCGGTGTCAGATAATTTCCGAACCATTGCTGTGCGAGCGTTTCACTTTCCAAATCATCCCACAAGTACAAAAAATCGGTATGCGTGCGATCGTCATCCACCATGTTTTCTGTTTGTGTTGACAACATGTTTCCACCAACACCCCAAGGCAAATCCTGAACAAAGGCTTGTGAATACGTTGGATAAGGATAAGGTACTCCTGTCACCTCCGAAAAGTAGCGAATCATTTCCGGCAGTTGCACTACGCTGGCAGTCGTAGCTGCTACTTCATCGGGCAGTGAATAATTGTGCAGTGTCAGTTGATTAACCTGCTGTGGCACATCGGTAAACTCGCCCACGATTAGCGAGGTAAGATGATTGGCATAAGGTATATCAGCCTGGTAGTGGTAGACATGCATGCCATTTGCTGATTCCTTTCGTTCGACTAAACGTCCATTACTCAGCGCTGTGAATTTCTTCTCAACCGTAATTTTAATTTCAGTGGTGCGCAAATCATTGGGTGCATCATAACAAGGAAACCAAAACCGATTTCCTTCCGGCTCGCCCATCGTCCATAGTTGTTGCCTGCGATTCGGTTCAGTAGAAGTTGGTCCAAAGAATCGGAGGCCTTTGCCATTCGTTCCTCCCAGACTGTTCGGATCGGAAGGGCTATTCCAATTGGAGCGATAGGCAATTTTCAAATCTACATTTTCATCGGGTTGGTAGATTCGATTTAATTGGATGACAAGCCCATCGTTTGGCTGCTGATCATCATACTTAAATACCAAAGGGGTGCCGTCCGGCAATTTGATGGATGCAATCGATAACTTACCAGCATCTAACTTGATTTGTTCTGTTTTCTGTAGTGGCGAAAGTGATATCGTTGCAGTTCCAAACACTTGCTTCTTCGACCAATCCAATTGAATATCTAATGCAATGTGTTTCACGTCTACCGACCGCACTCGTGCCCAACGCGCAGGTGGCAACTTCTTGAGGCTATCGCTGCTCTGCGCTCGTAAATCGCAATGCATTAGAACAATCACAAATAGAATCAGGTGGTTTTTCATTTTTTTGGATTTACGTTTTTATAAAGCCGCTTGACCATGGCGGTGGTACTCCATATAGGTGGACGTAGTAAGTGCGCGGGATGCGCCCCAAAGTTTTTCTACAATGAAGAATGACAAATCAATTCCTGCCGAAATACCACCAGAGGTATACAGCGTGTCGCTGGATTGAACAAATCGCTTGTCTTCGCATGCAATGGCAGTGGGTGCTAATTGTAGCACATGTTCATACACTTCGTGATGGGTGCAAAACGGGCGGTGATCCAGTAAGTGCGCTTTGGCCAGTAACCGTGCCCCCGAACAAATGCTCAAAGTGATTTCAGCCGAAGTGTGCACCCGCATAATCCATTCTATTACCTTCGAATCGTTCATCACAACTTTCGATCCCTGCCCACCGGAAAGAATCAAAATATCAATAGGTGGATGGTGGTGAATAGAATAATCCGGCATTATTTTTAAGCCATTCACAGCTGTAATTACTTCTTGTTCCGGAGCAAGAATAAAAACTTCTGCCAAGGAATGATCTTCCAATTGCGAAGTCACCGAAAACACTTCGAATGGTCCGGCAAAGTCCAGCACCTCAGCATCATCATAGACAAAAATTCCAATTCGTTTTTTCATTTTAAAATAGTTTAGACAATACAGTATCAGTCAACTGAAATTGACAGTTTGATTTCTTTATGTTTTAATAATTAAGGTGTTTGTAAAAGTTGTGATTAGCTTGATCTTAATAAACGTATCACCTGTCGTTCGCTAGTGAGTCCACATTGCCTAGCCATTTGTTTGCGGCTCATATCCGGATTATCCGATAACTTCTTCAACACTTCCTTGCGCAAAATGGAAGTGTATTCGTTTACGGTAATACCCGTTTCCCGCTTGAAGATGCGGGTAAGGTTACGCGGACTCATACAAGCTCTATCTGCTAATTGGGAAAGACTCGTTCGCGCTTGCAGATTATCTTGCAGAAAGTCTTGCACCTGATGGATACCGGAGTGAATATGGTTGCGGTACTTCATGAAAGAGCTCTCCTGTGAATCCGCGCCACTTCTTCGCACATAAATCACCAACTCCCGCGCTACCTTGTACGACAAGTGATCATCCGTTAGTTGTTCTAAAATATACAGCGCCAAATCAATTCCGGCTGTCACTCCGGCACTCGTATAAATGCCATCACACTCGGTAAACAAAATATCTTCCACCAACTGAATGCGCGGGAAACGCTTTTTCAATTCGGCAGTTCGTTTCCAGTGGGTTGTGCATTTGCGTTCGTTGAGTAGGCCCGCAGCGGCCAGAAAAAAAGCTCCTGTACAAATGGAGGCTAAGCGCACTCCTGAAGTGTGCATCTCTCCTACCCATTTCAATAATGCTTTGTCTCCCGTCAACTGTTTCGATGTCAAGTATGATACCTCGGCACCCGCCACCATCAAAAAATCTCCGGTGCGAAGTTGAACCTGGCTGTAATGCGGTAGTTTACCAAATGGAAAATCACTGGAAGCCGAAAGGTCCACTTCATGCGTACAATATTGAATCTCCAACTGCGCCCCTTGTTCTATGGCTTCCTGAAAAACCTGCATGGGCCCCGCCAAGTCAAGCAAATGAGTGCGTGGTAAAACCAGAAAAACAATTTTAGTCGTGTTCATACGCGATTCTGTTAGCAAACATACGTGAAAGATACGCGTACGAAAGGACAGATCAGTGACAAATCCGGCCAAGAACTGTGGTCATCGAAAAAACCGTGCAATCAAGGCAAAACAAGAGGGATTCACCACCAATAACAGAAGGGTCTGAATGACAACAATGGCCAAGAGAGTTTGGAATACTTTCAGTTGCACACCACTCTCTGAAACATCTTGCTATTGCCTAGGTATAATTCCCCAATAAAAACACTAATTTTAGAACTTGATTATGAAGAAACTACTTTGGCTTGGGTTTATTATTGTCTTATCCGGATGCGGATCGTCATCTTCCTCCAGCAGTAAGAAAGTAGTGAAACCCCGCTACCATCATGTATGGGCCAAAGGCAATAAATACCGTATCGATATTCCGATTGGCAATCGCCACATCCGTCTCTTTCAGCGAAAGCGAACCAAAGCCGTCAAAATGAAATAGCCTGAGGTTAACTCAAGCCTTTCATGACAATCTCCAGATTCTTACGCAAAAACATTTTCACCATCGTGATTTGGTTGACGTGCGCGCTGACAATCGAACCGTAGAAAAGTGTAGTGAGTAAATTACAGATGTCGCGGGTAGAGGCTGATTTGGTAATCTCTTTTTTGAAGATCGCTTCCAGCGCAAACTTCTCCATCATTTGATCCAACGATAGAATTTCTACCAGATGAATATCGGCTACATCCGGGAAGAGGAGTTTCTTTTCCTCTGCCTTCAACGGAAAAGGCTTCGGTGCGCGGCTTAGATCCGACAAGTAGGCAAACAAGCTTAGAATGATGCCCGGGTGAGCCTCAAAATCTTCACTGAGTTTGTCAAACAAATAGGTAATACCGGCAAGTCCTTCCTTGGGCTTATCGCGAAGCTCCACCGTGCGCTTCAGGCACCAGATGCGGAAGTAGTACATCAACATATCTTCCTTGGCGGGAAAATATTTGAAGAGGGTGACTTTTGAAATTTTGGTTCGCTTGCAGATTTCAGTAACGTGAATCTTGTCAAACGATTTAGATCCGATCAGCTTTACCATTTGGTCGAGGATCACCAATTTCAAACGAGCTGCTTTTTCTTTTCGTAGGTTCATAGTAAAGTTCGAGCCGAAATAATACATTTAACTATCAAAACCAAAATCTAAATCCATGAAGGGCCTTTATTTACTCCTGTTTACATTCCTTATTTTCTCCTGCACTGAGCAAACTTCTGAAAAGCGAACTACCGGTGTGCTGGCGGATTCGGCCATGGTGGTGTCCGCTCATCCGCTCGCATCTCAAATAGGCGTAGACATCATGAAAAGGGGCGGCAATGCCATCGATGCAGCTATCGCAACTCAACTTGCCCTATCTGTCTCATTTCCGGCTGCCGGCAACATTGGTGGCGGTGGTTTTATGGTCATTCGTTTGAAAGATGGCACCACTACCACACTCGACTTTCGTGAAATGGCACCGGCCGCTGCCACTACCAATATGTACCTCGATGAGAAAGGTGAAGTGATCACCGATCTAAGTTTAAAAGGTCATTTGGCTTCCGGTGTTCCGGGATCGGTGGATGGCATGGTAGAAGCGCATAAAAAGTATGGTTCACTTCCGTGGAAAGATTTGGTTCAGCCCGCCATTGATTTGGCAACAAACGGTGTGGTACTCACGGGCCGCGAGGCGTTGTGGTTCAATCAGGCGAAAGCCAATCTCGAAAAATACAACTCGGTAAAGCCCGAGTTTTTAATCCGCGAAGAATGGAAAGCCGGTGATACCGTGAAGTGGCTGGCGATGGCCGCTACACTCGAGCGCATCCGCGACAATGGACGAGCCGGTTTCTACGAAGGCAAAACAGCCGAAGATTTAGTGGCTGAAATGAAACGTGGCAAGGGCATCATCACCTTGGAAGATCTTAAAAACTACAAGTCCGTTTGGCGCGATCCGATCATCGCGTTCTATAAAGACTATAAAATCATTTCGATGCCGCCTTCCTCCAGCGGTGGTATCTGTCTCTTGCAATTGTTGAAATCCATTGAACCCTATCCGGTAAATAAGTGGGGCTTTCATTCGGTAAATTCAATCCATTTACTTACTGAAGTTGAGCGCAGGGTATTTGCCGATCGGGCTAAATTTTTAGGTGATCCTGACTTCTTTAAAGTGCCTGTGCAACAGATGCTTTCCAAGGAGTATATCGCGGAACGCATGAGCACTTTTAATCCTGAAAAAGCTACGCCTAGTTCGGAAGTTAAGTCGGGAAACATACCCGGCTATGAATCCGAAGAAACCACTCACTTTTCGGTGGTCGATCCGAAAGGTAATGCAGTGGCTGTCACGACTACACTCAACGGCTGGTTTGGTTCTTTTGTGGTAGTGGATGGCTCCGGATTTTTTATGAAC
>JABFSO010000256.1 GCA_013140555.1 Cyclobacteriaceae bacterium | reverse complement strand
ATTAAAGGTTGCCCTGTCAACGGGCCTAAAATTATTGCGCATGTTCATGACGTAGCCGTAGCTTGGTTCTCGATGCCTGATGATAAACCACAGGTAAAAGTTGTCTTTTCAGATAACGATGGAGAATCGTTTACCGAGCCGGTGCGCGTAGACAAAGGCAATCCGATTGGTCGTGTTGACTTGGAATGGTTGGATAATGAAGCCGCATTTGTGATCTGGATGGAGAACTCAACGATTATGGGCGCACGAGTAGAACCTACAGGTGTGGTGTGGCGAATAAATATCAGTGCATCGTCTGAGGCACGTTCGAGCGGATTTCCACAGGTAACCCGACATAAAAACCAATTGATCGTTGCGTGGACAGATGATCAAATCAAACAAGTGAAAACAGCCATTATTAACCTTTAATCAATTGAGTAGTTAGTGTTTTCATCGACTTCCATCAAAAACATTTGTACTTTTAAGTGTACTTAAACGATTCAAATGAAAATAGCTGTTTTTGCTTTAGCGCTCCTACTTTCGGTTTTCATTACACACGCACAAACTGATCCTGCGATTGCGAAGAGCGGCATCCCCATCGAAATGCTTTTTCCACAAGGCAAATCGAAAGCACTCATTCTAAGTTATGATGATGGACCCATCCAAGACAGGCAGATGGTAGCGCTGATGAATAAGTATAAGTTGATTGGTACATTTCATCTCAACTCAAATAAACTGGGAACCCAAAACTATTTGACAAAAGCAGAGATCAAATCACTGTTTGCCGGACATGAAGTTTCGGTTCATACAGCGAACCATCCGAGTCTCTCCACCTTATCAAAAATAGACGTTGTTTATGAAGTGGTAGAAGATCGAAAAGAATTGGAGCGTTTAGTCGAATATCCGGTACGTGGCATGGCATATCCTTTCGGCAATAACAATGAAGCTGTAGTGGATGCTATCAGCGGATTGGGAATAGAATATGCGCGCACAGTCGATGATACTTACCACTTTAAAATACCGGAGAAGTTTCTTCAATGGCACCCCACCATCCATCAATTTGCCAAAGCCTATTTTGTAGAAGGCAAACCCGATAATGACAAGAAAGAGTTGGAACGTTTCTATCAGGTAATCGATGACTTTCTCAGCACGAAAGAATTGGCAGTATTGGATGTGTGGGGACATAGTTGGGAGATGGGCGACAACACTGTCAAGTGGGACGAGACCGAGAAGTTTTTTAAACGCGTAGCCAACAACCCTTCTATTCATTATACCAGCCACATCGATCTGGTAGATTATATCAAAGCATATCGCAACCTGAAATTTTCCGTAGAGAAGAACATCGTTTACAATCCAAGTTCAATGACCGTGTTCTTTAAAATGGCAGGGAAGAGTTATTCGGTGCTTCCCGGAAAGATGATGGATGTATCAAATTAGATATTGTGTTGAATCAATTGGAAAAAGCAGACTAATTAAGCACAGTCCCCGTAATTGAAAATAGTTTAACTAAAAGAAATGGCGATCGATAAAAATGATTTTTGGGATGTCAGCGATTCCAACCGCCCGCTACTGACGGATGAGATGGTAAAGTCAGCTGAAGAAGAGCTTGGTGTGAAACTACCCGATTTATTGATTGACTTGTTACGAATACAAAATGGAGGCTATACAAAGGGCTTTGCATTTCCGATGACTCAGAGAACGAGCTGGTCACCCGATCATATCCCGTTCACAGAATTGTATGGCATAGTTCTCGATTCAGTCAATCAGACGACTCAAAACATGATGGAGACCAGTTACATGACAGATGAATGGGGACTTCCGGAGAAGCAAGTTTTACTTACAGGCGAGGGGCATTGGTGGATCACACTGGACTACAGAGAAAGTCAGATTCCATGTGTCAGATGGATTGATGTGGAATGCAACGAAGAAGTAGTGGTTGCTGAAGATTTTGATACATTTATCGATGGACTCGTGCCTATTGAAAAATTCACTCCAAGCGATGAGCGCTAACTCCGCACCAGAAACACCACCGACTGTACCACCTCACCATTCACCAATATTTCCAGCGTGTGTTTTCCGGCAGCGTGTTTGCGTGTGGTGAAATCTTGAAAGCGTTGCTTCTTTGAAATGTGGATAGTTTTGCCTGCGGGCAGATCGACTTCTTTTAACTTGAATACTTTCGGACTCAGCGAACCATTCTTTTTTACATAGTGAATCCGGTAATCTACCATCAGCTTTTGAGATGATTTTTTGTGAGAGATAATCTCAAAATCAAATGACAAAGCACTGCCAATCGTAACCGTTTTGGGAGTGATGCTGAAGTTCTTGATATACACTTGTACATCTTTGGTGTAATTGAATGCCGCGAGCGATTTCTTATCACCTTGTTTGAACAACGAGCGGCAACCGCGCTTCACAATCCACGCAGTGTGTGGGTGTGCCGTGTCCCAACTCTTGACCAGCTTTACCACAAAGTCCGGTGAGTCTTTTGAAAAATCATTGATATGGTTGGCAACGGACTTACGCACATAGAGCGATTCATCTTGTTTCAGATTTTCTAAGATCGGTTTCGTATGCGATGGATTTTTAATCACTTCATCTAACTTAAAAGACCAAGGCAGCCGCGGGCGACTACCTTCTGAAGACAACCTGCGCACGTGTTCGTTTTCATCTTCCGACCAGCGATACATTTCCTGCATCGTCCGGTAGAAATCCATTTTCAGAAAAGTGCGAATGGCAAACTCAGAAGAACCAAAGCGGGTATAATAGTGCAGCGCTTTCAAACTGGTTTTGAAATCATCTCTTCCAAACTGACTCACATAATCAGGAAACACCAGATTAGTATATCCACCCGGCATGAGCGGAATGACTTCGTTGAGAATGCCAATGGATTTTTGATAGTGCGCGGGTAAATACTTTTGTAAAACCACGCTGGTGTGGCGCATGCGCTCATTGAGCGACAATGATGCCAGCGGTGTGCACACCTCAGTGAGGAAGACTTTAACCGGAAAAGGTTTGTAAACACTGCTTACCGCATCTGCCAGCTTCGCATAGTAGGCGCGATTAAACATTTCTTTCAGTGGATCCATACCGGCAAATAAACACACTCAAAGTGACAACGGTATGTCAGCAGTGAAAAAAATGATTGAGAAATAGCATTGCAACCGAATACCTACCGCAACTTGACTTGAGAAATTGATGACTCAGGAGCCATGCAGATGGAACACTAGCGTATCATCGGCAAATATTTCTCTCGGTTTTCCCAAATTACCCACAAATTGATAACCATTAAAATCACTGCTACCGGCAGGGTAGTCCGATCTACAAAAATATGAGTGAGTAAAATCCCTACCATCATCGGAAAGATAATAATGGCACCCAGTGCTCGAAACTTATTCGTGATGAAAAGGATGCCACCGACTACTTCCATCACGCCTAGCAATGGCCATAGCCAACCAATTTCGATCACGGCATTCATGAACTTAGCCAAGTGTTCGGGAATATTCTCAGGTACAGGTATGTAATTAAAGAATTTGTTGAGACCCGCATTAATGAACATCAATCCGAACAAGATGCTTGCCACTAAAATTATTTTCTTTTTCATTGGTTATTAGTTTAAATGACGAGAGTTACCGAAAAACGAATTTGCGACTAATTTCATAAGCCGTTTGCTCTAGCAGTTCTCATGTACATGGCTCGTGCATGAGCTAAAACAACTATCTATGATAATTGCAGCAGTTAAATTAAGAAAATAGGGCAAGAATAAAAATAGCGCTTAGCGGAATTAAG
>JABFSO010000354.1 GCA_013140555.1 Cyclobacteriaceae bacterium | reverse complement strand
GACGCTAAGCTAACGGATGAGTTGGCTTCTTTTGGTTTTGGATTTATCGAAATAGGTACACTCACTCCAAAGCCACAGCCGGGCAATGACAAGCCTCGTCTTTTTCGTTTGCCGATGGATCAGGCAATGATCAACCGAATGGGATTCAACAACGGTGGAGTAGAAGAGGCAGTGACTCGTTTGCGCGAGCGCAAGTCGAAAATCATCATTGGAGGAAACATTGGCAAGAACAAAGTAACGCCCAACGAAAAAGCATTTGAAGATTATGCGATTTGCCTCAATGCATTGCAACCACATGTCGATTATTTTGTGGTAAATGTCAGTTCGCCCAACACACCCGGACTGCGCGAACTGCAAGAGAAAGAACCGCTCAAACAATTGATGCTGCATGTGAAAACATTGAGCAACCAGAGCGCTAGTCCGAAACCGGTATTATTAAAAATTGCTCCAGACCTCACCAATTCGCAATTAGATGATGTGGTGGAAGTTTTACAAACTACGAATGCAGACGGAGTGATTGCCACCAACACCACGATTTCCCGCGAAGGATTGAACACACCTCAAGCAACACTCACAGCCATCGGCAATGGCGGACTGAGTGGCAAGCCACTCACCAACCGGGCTAATGAAGTAATCACTTACCTGCGTGCGAAGCTGGGCAAAGATTTTCCGATCATCGGAGTAGGAGGGATCATGACAGCCGATGATGCGCTCGATAAACTCAAAGCCGGTGCCGACCTCGTGCAAGTGTACACCGGATTTGTGTATGAAGGGCCGAGGTTGGTAAAGGAGATTTGTGAGAAGATGGTTGGGAGGTAATTCATGTGCTGTGTATCGAACCACTTGGTTTTTAAAGTAGGCTTCCTCCCACAATCACCTCAATCAAAATGCGACATCCAGAACAAATCAATACATTAAAATTTACGTGGACGCGAAGGTTGGCACTTTTTACTCCGCTTATTATGATTATCTCTATCGTTACTCTAGGTGGTGGACATGGCACACCTCTTCCTACATTGCTATGTTACCCCGTTTCATTTCTTTTGAGAGTTTTTAGCAGTGGCGGTGGGCCATGGGTTTGGGCACTCTTACTAGGACAATTTCCATTATATGGGCTAATCCTTGATTTAGGAGAATATAAATCCAAACAAAGTCTTTTTGCGTGGTTACTCGCTATCCAACATATCGTTTTGATATTAATAGCCTCTAGCGATGCCGATTTTTGGAAACAATAGTAGCGTAACATACAACACACTCAACAGTCATTCAATTCTTAACCTATTTCGATCAGCATAAGGTATGCACTTCTTCAGACGAATACTTCTCATCGTTATCGCGCTGTTACTTCTTGCCGTTTTGTTTCTATGGATGATGGCAGTTGCAACGGGTCATCGTATACCAAGGAGTACAACAACTTCATTTGGGGCGATTGCACTTTCTTTATTTGTATTATGGATGGTTGTTTTTAAGTTTTTTGGTACTAAATAGAATGGATAATCAGTTGAAACAAGTTCAGTAGTTTAAAGGGAAATATAATTTAGGTTAAGAAAGAAAGTTATGCGCGTTCTACTTGTTTTAAAATTAATCTAATAATGGCCACCAGAGTCTTGTTACTTACGGCAATCATACTTGGTTCGTGTAAACAACCAATCCAAAATGAAGACATTCGATCGTTAACAATCGACACCAATCGTTACCTGCTTCCAATAAAAGCATTTAAAGACACAAGTTCTTATGTAGGCAGCGATACAGCGCTTGTAGAAGCTTACACCAGCATACTGAAGGCGATGCGGGAGCCTACTTTGTTCAATCAACCAATTGCCAACGAAACCTATCGGTTTTTGTGGTTGCGAACTTTTCACCAGCCAGTGGTAATTCGAATCGAGCAAATGCAAAACCGCTATTACCTTTATTGGAAGGTGGCCAGCGGAAAGGGAGGCAACGAGCCCTGTGAACTGGTCATCTACAAGTCCAGAGAAATCAGTCGTAATGACTGGGATCAATTTCAGAATTTGCTGGCGAAGATCGACTTTTGGAATGCGTCCACTATCCTCATCAAAGAGCAGTTAGGCTTTGACGGATCGCAGTGGATCTTTGAGGGCGTAAGAGATCATCGCTATCATATAACTGATCGGTGGAGTCCGCGGAATAATGATTATTACAAATGTGGCGCATTTCTGATTGGCCTTACCGACTTGCAAATACCGGACTGGCAAATGTAATAAAGCCAATTGAACCTTTTGCGATCACCTTCCGGTTCTAGATTCACGTTTATCATCCCATAAAAGCAATATTTCGTTTATATCGTTAATTGACTAACGATATATAACGAGTGCTTGATGATTTGCCTTCGTCATAAAGGTCGGAGCCCTCGGAATAAAGGTCGGAGCCTTCGGAATAAAGGTCCAGAGCCCTCGGAATAAAGGTCGGAGCCTTCGGAATAAAGGTCCAGAGCTCTCGGCATAAAGGTCGGAGGCTTAGGCATAAAGGTCCGAGGCATCGGAATAAAGGTCCGAGTCATCGGAATTAACGGTCGGAGCCCTCAGCATAAAGGTCGGAGCCCTCAGCATAAAGGTCGGAGTCTTCAGCATAAAGGTCAGAGGCTTCGGCATAAAGATCCTGAGCCTTCGGAATAAAGGTCGGAGCCCTCTGCATCTTATGGTTTACTGTTGTATTATCTTTACACAAACAAGTAAGGAATTTTTAATTTTAAATAATGGAAATGAAGTTGCCAATAGAATACAGATGGTTAAAAGCTCACAACTTTAACCTTTTAACTCCATGGTATTTTGTCGAACCAACGGATTCAAGTAATGGATTAAGAAGGGAATATCAAATAGAGACTGGGCTTGATATGATCCCTTTTGCTCGCAGACAAGATAATGATGATATAGCCGGTTTTAAGGTAGTGAAGGGAGAAGTAAAAAAAACAGTTTTATCAGTTCACCTTACATGGACATCCAGGCTTGAATACGAAGGTTTCCCAAGAGTTAAAGAATCAGCTGATTTATTCGAATGGATAAAAAACACAATGCTTCCAGATTCGCAAGAGTGGGTAGACGAAGATGAGCTCAAAGATATTATTGAGAATAAAAATTAGCATTCCTACAATAGCGCGGAAGTTAATTGCTTGCTCTACTTATGACGAAGCTAGCGAGAGTTTGCTTCCGTGTTCTACTTATTACTTTTTGGTGATGTGAGATGGAAGGGCGAAATTTGATGAAAGAGCCCGCTATAAGGTGATTAATGATTTGAGGAAACAGTTACTAAAAATTTAAAGAATGGCGACAATTAAGAACTTGAATGAAAGGCTAATCACAGTAATATTTGGTAATGGAGTTTTGATTTATTGTATCGTTCAAGTAATTGGTGTGTTACTAATATATAAGCAAACAAAGTCCAATCTGGAAAGTCCACTAATTCCCAATTATGTAACATGTGAAGTTTTTGGATACTATGTCGATGGTGGATTAATCATGGCCTTAGCCGTTTTGTTAATGGTAATTGCTAAATTTTACAAGCAAAATTTGTTGATTTCTTTGATTGGAGTATTTGCAATTATAGGTCAACAAATAATCTTAGCATCAATAAAATAAATAAGCGATTGCCTTCTTTAATCGAAATTACTATATGCCCAAACTGCTTATGAGAAAAGAAATACTTGCAATTTTATTGGCATTAGTGCTTGGTGTCTGTGCGGCACAGGAGTCTAGGGAATATGTTGCACATTATACATTGAAGAGCCGTGTTAAGAAGGATACATTAATCGA
>JABFSO010000431.1 GCA_013140555.1 Cyclobacteriaceae bacterium | reverse complement strand
AAAAACTATCACCTATAAATAGCCACGGCAAGTAGAATATCAGCGATTTTATAAAACATCCTTGAATGGAGATATAACAAAGTGCGAAAAGGTTCTTTCCGGTAAAACCAAAATACGTAAGCACGATTAATAATACAGCGAGGTTCATAACAGATCCGAATACAATTGAGCTCAGATAATATTTCCATCGAGGTAATTCTATCTGTGTATGCATAGGTTAATTATCTGTTATCTTTCAAAACAAATAAAAATGCATTTTTTCCAAGTAATCGCAAAATATAGAGAGTAATTATTAGCGCATTTGTTACATTAGCTTTCCGAATATAAATCTTTATTGATTTGACAGATGGGGAGAATTGCTTTAATAAAACATCACGATTTTCATCGACTCCTTCAAAATCGCATCTTTCCAATAATTATATACATCGTTTTCGGTTCATGCAGCCGTAATCATTTTCCAGAGAAAAATATTCAAAATTGTTTGACACCTAAAGAACTGTTAGCCTATCAGGAACTTGAAAAGGTATGCAACCATTTCATCGCCCATAATTATCCGCATCTGAATATACCGGAAGGATATAAACAGTTTCTAAAAGACATGGAGAATGAAAACGAACATTGGATTTTCAGTGATTCAATAGCTATCGCTAATGTGAATCACGATTTAAAAGAAGCTTTTGGCAATGGTTATAATTCGGAGGATGCACATTTCACCGCAATAAGCTCCTTGTACATGTGCTTGGTAAAACCCAGAAGTCGCAGAAATGTTAATACGTTAATCGAAAACGTTACGAACGCTGGAGGAGGGTTAGGTACAGGAATCGTAGGATGGAACATCATCCTTCATAAATTTGATCCAACTACCGGAAAAGTAAAAGTCATTTTTTTAACTGAAGTCGTTTACCGGATATTATACTTCCATTATCATCAGAAACAACAACATTAGAAACACGTCAGCGATTGGCATTCATTCGATACAATCGAAAAGACATCCCTAAAATCCAGGCAAAGTAAAAGAAAAACACAAAACGTTGCCCTGCTGCCGGTGTTGCCGTAAAGATAAATGGCCACGCTCCGAACAGGATGGTAAGCCATGTAAAAACTTTAATTGGAACAATGGATGATTTCCAATAATCTGATAGCACCATTTGTTTTGGGTAGGTGAATGCAGCAATTAAAAACAAACTGTAACTTCCAAAGCTTCCTAATGTGTGTAACAACATGGTTAGCGATTGCCAGTTTTCAAAATCACCGGGAAAGATTCCGGATATGCTCATAAAGATGCCGCTGCCCATCAGTCCGATCAGTGGCCATCGGCTGCTATTCGCATGTTGTATTTCTTTATGAAGCCCATACGAAAAGACACTAATACAGAAACCCGGGAGGATATAACCGAATAAATTCCATATCCATGCATTCGGTGCGTCTAGTGAACCTAACTCGCTTATCGCTTTATAAAGCCAACTATATTCAGCGCGAAGGTTGGTCATTATGAAATAGGTAATCCAAAACGAGGTGACTGCTAAAAATCCGAAAATTGAATAGGTATTCTTGGTCATAGCTGGAATGTATTACACAAAGTAACTTATCAATCGAACACCTAAATTTGATCTATATCAAAAAGTTATTTTTCGGCTCTTACTCGACTAAGTGTTTCCTGAGTTATACCCAAAAACGAAGCTAACATGCCCAGCGGGACACGCTGAATTTTGTTCTTGCCTACGCGAAGGAAGTATTGATATTTTTCGGATGCCGAGTGAAAACGGAATGAAATGATTCGTTCGGATTGCTCTAGGAAATACTTGGAAATGAGCATTCGACCAAAGCGCTCCATTTCCGGAAAATCCATAAAACACTGTTCCAATTGTTGAAGATCAATAGCTATCAATTCAGAATCTTCCAGCGCTTGTATGTAACAGCGATCGGGTACATTGGTCATAAAACTATAAACAGAAGTGATCCATTCCCCTTCCGCTGAAAAGTTATCCGTAATTTCTTTACTACTTTTTTTGTAGTAGATACGTACTATACCGGAATTAATAAAATATGTAAAATGACAAACCGTACCAGGTTTATGCAGAAACTTTCCCTTTTTTACCTTTTGTAGGCGAGCTATTTTAGCCAGCCGATCTGTCAGAGTATCAGACACAGGAATAAATCTTTCTATATGCTTTATCAGTGGTGCAATCATTAGGAACGATAACAGAGGTTAGTTAAACAATGTATAGCTATTATTCCAATACTTTTCAATTAAGCAAAATCTGAAACTACCATTTCAAATGCTTAAGTTTCAAATACTTCATGATATCATCATACCGGTAATTTAAATTGATGATGGGTGTTAAATTTTTGATGGCATTGGGCATGTCGCAGCGAACGATAATTTCCAAGTGCTCAGAATTCAAAACGAATGGTTCTATGGAGAAATAACGCTCGATATCTTCATAACACCTTAATGCCCATTCATAAGTTTCTTTGTCATCCGCAATTCTTGAATCCGCTCTAAGCTCTTCTTTCTGTTGTTTGAATTGCTTGGCCAAGTCAGCATAGACTTTTGTTCGAAATTCGCCCAGTGTATCAACCACATCACTGATCGAAATGTATTTTCCGGTTTTGGTATTGTAGGTAAAATAGTCTGTCCAGCTTGAGCAATATGCTCCACATCCTTCGCTATAAATAGTAAATGATAGTAGATTATTCCGCATATAGGTTACTCCAAAACTGAGATGAACCAATGTTTCGTCCGCCCATAGGATCAACGTGGAGTCCGTTGGCTTATCTATAAATTC
The DNA here is from genome assembly GCA_013140555.1 of Cyclobacteriaceae bacterium. GTDB lineage: Bacteria > Bacteroidota > Bacteroidia > Cytophagales > Cyclobacteriaceae > ELB16-189. The sequence goes on along the minus strand of JABFSO010000431.1, from coordinate 11,540 downwards.
ATTGTCCGTGTACCGATTCTTCAGGTCATTGTTCATGACCTTATCAACCTCTTCATTTCCCGTGCGTAAAACCGGAAACCGCAACTTCGTATTCGGTCTGGCAAACGAAGAAGTTACCGGAACGACAAGCGTATCGATTTGCACACGTTGCCCATAAGAGTTTAGTGTAATTACAATTGCTATTAAGGTAAGTATAAGGTAATTCATCCTGCGCATTATTCTATAACGAGATGTAAAGTTAAAATCGATTGTCTCTCTTCTTAGTTTTAATATACTCAGTACCCGATGGCTTGGAAAATGTTTCTAAGAGACATTCCTTAAATAGTGGTGTAAGTTTAAATTCAGCATTGAGAATATCAATAACCTTAATTAATTTATCATGATCTTCCGAGCTGATACGACTCAGCAACATCATCTTCTGTAGCACGAAGGGATCCATATAATTTATTTGCCTTATCCTTTCGTTCGAAATAAACTCGAGGATATATAGATCCCCATTTCGATCATAGATATCAGCCGATGGTTTAACCGGAAACCTTTTTCCTGATTCGGTTTCTCGAATCCATTGAGAGTTGACTTGATCTTTGATTTGCAAAATGCCAACGGAAACCAATTTAGCCCAAATTGAATCTAGATTAAATTTCTGAACGATTAATTGTTTAACTATAAAAATTCCTTTCTTCGTATTGACATAACCTCTACGATACTTCCAATGACCATCTCTCTGAAGCACCAACTCTAATAAGACACCGGGAACATGCTTAGAACTTTGCCAGAATCGAAATACAAATTGAATAGAGTCAAACTCTGGTTTTCTGACAATGTGTTCGTAAGTTAGTTCAGAAGTTGAATCAGACTCAAATTTAATTTGACCAATTGATTCAATGCATGTAAAAAGAATCAAAGGGATTAAAATTGTATGAAGCTTCTTGCGCTGAATAATCATAACTTCTATAATTCACGAGTCGAATCTTGATTGAACCAAATAATTTAACAAAAAATAAGTTGCGTGAACCTCCCTCTTTTATTTAAGAATCATTCTTTATTCTATTCGATTGATCTATCACTCCCTCAAAATCTTCTCCATCTTCTTCCCTTTCGCCAACTCATCAACCAACTTATCGAGGTAGCGCACTTTTTGGGTAAGTGGGTTTTCTATTTCCTCAACTCGATAGCCGCAGATGACTCCAGTGATGTGCGATGCATTGGTATGAAGGGTAGCTTCTTGAAAAAGCTCTTCAAAGGTTACTTTAGCCTTGATTAGCTCTTGTTGCTTTTTCGATGAAAAGCCAGTGAGCCATGCGATCACCTCGTTCAACTCTTCTTTTGTTCGTCCCTTCTTTTCCACTTTGGCCATGTACATCGGATAAACAGACGCAAAAGTCATTTTGGCAATTCGTTCATCGTGGGAATTGGATGTTTTCATACAATTTGATGTTTCCGAGTGAAAAGTTATTGTTCTCTAATTTTTGAGAAACAATAATCCTGAAAAATACCAAATAAATACAATTTCTTTAAACAAGAAAGAGCTCTCGCAATGGAGTCGCGCGATTACAGTGATGAATCAGAATATGCCTGACGATTGATTACTTAACCAGCACGATGCGCACATCTTTTTGCTGGTAGTCCGTAGCTATCTTAGCTACATAAACGCCAGCCGGATAGTTGGAGAGGTCAATGTCAAAATCATATGCTTGTCTGCCGTTTTTTGTGCTGCGTGCTATTTCCAATCCATCCAGCGTGTACAAAAACATAGCAACTGTTTGTTCTTCGTACAATTGCACCTGTATCTGCACATTTCCGGAAGTTGGATTTGGGTAGGTAGTTACCAATTTTATTCCTTCATTGCCCAACTTCATTCGACCTCCGATTTTACCTTTGTCTTCGTCTTTGAAGAAAGTAATCTTCTTTATCGTTTGATCTGTACATTCTTTATAATGAGCCAATAAATGAACTGTGTATTCGCCATCTACAGAAGCTTTCACCATGGGCTGATCGTCCTTGTAACCAATCACCCTTAATCCGGATGAAAGCGTCCATTTGACATCATCCGGTTTGGGAAAACACACTTCCGTTAAAAGTAAAGTATCACTTACTACCAATTCGCTCGCTCCTAAAAAATTGGCAGCAAAGACAGTAGCCGATTTCGACACTATGATTTGATCGGAAGCTACACAACCTGTTGCATTTTCAACCACTACTTCATACAAACCTGCATCTGCAACTTCAATAACTTGTTGATTACTAAAAAAGGCTGCGTCCTTTTTCCAGGTGTAGGTTGCGTTTGCATTGCCTGCATCCAAACTGAGCTTTTGCTGATAACAGAGAGTTACATCAGGCCCCAGGTCTACGGCTAGCGGTGGTGCCTCATCTATTTTAATACTTTGAAGAACACTGCATTGATGTGCGTCCGTAATTTTCACTTCATATGTGCCCGAACATAAATTGCTAAGACTTGAAGTGGTCCATCCTCCTGCCCCACTCCATTCGTATTGATAGGGAGATGTGCCACCCTTCGCCTGAACAGAAAGAGAACCATCGCAAGCACCGAAACAACCCGGTAACTTCAAATTAGTTATATCAACTTCCAATAATGGCGGTGCGCTCAAGTTAACTGAAAATTGAGCGGTACATCCGTCTGCTCCGGTCACCACCACCCGATGCTCACCTTTACACAACTGCGTTGCCTTTCCATCAATGGCAGTTTCACCATTTTGCCATGCATAAGTATAAGGCGCTACACCATTTTTTGCCAGTAACTCTACTGATCCATCGCAGCTTTCAAAACATTGAGGCATCACCGTTACCATCAGAGTAAAATCAATTGCCGCGGGAGAACCGATCGTAGCCGTGGCTAAGCTTTTGCATCCTCTGCTATCGGTAACTGTAACATAGTAAGTTCCGCGAGCTAGGTTTTTAGCTATTGAATTCGTTTGTCCATCCGACCATTGATACGTATAACCGCCCGACCCACCGGAGGCGGTGACGGTAGCTGCTCCATCCGTAGAATTAAAACAAGATGCGTCTATGGTAGATGAAATCAAAGCAACAGGGCCATCATCATCACTGATGGTAACAGAATTAATCGTAGAACATTGATTCGAATCAGTAATAGAAATTTGATAGAACCCTGACAGCAAATTGGCAGGCGCATCTAAAGTTGAAACCAATTGCCCCAATTGATTTTTCCATTGATATTGATAAGGTGATGTCCCTCCTTGTGCGGTTATTGTAGCCGATCCGTTAGCCTGTCCACATGCCGCATTAATTATATTGCTGATGGTGGACTGTAATAATGTAGGCTCGGTAACTGTTACGCTTAATTGATCCACACAACCATTCGCATCTTTTACAACCAACGGATAATTACCAGCTATCAATTGTTCAAAAGTTGCTATTGATTGAAATGTGCTGCCACCATCTTTTGAATACTGAAAAGGAGCCGTACCTCCAGAAACATTCAATTCAACAACTCCATCATTTCCCTGATAACAACTTACTTGTTTCTGATTTCTGATAGATGCCTTGAGTAACAAAGGTTCTACAATTGTGGCTGAACCAACCACGATACACCCCATCGCATCACGGGCAGATATGGAGTAGAATTGAGGACTAAGTGATTGATACGAATCAACCGATGAATACGCGGCTCCGTGAAATGAATATTGATAAGGTGCATATCCGCCCTCAGCCATTAGCTTCAACGTTCCATCAGCAGCTCCAAAACAACTGACATCTCGTTGGGAAGCTTTTATATTCAAAGCTACCGAAGGTTCAGTAATTGTGATGTTCTCCGCCAACTCACAGCTGTTGGCGTCCCGAATGGTAATGGTGTAATTGGCAGCTGAAAGATTTGAAAGTTGAGCAGAAGTTTCAGATAATCCATTCCATTTATATGTATATGGCTGTGTACCACCATCGGCAACAACCAGTATGGTTCCGTTCGATTCTCCCTTGCATCTTACCGGGGTAACCGTAGAAGTGATTGTCAATGGCGCAGCTGGTTGACTTAAAGTAGTTGTCAAGGTGCGAACGCATCCGTATTGATCTCTAACATAAATTGTTTTTAGTCCGGCTGTAAGTGATCCTATTAGTGATGATGATTGATAAACCAATCCATCCGCAGAAAACATATAAGGTGCAACTCCACCCGAAGCAGCCACTTCCACACTACCGGTGGCAGCTCCAAAGCAACGGACATCATTCTTTGCGACTAGTTGAACAACCAATTCAGAAGGTTCAATGATGGTAGCATTCGTTTCTACGGAACAAGCGTTCGCATCTCGTATTGCTATTTTGTAATTACCCGGTGCTAAGTTCACAAATTCAGAAGTAGATTGAAAAGTAACGCCACCATCTTTTGAATATGAATATGGCACAGTGCCTCCTGCAGCGGATATATTTATTTTACCATTGGTATCGCCTTTGCATTGCACCGGTATTGCCGATGTTGTAGCCGAAAGTGGCGCGTCCGGTTGGCGAATGGTGACTGTAGTTTGCTTAGAGCAATTTTCCTGATCAACTACTTGAAAAGCATAATCACCCGGTTGTAAGTTATTCAATTGATTCGCTGTTTCAGGCCGATTGAGCCAGGTATATTGAAAAGGCGCCTTCCCTCCTTGCACATTAACATTTACGGAACCATTTGCTAGACCAAAGCACAAGACATCTGTTTTTGAAACAGATAAAATGAGTGGTGGATTTGGGCTGTCGATTACCTCCTGAATTTCTAGTAAGCAAAGATTTTTGTCTCTTACAGTAATGGTATGCACACCACCTGTAAGGTTAACAAATTGGGATGCAGTTTGAAATGAGCCATTATCTATTTTGAATTGATAGGAAGGCAATCCGCCAGTGGCTGTTACTTCTATGATTCCACTATTGTCTCCAAAGCATTTGATATAATTTTTATCGACTACTGTCAATTGGATGGGTGCAGGTGCAGAAAGTGTTATTTGCTCACTAAAAATACAGCCTCGCAAATCCATTACCTGAAGTTGATGTGATCCTGCCGGAAGACCAGAAACACTATTTGAATTTGTAAATGGAGATGCATCGATCGAATATGAATAGGAACCGTTCGCAAAAGGTCCATCATTTCCACCGGAGGCATTAATTGTAATTTGCCCATCATTGCCATTGCTACATGACACGTTGAATCCTGCATATTGAGACAAAGTATAAGTTGCCGATAATTTTGTAGCCGGTTGCGTTATCAAAATGGATTGAGCATACTCAGCGCTACATCCTTGTTCATCGATTGCTCTTACTTGATACGACCCCGATGTTAATCGAGTAGAAGGTAAAAGATGAGCGTAAGTATTTCCTCCATTCAATGAATATTGATACGTATAATTTCCCCAGCCTCCAGTTGCCGCAGGAGTAATCGTACCGTCATTTGCATCAAGGCAAGTAACATGTGTGAATGCAATATTTTGTAATTCTAAAGTGGGAGGATCTACTATGGTAACGACATCTGAAACACGAGAACAATTTTTTGCATCACTGATTACCCTTAACCGATACTGTGCCGGAAAAAGTTTATCAATTGACAGCGTTTGCCCACCGGCAAATGTATAGTTTGTCCATCCATTGCCTTCATTAAACTGCCACTGTAAAACATAATTACCATTTCCTCCGGTAACGACAGCTGCAATTTTTCCATTCTCCTCTCCTGCACATTTTATTTTGGTGGTAGTAAATGAAAATAAAATATCATCAGGCTCCGTAATCACGATGTTCGGAATACTAAATACATCAGGACATGAGTTTGAATTGATAACTTGTGCTGTGTAGTTACCCTTCTTCAAAAGTTTAAAATCCGAATTGCTACCGCCAACAATTACCTCCGATGTAGTCGCATTCGTAAGCTGAAAGCGATAGTTCCCGCTACCGCCCGATGCCTGTAATTGAATGCGTCCATCGTTGGCCCCATAACATGAAATGACGGTGGCTGTATAGTTCAATTGGAGCGGTGAAGCAGGATTGAGATCAAAAGGTGCAGGTTCGTATCCGGGGCAAGAAGGTCTGACCGCATCTCGCACATCGATTTGATAATTTCCACCCGGCAAATCATTTATCAACCAAGTAGTTTCTGAACTATTTAAACTGCTACGGATGACACTGCTCCCTTGCAAAAGTTGATAGTTATAGACACCCGATCCACCCGTGACTGATGAAATTGAAACTATACCATTGGGTGACGTAAGACAAGTTGGATGTGTCATTGAATACGATGCGGAAACACGAGTGGGTTGCGTAATCGTGATTGACGAAGCCAACTGAACCGGAGCAACGCAACCGTCATCTGCTCGAATAGTATACGTGTCGGCAGGTAAGTTCTGAAATTCGTTGGTAGCAGATACAAAGGAGCCTACATTGGGTATTATGGTGTAGTTTGGATTAGAACCGTTGCCTCCCGTAGAACTAACACGAATGATACCATCCTGATAGCCTTGGCAGGAAGCATTTTGGACAATGCTTGCGCTTATTGTGCGTGGCGCATAAGTACCTATTTTTATAGGATTAGTAGATGTGATCATATTTGTATAAACCGTATTGCAAGCAATACTTGCATAGCTAAGCTCAACAGAATAAGTACCTACCGGCAAATTAGTAATGGCAACTGTAGCAGGCATCGTACTTCCCGTATAAGTAGAAAAGTATCCTGCAGCATTTGGTCCGTCCTCTAAGCGTGTAGCGATTACTCTGAAATTGCTAATTGGAGCCGTAATTCCTGAGACGGTAATAACACCGGTTGAAGCGTTCGTGCAACTTGGGGTAACTGAAATAGAGGCGGCTTTCGGAGTGATGGGCGCTACATCAACAGTTTTCGTTGAACTATAGGCACTGGAAAGTGACCCTGCTCTTGCTTTAACTCGGAAGGTGATGAAACCTTCTTTTGTAAGGGTGCTCAGGCCACCAATAGAATTAAGAACAAAAGATAAACTTCCATTATTTAGATCACCCAAATTAGTTACGCCCAATGGTCGCCATACAGGATTTACAACTGTTATCGTGGGTGGTTCATTGCAACAGGGCGGTGTAATTACTTCACTATTTGCTTTAATTGCACTCATTATACCTATACCACCGCCACCTCCTCCATTACAACTTGGATCATCGCCACAATAGGCAGGATTCGGAACTTCCACACTTTCAGTTTCTCCATTTAACTGGTACTCCCAAATTAAATCTACTTTTGATGCAAATTCTGGCTTTAGAAATCCATTGGGAACAGTAGTAGTTTTAACATAATCCTTGGCAACTAAGGTAAGTTGTTCATCGGCACAGATAATGCCACTCGAATATTCAGAGCTATTTCTAATTATGGTTGGGCTGTAAGGGATTGGGGGGGAATAAGAGAATTCATAGTCTACACCATACCAGGACCCAGAAACCCCCAAAAAACTATAATCACAAAATGATTTGTAAATAGAATTGACCACACCGGGTTCAAACTCATTTAACATCAAGAAATTATCTTGACTTTGAACGCAGTAAACATCTTCATCACTATTAACTATATCTCGAGACCCACCATCATCCTCCCATGCCTCAATTGCCAAAAAAACTTTATTATTTATATTACTTACAATTGAGTTTGTTACTAACCTTCTGTTTACTAAAAAACAATTCGGTTCACCATCAATTGCTATAAATTCTCTAGGGCCATTATTTGCGGAAACGAACCAAGAAAATTCGTCTGTACCAATTTCGTCATTTACATAAGCGCAAACATTTTTAGCTGTGACTGTAACCGCACACTGCCCTGCATTGTTAGTTTGTGAAAAAGTCCACTTACTAAGCAAACTCAATCCAAGTAAAAGAAAAATCTTTAACCACTTCGATGACATAGCTAATAAATTAAGGTTATTGCTTTACTCATATCACTCTCGGCACCATTTTTAAAAACAGCTTTTAATTGATAGGTGTAAACAGTGTTCACTCGTACTTCGCGATCAATGAATTGAACTTTATCCGGTGCAATAAACTGATATAAGCGAATTGGACTGTCGCCTGAAGAGCGATACAATTGAAACCCTTTTAATCCTTCCTTCTTATAATTCCATTGCAGAATGATTCGTTTGCCATCTCGATCTACTTTGGTCAGTATCTCTTGAATAGCAGGGCGAATTCCATAATCTACACAGGTAACCACGGCAATAGAAGGTCTTGAAAACAATCCTGTGCTATCCTTGACAATCAGTTGATATTTATACCGCTTACCCAACTCGACCAATTCATCGCGATAGGAAGTTGTATCTTTTGGGAGCTCTTTCAAAAGCAATCGGGCAGTGTCGCCCATATTGAAACGAAAAATTTGATAATTAGAAACATCTTCACTGCTACTTGGTTCCCAGCGTAAATAAATAGCAGTCCCCTTCGACTCCGATAAAATAAACGGACTCTGTGAAGGAGGAATAATATCAGGGCGCACTAAGACAAGCGGTGCGGAATAATCTGAGAGATTGTATCGCAGGTCGGATGCTATTACCTTATAAAATATTTTTCGTGTGAGCGTATTTAAACTTACACTGTCTTCAAAGACGGGTTCCTTAATCACATCTTTTGTGATCTGTACAAATTCTTCATTCAAACTATTGGCACGAAATACTCGATACCCAATCAAATCAGTTTCTCTGTTGGGAGCCCATTGAATGGTAGCAATACCTTGTTTGGAAATAGAACCTTTCAATTGCGTGGGCGCAGATGGCGGTGTATTATCTTCCAACTGTACCATGTAAGGAAAGGAGGTAGTCGTTTTTCCATCTTTTGCGATCGCTCGAATAACATAGTAGTTGATGGGGCCGGGTTTTTTATCTGTAAACGATTTTGTTGCTATATCCAGCACCTTCGTGTTGATCTCAACAAATGGTCCTTTCGATGAATTAGCTCGCGCTACATTAAAGCCATTGATATTCATTAAACTTTCTACAGGATACTTCCATTCCAGATATACAGCTCCATCTCGTTCTTGAGCCGCGGTAACCACTGCGATTGCTCCATTGGCAGATCCAAGCCCTACACCCTTCACTACTTCTGATGGTTTTCCATATTCACCGAAAGGAGTAACGCCAACTACCCGGTAGAAATAAACTTTATTGTTACGTGGCAATGAGTCCAGGTAATACGAAATGTGGCTATTCACAGCGTATGAAGGGCGTGCCGATGTAAAAGCCAAATCATCTGTCGGCTTGTAGGTTTTCCCCTCATCATCGCTTCGTTCGACTTTGTAGGATGAGTAGATTGTTTCATGATACAGTGTGTTCCATCGTATCATCACTGATTGATTGCCAAATTCAGCCTTCACCTCTTCGGGGGGTGGCAATTCCAATTTTTCAGATGGGTCGACATATACTGCACCACTATCAATTGGATACTCTTTATTCTGTGTTGCTAGGCAAACACGATATAGATATTTCTCATTCTTTCGAATGGATCGATCTACCAATCGAAGTCCCATACAAGTTGCTGCCGATTGTGATTGATCGGCTGTGAAAAGTGCAAAGCTCCAACGATTATCACGTTCAGCACTTTGATTGGCAAACTGCAATGCATTTGTAGATGGATTGGATAATGTAAATGACTTTCCATAGAGCGCTTGTGCCGCTATTGCTGCATACTTGTCTTTTTTCGCTAATCCTTCCCATTTTTCCAGTGGCCACGGCTTTATTTGATTGCCAACAACAGTCAATGTTTGGTTGGCATCCTTTACCACTTCACCCTGTCTTACAACTGTATATCTTTTAATTATATAGCCCGTTTTGTTAGCCATTTCCCAAGCTAAGGCGGATTTAGGCCCCCATCTTAAAATGACGGAGTCATCGTTTGCCCGAGCAATTACTTTGATACCCGGTGACTGTGATCGAACACCAAGTGAAATCAGTAAACCAACCGAAAGAAGAATAAGCTTCGTAAAATTCATAATGAAACATCCAGAATCTTATAATCGGCATGAGTTTTAAACCACGCTCGCACCTGTTGCAAGGCAACTTTATAATCCGTAACTGATAAATCTCCACTTACATCAACTTTTATGGGGAAGTCTTTAATTACGGGTGCTAACAATTCCATGATCCGGTAACCACATGTCAGGGGTTTTGCATTTTCAGCGTCTGCTGATTCACACAAAGGGTCATCATTATTGAGAACTTCTACCAGATACTGAATTGGAACAGGCTGCCTTGTATAAATTAAATCGGGGAATAGTTCATAAACCACTTCATCATTTACTTTCAATTGTTTCACCCGAGTTAAAACAAACTGCAAAGCCGACTCATCGCCCATTCGACTTAAAGCCAAATAAGCAGCCCACTTCTCAGACCGACTTAACCTTCCTTGTTCTATTTGAGATCGAATACTCGACACTTGGTCTTTCAATCTAACATACCCGATCAGTCTTAACCAACTTGCGTAATGACTGACTTTTTGTTGTACTATATTTCGTAATGAATCGCGTGAAGCCAATGTGAAATCTTCACGTTGAAAGGCTGATAGTTCTCGAACCACAAGTCCTACTATTCCCGAATCTTTATTCCGATTCGTCTTAATCAATTGTTCAACTGCCCACGTGCGATCTTCCTCCCTTCGGCCTTTTTGACCAAGCCGGGCAATTAGAAGATACGATTGATTTCGAACATTGGCACTCGAATCATTTTGATAAGTAATAAGAGATGACCACAAGGATCTATCGGACAGCAGAAGTTGTGTTTCATTTTCGATGGATGTGGATTGATTATTTCGGATAGCATTGAAGTAACTCACCAGATGGTTCTGTGAATACACTTGAAATGAACTTACAATTATTGCTATTTGAACTACAACTCTGGTCGGGCTAGTCATTCCTCATTGGATTTATATGCAACTATATCGGTAAATTATTTTGACTTAAAATAAAAAAAGCTGTCGGGCTAATGCTCAACAGCAGATAATTATGAGACTTATTATTTCTTTCCACCACCGAAGAAGAAGCCAACACGGAAGCCTAAATAGCTATTTGTGAGTTCAGCTACATCATTCTTTGATGATGCGACAATATTATAATCAGCAGATACGCTTAAGTGTCCAAAGTCGAACCCAACACGAGGGTAAAAACCAAAAACAGACTCAGAAGGATAACTCACTGATACTTTTTGATTGGTTTGACCTAAAATTGTAACTACGGTTGTATATGCCCCAAAAGAATAAACACCAACTCCTGCACCAACGAAAGGTCTGATAGCGGAACTATTAAGAAAATATTGGCCATTTACAGTGAATGAAGATATTGAAGCAAAATCCATTGTGCTTGGAAATCTACTGAGCCCTCCTCTTTTAATTATGGCAGCCTCTGCACGGATTCCAATAGATATTTTATCACTAATTCTGTATGCTGGTTCGATTGAATACAATAATCCACTTTCGCTATTTTCTCCACCCGCTAAAGCATAACCAAAACCTAAACCGACTTTCAATTTTTTATATTCTTGTGCGTAGCTCGCGTTTATTGTAACCAACATCAAACAGTAAATAATCATATATTTTGCCATACTTAGGAG
>JABFSO010000080.1 GCA_013140555.1 Cyclobacteriaceae bacterium | reverse complement strand
CACTGCGACAATCAAACCCAAATCACCAATACGATTCATGATAAAGGCTTTGTTGGCAGCAGCGGTGTAATCGTTATTCTTAAACCAGAAGACGATCAGCAAGTAAGAACATAATCCCACGCCTTCCCAACCCACAAACATCAACAAGTAGTTGGAGCCCATCACCAGCAAGAGCATGAAGAAGACGAACAAATTCAGATACGAGAAAAAACGATTGTGTCCTTCATCATCGTGCATGTAGCCAATGGAATACACATGTATCAAAAAGCCAACGCCTGTGATGATCAATAACATGAAAGAAGAAAGCGGGTCGATTAGAAAACTTATCGATGCTGAAAATTTTCCGGTGGCAATCCAGGTGAACAACTCCACGTGAAGGCTGCGCTGATCGGGAGCCAGTGAGAGTAAATTAAAAAACAAAATTACCGAAATCACAAATGAAATAAACACTGCACTGCTGGCGATCACAGACGTCACTCCTTTCGAAAGGCGATTGGCATTCAGCGCAATGAGCAAAAAGCCCAGCAAGGGAAAAAGTGGAACCAAACTTATCAGTGTACTCGTGCTTACCATTTCAATCGGTTCAAAATATTAATATCAGTTGTTTTTGTATTGCGATACATCAGCATCAAAATCGCGAGTCCCACCGCTACTTCGGCAGCCGCTACGGCCATGATAAAAAATACAAACACCTGGCCGGATGCATCGCTGTAATAATTCGAAAACGCCACGAGCAACAAGTTCACGGCATTCAGCATCAACTCTATGCACATGAAGATGACAATGGCATTTCTGCGAAACAAAACGCCCAACACCCCAATGGTGAAAAGCGCTGCGCTCAGCCAGAGGTAGTAATCGAGTGGTATTCCTTGTAAGGTCTTCATTAACTAATCTTTATCACTAATCTGTTATTTAGCCAGCTGTTTTTCTATTTCTATCAATTCTTTCTCAACGTTCTTCAATTCTTTGAAAATTCCTGTCGAAATATTGTACAAGCCGAACTTCAAAGGATTGTACTCATCTTGCAGACCGTTTCGATCCTTGTATTGAATAAACATCTCTTTATTCGAATTTATAAAGTAGTATAGATTAACGTGTTTGTTTTTGGTGACCTGCGTTAAATTCTTGCCGGTTAAATCTGAAATATACAGATCGTGATCATCGCCTGCATTTAACTTTCCATCGTTATTGGTATCCTGAAAGCCAATCCGGTAAGCAATGTTCTTAATAGTTGTATCGATCGATTCATCATTCCTAAAACCAAACTGAGCCGAATATCCAGAATCGGATATTTCAGAAATGGAAGCTTTACGATTTAACAACTTTCCAATGGGTTCATAGTCTTTGTTTAAAAACAACACATTTACATAGTTGAAATTACTTGCGTCAAAATCACCTGCACTACCCATAGCTATTTTTGCGTCTTTGGCTTCCTGATATGTTAATGCAGAAATCGGCAGATACATATTAGTAGAATTATAAATTCGTATGGGGCCATCAAAAGTGATTCCCTGAAGAACTAGACTATCTCTCTTCGCTTTCTCAAGTTCGTCTCCTACAATGATGCTTTCGGGTTCACTTGGATAGTAATCGTTTGATCGGCTCGCATAATAGCTGTAAATCATAAACACGAAAAAGATCGGAATGATGATACCGTTGATGATAGCCAATATTTTTATAAATCTATCCATTTAAACTACGAGGGATTTTTACCCTCTTCTTCATTTTTTCCCAGCATGACCGCACCAATCATTGCTACTAACAACAGCACGGAAGAAATTTCGAAGGGTAACAAAAATTCTTTAAACAATACTCGACCCATGTCTTTCACCGAGCCTACCTCCACTTGCTGGGGTTGCACCATCAGTTGTTCGCTTCCGCGGATCGATCCGACTAACACCACCAACAGCAACCCAGCACTAATGGTGGCGGCCAATTTCATCAGCGTTGATTTATGCGTTTCCGATTCGTGGTTTAGGTTGAGCAACATGATCACATATAAAAACAATACCATAATCGCTCCGGCATACACGATGACATGCACTGCCGCCAGAAACTGCGCATTGAGCAATACATAATGCCCGGCAATGGCAAAAAAAGTGATGATGAGGTATAACACACTATGCACCGGGTTTTTCGAAAACACCACCAACAGCGCACTCAACACCGCTACGAAAGACAAAAAGTAAAACAGGTTATTCGTGAATGTCATTTTATCTGTTGTGCGAAAGTTTTTTGTGTTGTTTGAACTCCAATACTTCCGGAGTCTGGCGTTTGGTTACATCAATGCGGGCATCTACCGGTTCCACGAGTTTATCTTTTCCATAAATAAAACTATCGCGTCCGTAGTCGGTCGTGACAATTCGGTCGGTTAAGAAAATCGCTTCCTTTGGACAAGCTTCTTCGCACAGTCCGCAGAAGATGCAACGCAGCATATTAATTTCATATTTAGCGGCATACTTCTCTTCGCGATATAAATTCTCTTCGCCTTTCTTTCTTTCGGCCGCCTCCATGGTGATTGCTTCCGCTGGGCACGATACTGCACACAAGCCACACGCGGTGCAGCGCTCTGCTCCTTTGTCATCACGCTTCAGCACGTGCATGCCGCGGTAGATCTCGCTGAACTCGCGCGTCTTTTCAGGATAGCGCACGGTAGCATGTTTTTTGAACATGTGCTTGATGGTGATCCTAATTCCCGAAAGGATAGCAGGAAGATAGATCTTCTCCAGGAAGGTCATCTTCTTGTCGGAAACAATTTTCGATCGATTGGTTAATCGTTCCACTAGCCTCTATTGTTTAACAAAATGAATAATCCGGTTATCAATAAGTTAACGATGGCCAAAGGCAATAAACCTTTCCATCCCAAATTCATCAACTGATCGTAGCGGAAGCGCGGAATGGTCCAGCGTATCCACATGAAAAAGAAAATGAAGAAAATAATTTTGCCGAACAGCACTCCTGTACCAATGATGGTGATTGCATTCTGGCTCAAGCCTAGATCATGCATGAACGGGAAATTGTATCCACCAAAAAACAGCGTAGCCATAATAGCCGATGAAATGAACATGTTGATGTATTCGGCAAACAAATACAAGCCGAGCTTCATGCTGCTGAACTCGGTGTGATAACCTCCTACTAGTTCTGTTTCGCATTCAGGTAAGTCGAACGGAGCACGGTTACATTCCGCGAAAGCGCAGATCATAAAAATCAAAAAGCTGAGAGGCTGATATACTACATTCCAGAAATTCCAGTTGCCACCTACACCACCTGCCTGGTATTCGCAAATTTCTTTCAGACTCAGGGTTCCTGTCATCATCACCAGTGCAATGATGGAAAGTCCCATCGCTACTTCGTAGCTAATCATTTGTGCCGAAGCACGAATCGCTCCCAACAAAGAAAATTTATTGTTGGACGCCCAACCACCAATCATAATTCCATACACTCCGATAGAAACTACTCCAAACACATAGAGAATCCCAATATTGATATCCGTGATTTGAAGGCTATAATTGATGCCATCGATGTTGATTAAATCTCCCCAGGGAATCACCACGCCTGTCATCAATGCGGTGATCATAAAAAGACTTGGGCCGAGTACAAATAAAAATTTATTGGAGACCTCGGGCGTGATCTCTTCTTTCATGAACAATTTCAACCCATCGGCAAGAGGTTGAAGCAACCCAAACGGACCCGCGCGATCCGGACCGAGGCGGTCTTGCATGAAGGCCGCTACTTTGCGCTCGGCATAGGTAGAGTACGCTGCCATGAATAATG
>JABFSO010000082.1 GCA_013140555.1 Cyclobacteriaceae bacterium | reverse complement strand
CCTAATAGGCATGAAGCAATATCTCAAAAAGCACGAATGGCAAATCATCGAACAAGGATTTGATCCACATTACAATCGTATTTCAGAAAGTATTTTCAGTCTCGGCAACGGCCGCATGGGCCAACGTGCCAACTTCGAAGAAAAATATTCCGGTGACACACACCAAGGCACGTATGTGGCGGGTGTTTATTACCCCGATAAAACGCGGGTAGGTTGGTGGAAAAATGGTTATCCCGAATACTTTGCGAAGGTATTAAATGCACCATCGTGGATTGGTATTCAGATTAAAATCGGCAAACACGATCTTGATTTAAAACAATGCAAAGTAGCAGGCTTCAAGCGTGTGCTCGATATGAAGCAAGGTTTGTTACAACGTTCATTTGTTGCTACGTTTCCGGATGGAAAGAAAGTAAAAATTGAAGCAAGTCGCTTTTGCAGTATGGCCGATGGCGAAGTGGGTGCGATTCGCTATTCCATCACACCCGAGAATTTTTCAGCCAATGCCGTGATCACCTTGTCAGTAGATGCGGATGTAGTAAATAAAGATTCCAACTATGACGAAAAGTTCTGGACTGAAGTAGCGAAGGAAGCCAAAGCCGGATTAGCGCTCGTAACGGCAGAAACCAAGAAGACGCAGTTTCATGTCACCACTGCTATTACATATAGCATTCGCAGCGCAGGAAAAGTAGTGAAGGGAAAAAGCAAAGCGAACAAGAAAGAAAAATATGCGGATAATGTGGTGACGATTCCCTTGAAGAAGGGAGTAGAAACCATCATTTATAAATATGCAGCCGTTCTGTCTTCGGAGAATCATCCGAAGAAGAAATTGGCCGACAATGCCAAAAAGAAATTGAAAGCCGTAGCTGCTTCAGGCTATGATCAATTGTTTGCAGAACACGTTGCGGTGTGGACTGAAATCTGGAAGAAGTGCGACATCACCATCGAAGGAGATATTGCCGCACAGCAAGGTATTCGCTTTAATATCTTCCAGTTGATGCAAACCTATACGGGCGAAGATCAACGCCTGAACATCGGCCCTAAAGGTTTTACAGGCGAGAAATATGGTGGCAGTACCTATTGGGATACCGAAGCCTATTGCTTGCCTTTCTATTTAGGAACTTCCGATCCAAAGGTTGGTCGCAACCTGTTGGTCTATCGCCATAAACATTTGAAGCGTGCCATCGAGAATGCACAGAAGCTTGGTTTTACCAATGGTGCAGCGCTTTATCCGATGGTTACCATGAATGGAGAGGAGTGTCACAATGAGTGGGAGATTACATTCGAAGAAATTCATCGCAATGGTGCCATTGCGTTTGCGATTTATGATTACATCCGCTACACCGGTGATGAAAAATATCTTAGTGAATTTGGATTGGAAGTGTTGTTGGGAATCTCTCGCTTCTGGTCGCAGCGCATCACCTTCTCGGAAGCGAAACAACAGTATGTGATGTTGGGAGTTACCGGCCCGAACGAATACGAAAACAATGTGAACAACAACTGGTACACCAGTTACATAGCTTGCTGGACCATGGAGTACACGCAACAAGCATTGGATTTTGTCCGCAAAGATGATCCGGCTAAATTCAATAAGTTGGTGGCCTCTACCAAGTTCAACGAAAAAGAAGAAACGGCTCGTTGGGCCGACATTCGCAAGCGCATGTATTTGGGTGAGGATAAAAAGTTGGGTGTGTACTTACAACAAGACGGATTCCTCGATAAGGAATTAGTTCCGGTTAGCCAGCTTCGTCCGCAGGACAGACCGCTGAATCAAAAATGGTCTTGGGATCGCATTCTAAGATCCTGTTACATCAAGCAAGCCGATGTGTTGCAAGGCTTATATTTATTTGATGATCGCTTCGACAATGCAACCATCCAACGTAACTTCGATTTCTACGAACCGCTCACGGTGCATGAATCATCTTTGTCTCCTTGCGTGCACGTAATTCTGGCTTCTAAAATTGGCTATAAAGAGAAAGCGTACGAAATGTACCTGCGCACCTCGCGCCTTGACTTGGACGATTATAACAACGATACGGAAGACGGTTGTCACATTACCAGCATGGCCGGAACATGGATGAGTGTAGTGAAAGGATTTGGTGGAATGCGCGTGAAAGACGGCAAGCTTTATTTCAATCCATTCATTCCTGATCAGTGGAAGTCATACTCATTCCGCATTGAATTCAGAGGTCACGTCATCAAAGTGAAAGTTTCCAAGCAGGGTGTGGAAACCATTCGTGAGTCGGGTGAGCCGGTGCAGCTCGTTCTGAACGGCAGCACAATCACTGTCTAAGAATTTGATCAAATTCATAATCAGGAGGACTCTCTCGGGAGTCCTCTTTTTTTACCTGCGGTTTGTAAGGTTTTGAATGTGTAAAAATTACAACCACCTGCGTAAAATCACGGTTTTTCTATCCGGATTATTCATTAATTTACCTTGCTATTAGAGTAGAGTTTAACAATAGATTTTATACCTTCAATAAATTGAATTTCAGTCTAAACCTATGAACAGAAAATTACGCATGGGAATGGTGGGTGGAGGCAAAGATGCTTTCATCGGATCCATTCATCGCCTGGCTGCCAATATGGATGGCCTCATTGAAGTAGTGGCCGGTGCGCTGAGCATCAATCCGGAGATCGCAAAAGAAAGTGGTAAAGCACTTTTTTTGGCAGAAGACCGCACGTATCTCACCTACGAAGAAATGATCGAAAAGGAAAGCAAACTTCCTGCCGACAAACGAATTGATTTTGTTACCATCGTTACGCCCAACTTTGCGCACTTTGCTCCGGCCATGCTCGCATTAGAGAAAGGTTTTCACGTAGTCATTGAAAAGCCCATCACCTTCACACTCGATGAAGCGCGTCAGTTAAAAAAGAAAGTAGAAGAGACCGGTTTGATCTTGTGCCTCACACATACCTACTCCGGTTACCCGATGGTTCGCCAGGCACGCGCGATGGTGCGCGAAGGTGCCTTGGGTAAAATCAGAAAGATTGTGGTCGAATATCCGCAAGGTTGGTTGAGCAAGTTGAGCGAACGTGAAGGCAACGCGCAAGCAGCTTGGCGCACCGATCCGAAAAAGTCTGGTAAGGCAGGATCGATGGGCGACATTGGAACACATGCCGCGCACTTAGCTGAATTTATTTCGGGTTTGAAAATCACACAGCTTTGCGCGGACTTAAATATTTTAGTGCAAGGCCGAGCATTGGATGATGATGGCAACGTGTTGTTGAAATTTGATAATGGTGCTGCCGGAGTGTTGATTGCTTCACAAGTAGCAGCCGGTGAAGAGAATGCACTGCGAATAAAAATATATGGCGAACATGGAGGCCTTGAGTGGGCACAGATGGAACCGAATACATTGATTGCTAAATGGCTCGATAAACCTACGCAAATTTTACGCGGGGGCACCAATGGATTTTTACATCCCGATGCGATCTTCAATTTCAGAACTCCAGCCGGTCACCCCGAAGGGTATCTCGAAGCATTCGCCAATCTCTATCGTAATTTTGCTTTGGCTTTATCCGCACGAATCGATGGAACACCTGCTCCAAAAATCATCGACTTCCCAACGGTAGAAGACGGTATTCGCGGTATGGCCTTTATCGACAATGTGGTGAAGAGCGGACAGAGTAATGAAAAGTGGACGAACTTTGAGGTCTGATTCGGTAAGTTGCTAATTCGTTGATTCGGTAATTAGATAATTCGATGATTAGATGATTTGACGATTCGATAATAAAAAAAACAATAAATCTTAGTGCCTTTGTGCCTTAGTGGCAAATAGTAAAAAGTAAAAAATGAAGAATATACAAGGACCCGGAATATTTCTCGCTCAGTTTATGGGCGATGAAGCTCCGTTTAATAACTTAAAATCGATTTGTAAGTGGGCTGCTTCTTTGGGATATGTGGGCGTGCAAATTCCCAGTTGGGATGCGCGCTGCATTGATTTGAAGAAAGCAGCCGAAAGCAAAGACTATGCAGATGAGATTCGTGAAACGGTGGAGTCGTGTGGTTTAAAAATCACCGAGCTGTCGACACACTTACAAGGACAATTAGTAGCAGTCAATCCGGCCTACGATACGATGTTCGATGCGTTCGCACCTAAAAGTGTGCATGGCAAACCGAAGGAGCGCACCGCTTGGGCCGTAGACCAATTGAAGTTGGCCGCCAAAGCCAGTCGCAATTTAGGTTTGAATGCACACGCTACATTTTCCGGAGCACTGATGTGGCACACGGTGTATCCATGGCCGCAACGTCCGGCTGGACTAGTAGAAGATGGATTCAAAGAATTAGCCAAACGCTGGCTCCCGATTTTAAATGCGTTTGACAAAGTAGGTGTGGACTTGTGTTATGAAATTCATCCCGGGGAAGATTTACACGATGGCATCACCTTCGAGCGTTTTTGGGAGGCAACCGGAAGTCACATTCGTTGCAACATACTCTACGACCCAAGTCACTTCGTACTTCAACAATTAGACTATTTGCAATACATCGACTTCTATCATTCATTCATCAAAATGTTCCATGTAAAAGATGCCGAATTCAATGCTACCGGCAAGTGCGGTGTGTATGGTGGCTATCAGAATTGGATCGATCGTCCGGGACGATTCCGTTCACCGGGAGATGGTCAGGTAGATTTTAAATCCATCTTCAGTAAGTTAGCGCAATACGACTACAGCGGTTGGGCCGTGCTGGAGTGGGAGTGTTGCATCAAACATCCGGAACAAGGTGCTTCAGAAGGAGCTCCCTTCATTAAGAATCACATCATTCGCGTGACCGAAAAAGCATTTGACGATTTCGCTTCCGCGGGAAAAAATCCAAAACTCAATAAATCAATTTTAGGAATTTAATAGTAGACATATGACATCAAACAAAATTAATTCAATCATTCTGGTAGCTGCGCTTGGCGTGGCGACATTCGCTTGTGGTTCAAAGAAAGAGGCCACGAACAAAGAAGACTACGGAACACCTACCGAAGAAGCAACCGCTCCAGTCACAGCAGCCGATGCGATTACGCAAGGAGAATCATTAGTGAAGGCAAGTGATTGCAAAACCTGTCATCACTCAGTCAATAAAATCATCGGACCTTCACACACCGATGTGGCGAAGAAATATGATTTTACCAAAGCCAATGTAGAATACTTGGCAGGCAAAATTATTAAAGGCGGTTCCGGTGTTTGGGGCGAAGTGTTGATGTCGGGCCATCCTGATATCAGTCAAGCCGATGCCGAAAAGATGGCAAGATATGTGCTGTCATTAGATGGCGAGACGGAACATTAATTGATACACAATAAAACGAACGCTATGAGAAATTCAATTCTGGTCGTGTTGGCAATCGTGGTTGCATCTGCATTGCAGGCGCAAGACAACACGCTCACCGCTAAAGAAAAAAAGCAAGGCTGGAAATTATTGTTTGATGGAAAGACCTTGAATGGTTGGCACAATTTTAATAGCGATAAGATTGGCGAAGCGTGGGCAGTGGTGGACGGAGCGATTCATCTCAACAAAAAACAACAAGAAGGATTTCAGGTGAAAGGCGGTGGTGATATTGTTACAGCCGGAGAATTTGAAAATTTCGAGTTGAGCTTGGAATGGAAAATTGCTCCTTGCGGGAATAGTGGAATTATTTTTAACGTCACTGAGTCTAAAGACTACCAGTATGTGTGGCAAACAGGTCCCGAGATGCAAGTGTTGGATAACACCTGCCATCCCGATGCAAAGATTGAAAAGCACCGTGCCGGAAATTTATATGACTTGATTCAAAGTCCGAAAGAATCGGTGAAGCCTGCCAATGAATGGAATGTAGCTGTGATCAAACTGGATAAAGGACATTTGCAGTTGTTCTTGAACGGAGTTCTTCAAGTAGACACCCAGATGTTCACACCCGAGTGGGATGCCATGATCAAAGGAAGTAAGTTCAAAGACATGCCTGCGTTTGGTAAAGCCAAAAAAGGACACATCTCCTTGCAAGATCATGGTGATTTAGTGTGGTATAAGAACATCAAGATTCGTGAGCTAAAATAGTGCATCTCTAAAAACTTAAAATTGCCCTTCTTCCCGATAGCTATCGGGAGAGAAGGGGATGGGTTGAGGTCTAAAGTAAAGGTTTTTAGAGAAGCACCAGACTGAGCATTATTTAATATAGTTTATATATGAAGAGACGAGAATTTATCCAGCAATCAGCCATGGCAGCCGCAGGTGCTTTGGCGTTGTCATCGTTTAGCTTTAAACAAAAAAGTGAGATCGGGTTGCAGTTGTACACCCTGCGCGATGTGATCAATATAGATGTGAAAGGCACTTTAGAAAAAGTAGCTGCGCTGGGATATCAGAAAGTAGAAGCCTACGGCTACAATGACGGTAAACTGTTTGGAATGCCCGTGAAAGAGTTTGCTGCATTGACAAAGAGCTTGAAACTGAAAGTCACCAGTGGACATTATATGCTTGGTAAGTCCGATTCTACCAAGGCGATGAAAGGCACCTTGCTAAATGATTGGGAGCGTGCCGTGGCTGATGCTAAGGAAGTAGGGCAGGAGTACATGATCTTAGCGTATCTTATTGCCGATGAACGTAAATCACTGGATGATTACAAACGCATTTGCGAAACCATCAACAAGGCGGCTGAAGTTTGTAAAAAGAACGGTATTCGCATGGGCTACCACAATCATGAATTTGAATTTGAAAAATTCGATGGCCAGGTAGCGTATGATGTGATGTTGAAAGAATTGGATCCGAAAAATGTTTCGATGGAGTTGGATTTGTATTGGGTGAACTATGCCAATCAAAATGCACTCGAATATTTCGCGAAGTACCCCGGTCGTTTTGAGCAATGGCATGTGAAAGATATGGACAAGACCGATCCAAAAAAACAAGTAGATGTGGGTACCGGACGAATTGATTTTGCTGCCTTATTCGCCAAAGCAAAACAATCCGGATTGAAACACTTTTACGTAGAACAAGAAGCGTATCCCGTTTCACCGATGGACAGTATTGAAAAGAGTATTGTCAACGTGAAGAAGTGGATTTGATATAATAAATTATTTTAGAGAGCGTCAGATGCGAAAGCGTCTGGCGCTTTTTGTTTAATTGAAAGTACAGACATAGAGGCAATCATAAACCAATCTTCGTGTCTACGTGCCTTCGTGGTGAAAATTTATGATCCCTACCCAATCCACCCATTCTATCTTCATGGTTCGCCCCGCTGCGTTTGGCTACAATCCGCAAACGGCCTTGACAAATTCATTTCAATCCGAGTTAGCATTAGCAAGCGAAGAAATTCAACGTAATGCATTAGCCGAGTTTGATGCGATGGTGGAGTTGCTTCGTTCGAAAGGAGTGGAGGTACATATCTTTCACGACACACCCGCACCACCGAAACCCGATGCCATTTTTCCCAACAACTGGATTTCCCTTCATGCGGACGGTAAACTGATTTTATATCCCATGTGTACTGTCAACCGAAGGTGGGAGCGGAGAGCTGATTTGGTAGAAGAGTTTAAAAGAAAGTTTTCCATTCAAGAAGTGATTGATTTGTCGCACTATGAATCTGACAATCGATTCTTAGAAGGCACAGGAAGCATCATTTTTGATCATGTTCATAAAGTAGCTTATGCCTGTCTCTCTCCACGCACCGATCGCGACTTATTTGTAGAAGTGTGCAAGCTGTTGAATTATGAACCGATCTATTTTCATTCAGTAAATGAGAAAGGCCAGGCGATCTATCACACCAATGTGATGATGGCGATGGGCGATGAATATGTTGTTATTTGCTTGGAAAGTATTCAAGACAAACACGAGCGCAAAAGTGTAGAAGAAAAATTAGTACAAACCTATCATCAGATCATTTCCATTTCCTTAGAACAAGTAAATCACTTTGCTGGTAACATGCTGCAACTGCAAACCACTTCTGGTAACAAAATATTAGTGATGTCACAACGGGCGTATCAATCATTAAGCCAATTGCAAATAGACCAACTGAGTAAGTATGTTGAATTGGTACCTATTGCCATTCCAACGATAGAGACGATTGGTGGCGGAAGTGTGCGGTGTATGATGGGAGAGGTTTACTATCATCTGATTTAGATAACAATTATGTAATTTCCAAAAACGGTTTTTCTAGACAAAAAGCCTAAATTTGAATTTACCATTTAGTATCGATATAGTACAATCCATATAACTAAGCACCCATGAAGAAATTACTACAACTTTTTACAATTCTCCTTCTGGTTTCAGTTTACAACATCACTTATGCTCAGCCACAATTCTGGGGCATGACCAGCCAAGGTGGGCAGTATGGTGCCGGTGTTATTTTCAAAACCGATGGCCAAGGTAATAGCCAATCTGTACAACACAGTTTTTTAGTTCAAAATGAAGGCAAATTCCCTTTTTACACTACCCTAGTACAAGCGGCCAATGGCAAATTCTATGGAGTAACATCTGACGGAGGTGTTTATAATTTCGGTGTCCTTTTTGAATACGATCCAGTTACTGATTTATATGCCAAAAAGATTGATTTTAATAGCAACAACGGAAAGAAACCATTTAGTTCGTTGATTATGACCGATGATTTCAAACTCTATGGTGTTACTAGAGAAGGCGGAACAAATGGTCAGGGCGTTCTCTTTCAATACGACCCCATCACCAATGCATATATAAAAAAGATTGATTTTGATGGTAGCAGCAATGGAAGCAATCCTTGGGGTGCGCTAATGAAAGCGAGTGATGGCAAACTTTATGGGATGACTACGCAAGGTGGAACAAATAATCAAGGCACACTCTTTCAATATGATCCCTCAAGCAATTCACTTATTAAGAAAATTGATTTTAATAACGCCAATGGAAGCTATCCGCAAAGTTCTTTAATGCAGGCAGTTGATGGCAAACTTTATGGGATGACTAGGCAAGGTGGAACAAATAATCAAGGCACACTTTTTCAATATGAGCCCTCAAGCAATTCACTTATTAAAAAAATTGATTTTAGTGACACGAATGGAACCTATCCGCAAGGATATTTGATGCAGGCGGGTGATGGCAAACTTTATGGGATGACGTATCAAGGAGGAACAAATAATCTAGGTGTACTTTTCCAATATGACCCCTCAAATAATTTGTTTACTAAAAAATTTGATTTTGATAGCACCAATGGAAGTTACCCACAAGGTTCGTTGATGCAGGCGAGCGATGGCAAACTTTATGGGATGACAGCTGTGGGTGGTGCAATTAATCGAGGTGTGCTATTTCAATTTGATCCTGCTACGAATGTTTATGCTAAGAAACTTGATTTTAATAACATTAATGGAACTTCCCCTCAAGGTTCTTTGATGCAAGCAAGTGATGGCAAACTTTATGGGGTGACAAATTCGGGCGGTGCAGGTAACGGAATACTCTTTCAGTACGATCCAGTCACTAATTCGATTACAAAAAAAATCGATTTTGCAGTAGCTATTGATGGAAGTATCCCGTATGGTTCCCTGATATTAGCAAGCGATGGTAAACTTTATGGGATGACTAGTAGAGGAGGAGTAAATAATGGTGGAGTACTCTTTCAAATCAACCCCGCGAATTATACATATACAAAAAAGATTGATTTTAATACTGCCAATGGAATTAATCCACAGGGTTCGCTAATTGAGGCTAGTGATGGTAAAATGTATGGAATGACAAACTATGGTGGTATAAATAATTTTGGTGTACTCTTTCAATATGACCCCACTACCAATGCCTATACCAAGAAGATTGATTTTAATGGCAGTAATGGGAAAAACCCTTACGGTGGTGCGCTGATACCGGGGAGCGATGGCAAACTCTATGGTATGACAACCTTCGGAGGTACCAATGATTTGGGTGTACTCTTTTCGTATGACCCCGGTAACAATTCCTTGACTAAAAAGATTGATTTTGTTGGAACAACTAATGGAAGGCATCCTGAAGGTTCACTAATTCTTGCCAGCGATGGCAAACTCTATGGTATGACTCGTCAAGGAGGAACAAGTGATGCAGGTGTCCTCTTTCAGTATGACCCAAGTACCAATTCCCTTGAAAAGAAGATTGATTTTGTGGTAAATATCACTGGACAAACTCCTCATGGTTCCTTGATTCTGGCAGGCGATAATAAACTCTATGCAATGAATCAGAATGCGCTAATTCAATATGACCCAGCAACAAATATCCTCTCCAAAAAGGTCGAATTTAACAACACTACAAATGGAGCCAATCCATTTGGTTCGCTCATGTTGGCAGGAGATGGCAAACTCTATGGTATGACAAATTCTGGAGGTACCACTAATAGTGGCGTAATCTTTCAATACGACCCCTTAACCTCTATCTATACTAAAACCTTGGATTTTAATGTGCTGAATGGAATGAATCCTTATTACTCTAATCTAATTGCAATACCACAACCCCAATTTATTACATTTAATCCACTGCCCAATAAAGCATTAGGCGATCCTTCTTTTACCTTAACTGCAACAGCTTCCTCCGGCTTGTCTGTAAGTTATACTAGCAGTAACCCTGCAGTGGCTACGGTTTCGGGCAATATCGTTACAATCGTAGGCGTGGGAAGCACTACCATTACTGCATCGCAGGCTGGAAATGCCAGCTTTGGTGCTGCTACTAGTGTTGATCAAATTCTTACTGTAAAATTAGGACAAACCATCACCTTCGGAGCGCTAGGTGCTAAAACGTATGGTGATGCTGATTTTGCATTAACCGCAACAGCCTCTTCCGGTTTGTCGGTAAACTATATGAGCAGTAATCCATCTGTGGCCACCATCACAGGCAGTACGGTTACAATTGTAGGCGCTGGTACTACAGTCATCACCGCCTCTCAGCCGGGTAACATCAACTATGTAGCTGCACTTAGTATTGACCAAACTTTAATAGTAAGTAAAGCCGCTGTTACAGCCTCTGCAGATGCAAAGACTAAATTGTATGGGGATGTCAACCCTGTACTAACAATTACCTACACTGGTTTTAAGGGTACTGATAACCCGAGTGTGATCGACACACCTGTAATCATTTCAACACCTGCACTCACCACGAGCAATGTAGGTTCCTATCCAATCACGTTGACAGGTGGCTTGGATAACAATTATATTTTGACTCTAGTGAACAGTACCCTAACGATCAACAAGGCCACGCTCACGGCCACCGCAGCCACAAAGACGAAATTGTATGGCGATGTGAATCCGGCACTGACTTTTACCTACTCCGGTTTTAAGGGTACGGATAATTCGAGCGTGATTGATACACCACCTACTATTTCGACAACGGCAATCACCACGAGCAATGTAGGGTCTTATCCAATCACATTGACGGGTGGATTAGATAACAATTATGCTTTGACTTTGGTGAACAGTACGCTCACCATCAATAAATCCACACTCACGGTCACCGCGGGTGCAAAGACCAAAGTGTATGGCGATGTGAATCCGGCACTGACTTTTACTTACACCGGTTTTAAAGGCACAGATAACTCAACCGTGATTGATACACCACCTACCATTTCGACAACGGCACTTACTACAAGCAATGTAGGGTCTTATCCAATCACACTGACGGGAGGTTTAGATAATAATTATGCATTGACGTTGGTGAATAGTACACTAACGATCACCAAGGCTACGCTCACAGCCACTGCGGCTGCAAAAACAAAAGTATTTGGAGATGTAAATCCCGCTTTAACATTTACCTACACCGGATTTAAGGGTGCCGATAATTCAAGTGTGATCGATACACCGCCAACGATCTCAACAACAGCACTCACAACGAGTAATGTAGGTTCTTATCCGATCACGTTGACGGGCGGATTAGATAATAATTATGCGGTGACGTTGGTGAACAGTACGCTTACGATCAATAAGGCCACACTAACAGCCACCGCAGATGCGAAGACGAAATTATATGGTGATGTTAATCCGACACTCACGATTACGTACACCGGTTTTAAGGGGGCTGATGACTCAAGTGTGATTGATACACCTATCACTATTTCGACAACAGCGCTTACTACGAGCAACGTAGGTTCGTATCCAATCACATTGACAGGCGGTTTAGACAATAATTATTCGTTGACGTTAGTGAATAGTACGCTTACCATCAACAAGGCGGGACTCACTGTTACCGCTGATTCGAAGATCAAATTCTATGGAGATGTTAATCCGGCATTAACGATTACCTATACGGGCTTTAAGGGCTCGGATGATGCGCTGGTTCTGGATTCACAGCCTGTTATTTCAACCACAGCAACCAATACCAGCAATGCCGGTACCTATCCCATTACATTGACGGCAGGTTTGGATAACAATTATACGTTATCATTAGTCAATGGCATTTTTACAATAAATAAAGCGAATCTTATCATAGCGGCTGATCCAAAGACGAAAGTGTATTTTACCTTAAATCCTGAGCTAACATTTACTTATTCAGGGTTCGTTATAGGTGAGGACGTCAGTGTTTTAGATCTACCACCTTCGATTTCAACTACTGCTACTTTAAGCAGTAGCGCGGGTTCTTATCCGATCACGCTATCAGGCGGCTTGGATAATAACTATGCCTACTCTTTGGTGAATAGCCTCCTCACCATTTATAAAGAAGAGCAAATCATCATATTCCCTCCGCCTACGAGCAGAACTTTTGGTGATGCTCCGTTCGTTGTATTTGCTATTGGTGGGCCTACCGGGAATCAGGTAACATTCACAAGTTCAAACCCAAGTGTGATTTCTATCTTCGGTAATGTAGCGACAGTAGTTGGTGCAGGAAATGCTATTATTACTTCCTCACAAGCAGGCAATATTAATTACAATGCTGCAACCTCGGTCATGCAGCCTATTACGGTTAATATGGCAAGTCAAACCATTACGTTTAGTTCCATCCCTTCAAAGAATTTTGGAGACGCATCTTTCATACTTGGCGGGATTGCCTCTTCAGGTTTACCTATAAGTTACACAAGTTCTGATCCGGGAGTTGCAACGATTGTTGGCGGTACAGTTTCAATAGTGGGTGTTGGCACTGCCACCATTACGGCAACACAGTCAGGTAACATAAATTACTCAGCGGCTGCGGATGTAACGCGGACATTAACTGTTAATCCATCTCCATTGGTGGTTACCCCCTCAACACCAACCATTTGTTTGGGAACCGGTGCAACGATTAATGCTACCGGTGCAGCCACTTATTTATGGTCACCCGCTACAGGATTGTCTTCTACAACCGGATCTTCCGTCATAGCCAAACCATCTGTAACGACAACGTATAGCGTTACAGCAACCTATCCAAATGGTTTTGTCGCCATGGCAACCACTACGATTAAAGTGAATGCCATGCCTCTTGGTGCCGGTGGAAATCACTCTATTGTTAAATATTGTGGTAGCTGTGGAGGAACTGTCACCTCGAGTGGATTAAATTCTTCTGGTCAGTTGGGTAATGGTACGACCACACAAAGCGTTACCCCTGTTACACTGTCACTTTCCGGAGTTGATGCAGTATCTGCAGGCTCTTCCCATTCTCTTTTTGTAAAGAGTGACGGAACGGTTTGGGCTACCGGACTAAATACCAATGGACAATTGGGAGATGGTACAATTATCAATAAAACATCACCGGTTCAAGTTGTTGGATTAACGGATATAATTGATGCATCGGCCGGAAGTACGCATTCTGTCTTCTTAAAGAGTGATGGAACCGTATGGGCAGTCGGTCTGAATACAGATGGTCAATTAGGTGATGGAACGGTAACACAAAGAAATTTAGCAGTTCAGGTAGTTGGCCTAACAGGGATTATTAAGATTTCGGCAGGAGGATGGCACTCTTTGTTTTTGAAAAACGATGGCACTGTATGGGCTACCGGTAGAAATACAAACGGCCAATTGGGAGACGGAACAATCGTCAACAAATCATCTTCAGTATTGATTTCTTCCCTATCAAATATTACTCACATATCAGCGGGCGGTACTCATTCGCACTTTTTGAGAAGCAACGGAACTGTTTTAGCAACTGGTTTAAATACCAATGGACAACTTGGGAATGGAACAACAACCCAGCGAACCACTCCCGGTATATTAGCTACTATAAATTTCGTTACTGCCATATCCGGGGGGGCTTCTCATACCATTTTCCTAAGAAATGATGGAACTGCATGGTCAACAGGATTAAATTCAAATGGCCAGCTGGGAGATGGAACAACCACGCAATCAACCGCACCGGTACCCGTTGGATTGACTGGAGTTACCGCCATAGATGCAGGCGTTACGCATTCTTTGTTCCTTACTGATAACGGCCTTGTATGGGCTGCCGGCCGAAATGCGAACGGCCAGTTGGGTGATGGAACGACTTCCATGCGACCAACGCCTGTCCAGACCGTAAATGTTATTCCTTGCGCAAGAATTGCTCCGGCAGAAAACCCAGCAGCAGTCGAGGAAG
>JABFSO010000235.1 GCA_013140555.1 Cyclobacteriaceae bacterium | reverse complement strand
CCTCCGAGGTTTTTATTCGAAAGAGTAGAAACCTCGGAGGAATTTGGCGGAAGATTAGAAGCCCCGCCTTCGATCATTCCTCCGAGGTTTTTATTCGAAAGAGTAGAAACCTCGGAGGAATTTGGCGGAAGATTAGAAGCCCCGCCTTCGATCATTCCTCCGAGGTTTTTATTCGAAAGAGTAGAAACCTCGGAGGAATTTGGCGTAAGATTAGAAGCCCCGCCTTCGATTATTCCTCCGAGGTTTTTATTCGGAATAGTAGAAACCTCGGAGGAATTTGGCGGAAGATTAGAAGCCCCGCCTTCGATTATTCCTCCGAGGTTTTTATTCGGAAGAGTAGAAACCTCGGAGGAATTTGGCGGAAGATTAGAAGCCTCGCCTTCGATCATTCCTCCGAGGTTTTTATTCGGAAGAGTAGAAACCTCGGAGGAATTTGGCGGTAGATTAGAAGCCTCGCCTTCGATCATTCCTCCGAAGTTTTTATTCGGAAGAGTAGAAACCTCGGAGGAATTTGGCGAAAGAAAACTAGAAACCTCTGAGGAATTGGAAATTAATGGGCTTAAGTTGAAATAATCGATAATCTGCGCTTTAGTTCTAATACGAACTAAAAAATGAATATGGTTGGGCATCAGGCAATACGTCAAAGTATCTGCAACTGATGGAATAAACTGAGAGTATCTTTCTAAAAAATACCGGTAATTCTCTTGCGACCGAAATAAGTTTTCAAACCCATTGGCATGGGTGTAAATATGGTAAACTTTGCCTGGTTCCATACTTCTATATTAAACGATAGCGTAATTATTTCCAAATGCATTGCTATCATCATGTCTGCTTGTTTGCAAAAGCGGTTGCTGGCTTTCTTTGCCAAGCTGCTTGGTTTTTGTACTTAGGGCCAATAGCCAAAATGTGGTGGTTTAATCATTAAATCCAGCTATTGATCTACACATTGCAAGTGAGTAGCTACACATCAGGTTAGTTGAATAATCCCAGCCATGGCTTGTTCGTCTAAGGGGAAACAAACTAAACTATTGTATGAAAAAGTTAAATTTCAAAAGTATGTTGGTGATTGCCTTGATGGTCACATTTATCTGGGCATGTTCTAAAAATGAGTTAACCGTAAGTTCTGATTCCAATCTTACTGATTTGGCGCAAGCCTCAGGTCAGCTAGCCAGCGGCAGCAGCTTTACTATTTCCGGTAGTTCTTCCAGTGCACTCGGCTCGGCCAACTCGATAACGGGTCGTGGTGGTAAAGGTGGACACGGCAGAGGGCATATACTAGATGGCACCAATTTCATTACTAAAGATGATACACTGCTGGCGATTATCGATGCCGAAAGCGCTGGCGACTTCCGCGGATTTCGCATGCATGGCGGTGGTGGAGCTACCATCACACATTATGATGCCAATGGGGATGTTGTCACTTTGCCCGAACCTTCTTCTTCCACCAAGCCGGAAGGCTGTAGCTTTAGTGGTGGGCAATTTCCTCAGATGGATTCGTTGCTCGCAACTATCGTAAAAACAGTTGTTGACTTTGGCACCGGTGTTACAAACAAAAAAGGCGACAACACTATTACACGTTCCGGCTCCATCACCATCATTCGTTCAGGTGATAGCAGCCTCCGCACTGAAACAATTACTTTCAACAGCTATAAAGTAAACGGAATTCAGATTGAAGGAACCAAAACAAAAACCCATTCATACGACAGCTCTACCGGTGTCCGTATTTCAAATTCCAGTGTAAGCAATGGCAAAATCACATTTACGGATGGAACTATTACAGATTGGGTAAGTACTAAAAAACGCACCTCTACTGTAACACTCGATTCAAATAATAAACCAGTGAGTGGCACCATCGTAACAGAAGGAAACACATCGGTTACGCTGACTAGCGGAACCGTACTTTTCTCTAACACGATTACCAAACCAATTACGGATGATATTTCCTGTGGACGAGAAAGACATTCGCCTGTAAGTGGAACAGCATCTACCATTTATAAAACCGATACGGTGATCATCGACTTTGGAGACGGAAGTTGTTCAAATAAAACGATTACTGTAAGCATCAATGGAGTCGTATCCACAAAGACAATTGGAAGATAAGAGGGGTTGAGTTTTTTCTTCGAGCTTCTCCATTTTGGGAAGCTCGTTTTTTAACCAGACTTTCAGTAAATCATTTTCCTCACCTATTAACTCTTAATAATATATGGAACGCAAAGAATTTTTAAAGACTATTGGCCTGCTCGGGCTTATTCCGCTAGCAGCTGCTTGCAAAGAAAACGAGGTTACTCCTTCCAACCAATCGAACTCGAGCGGCACTTCTGGAAGCACAACCGGAAGCTGTACTACAACTGCAACAGAAACTGCGGGCCCATTCCCTACTATTGACCCTTCATCATTGGTTCGTGCTGATATTCGTGGAGATCGTACAGGTCTACCTCTAACAGTCACAATCACCATTCAAAACAAAAATAACAACTGTGCTGCATTGGCTGGTGTGCTGGTAGATATCTGGCATTGCGACAAAGATGGCAACTACTCAGAATATGGAGGCACCGGTATGCAAGCAACCAACTATACCGCAAATCATTTTCTTCGTGGAAGACAAAGCACCAATGCGAATGGTCAAGTTGGCTTCACTACCATCTTTCCCGGATGGTATACCGGAAGAGCAACGCATATTCATGTTCATATTTACACGGCCACCGGCACTTCGTTGCTAGTAACGCAGATTGCTTTTCCAGAAGGTACTGATAGTGCAGTCAATTTAGTAAACGCCTCAACTGCGAATGGCTACACTAAAGGAATGAGTGGCTATACCTACAACAGTAGTGACAATGTATTTTCAGATGGCGTAACTACTGAACTAGCCGCATTGAGTGGAAGCATCGAAGCAGGATTTTCTCTTACGCATACCATTGTTGTAAATGGCTAAAATAAACACTATGAACTTGAAAGAAAGAGTATCAGCTCAAATCCATTTGGTAAACGCACGCAAAATAGAAGCAACTTCATCCTCACGAAGCTTTATCACTGAAATGAAGGGGGAGTATGATATGGTTTATTTCAAAGAAACATGTTTGGGGCCGAAGATGAATTTTATCGGTTGTGTGCCTATGGGACGCATGCGGATAGTTGTTCCTATGGCTGGTTCATTGCAATTAACACAAGCAAATGAATGCTATTCGCTGCTACCGGGAGGCAGTGTGGCAGTAGCATCTGCTTATGAAATTGAGAATTCGTACTTAAACCACGAAATTCATTTTCTCGAAATTGATTTTCAGTACGGTTCTTCTTTCGCAGAAGCACAACTTTTTAATTTAAATAATCGCAACGTGTTACAATCACTCATGGATATCGATGCATCTACAAAACTGTTGATCGGAAAATTCGATGGACGAATGGACACAACTCTATCAGTGGAACTACATGCTGAAATCTTTACTTTTATATTAGGTGGTGTATTCGAAGTACAAAACAGATTGTTGCAAGAGCGTGAAGGTCTTTGGCTAAAAGGAACAAGTCAAATCGAATTTGAAGGATTGGCGAAAGAGGGAATCATTCTATTCTTGGTAAAATGCAACTGAATCTCGTTTATAAAATTTAGCATTTCGAGTGCCCTGAAACCTTCTTCCGGTGCCTAAAGCCTATTCTTTATAAAATCTTTACATCTCTCGCCTTTAGTTTTATACCATATTTATAACAATTGGCCTACTTTTGATCCATTCAAAGACGGCCATGAATCGTTTGTTCAAAGAAGTTCCTATTCGGCAACAGTATTTTATTAGCCTAGGAGCAGTGCTGTGTGTCATACTACTCAGTTTGCTAATTCACGAGGTAGTTGGCTATCGAGCGATTGCCTTTTTTTTACTTGTAACAATTTCGCTGCTATCACTTTTCTTAGACATCCTTCCGCTCGTGCTGGCGGCTGTACTCAGCGCTTTATTGTGGAATTTCATTTTCATTCCACCACGCTTTACCTTCTCCATCGGCACTGCAGAGGATCAAGTGCTGTTATTGATGTACTTCATCATCGTTTTGATCCATGCCGTTTTAACTGCTAAAATCAGACAGGCGCAACAAGAAGTACGCAAACGCGAAGAGCGTAGTCGCGATATTAAATTTTATAATACCTTACTTAATTCACTTTCCCACGAGTTACGCACCCCCATCACCACCATCATGGGAGCTACTGACAATTTACTTGCTTTAGGAAATAATTTGAGTGAAACTAATAAATACGAATTACTGAACGAAATCAATATTGCATCTATTCGACTCAATCGGCAAGTAGAAAACTTATTGGGTGTTTCGAGATTAGAGTCTGGTGCTTTTAAAATTAGAAAAGACTGGGTGGATGTACGCGAATTGATTTACACTACGCTCGGCCAATTTGAGCCTATGTTTAGCAATCATTCAGTAACTGTATCCGCTTCAGAAAGTCTTCCGTTTTTTAAACTAGATTTTGCTTTAATGGAGCAAGTGTTGTTCAATCTCATCAACAACGCGATTCAACATACCAGCGAAGGAACTTCAATTTTGATTACTGCTGATTGTGTGGATGAAAAATTGATGATTGCCATTTCAGATACAGGAAAGGGATTTTCCGAAAAAGAAATAGATCGTGTATTTGATAAATTTTATCGTGCACACGCCTCACGTCCAGGCGGAACCGGTTTAGGTTTATCAATCGTACGTGGATTTATAGAAGCGCATGGCGGAACCATCACGCTTCGAAATTTACCTTTAAGTGGTGCCGAGTTTACGATCATTCTACCCACTGAATTAACTTACCTCAACAACTTGAAACATGAATAAGTCAACTGTTTTGGTGATTGATGATGAAGC
Source organism: Cyclobacteriaceae bacterium (assembly GCA_013140555.1). Taxonomy (GTDB): domain Bacteria; phylum Bacteroidota; class Bacteroidia; order Cytophagales; family Cyclobacteriaceae; genus ELB16-189. The sequence continues at coordinate 9,583 of JABFSO010000235.1, read as the reverse complement.
GCAAATTCGCAAGCTGCTAACCATTACATTAGAAGCGCAAGAATTTTATGTCCATGAAGCAACTACCGCCAAAGAAGGTTTAGCTGCGGTAGCCAATCATCCTCCCGATTTGATTTTGCTAGATATCGGTTTGCCCGATCAAAACGGGCATGATGTATTAAAGCATTTGCGTGAGTGGTACACCAATCCAGTCATCATACTATCCGTGCAAAGCAATGAAGAAGACATTGTGCGCGCGCTCGATAATGGTGCCAGCGATTATCTGGTGAAGCCGTTCCGCACAGGCGAGTTGATGGCGCGTATTCGCTCAGCGCTGCGAAAAAGTACAGTCGATGAAAATCACGCATTACTCACTTTCGGTGATTTAGTACTTGACTTCTCTTCGCGCACGATCAAAAAGAACAATGAAAAGATCAAACTTACTGCCACTGAATATACACTACTTGCCCTGTTGGCAAAAAACGAAAGCAAAGTTTTAACGCATCATTATTTACTCACGCAAGTGTGGGGCCCTACGTACCGGGAAGAGTCGCAATACTTGCGTGTGTTCATTGCTCAACTTAGAAAAAAAATAGAAGCTGATCCCAACCGGCCGGTACACATCATTACTGAGTCAGGTGTGGGCTATCGCTTCATCGCATAAATTCAATAACCATATTTTTTTACTTATGAAATCGATTAAAAGTTCGGACAGGATTACTATTGCCTCTTTGCTGGTAGCATTGGGAATTATCTATGGCGACATTGGCACCAGCCCGTTATATGTGCTCAAAGCAATTGTGGGCGACAAACCTATTGATGTAATGCTTATCTATGGTGGAGTCTCCTGTATTTTCTGGACATTGATTTTGCAGACCACGGTAAAATACATCATTATCACGCTCATGGCCGACAACCAAGGTGAAGGTGGAGTATTCTCGCTGTACGCGCTTGTCAAGCGATACGGAAAAGGTTTAGTGATTCCCACCATCCTCGGGGCCACCACTTTATTAGCCGATGGAATTATCACCCCACCCATCTCAGTAGCATCTGCTGTAGAAGGTTTGGAACTTGTTGTTCCGCATTTACCAACCGTACCCATCGTTATTGTAATTCTCTCTTTGCTATTCTTCTTTCAACGATTTGGAACACAAAGAGTGGGTTTTGTATTCGGGCCGATGATGCTGATCTGGTTCACCATGCTATTCACACTCGGCATTATTCAGGTCATTCATTATCCCGAAATTTTAAAAAGTTTAAACCCTCGATATGCATATGAATTGTTAGTGAAATATCCTCAAGGATTTTGGTTATTAGGTGCTGTGTTTCTCGCTACCACCGGTGCCGAAGCACTCTACTCCGATTTAGGGCACTGCGGCCGAAAAAACATTCGAATCACATGGGGATTGGTGAAGGTATGTTTAGTTATCAATTATTTGGGGCAAGCAGCTTGGATTATGACAGAGGGTGGCAACGAACTAAACGGTCGCAATCCCTTTTATGAAATTATGCCCGAATGGTTTTTGATTGCAGGAGTAATTATTGCCACTGCCGCAGCAATCATTGCATCGCAAGCACTCATCAGCGGTTCGTACACACTCATCAGCGAAGCGATCAGTTTAAACTTCTGGCCTCGTGTGGCAGTGCGTCAGCCAACTGAATTGAAAGGACAAATCTACATTCCCAGTGTAAACACCATCTTGTGGATTGGCTGTGTGATGATGATACTCTATTTCCAAAACTCAACCCACATGGAAGCTGCCTACGGTTTCTCCATCACTGTGGCCATGTTGATGACTACCGTTCTGCTTTGCTACTTCATGTTGTTCATTAAGAAATGGCATTGGGGTTGGGTAGTGCTGTTTGTAATTGTCTTTGGCTCGATTGAAATGTCGTTCTTCATTACCAACGTAGCGAAGATCAAAGAACGCTGGATGTTTCTCTTCTTCGAGCTGCTGATTTTTATGGTGATGTATGTTTGGTACTACGCACGAAAAATCAATAATCAATTTGTGAAGTTTGTCGAACTGGGAAAATACACGTCTCTGATCAAAGAGTTAAGCGAAGATGACGAAATACCCAAGTTTGCCACACACCTCATCTACATGACGAAAGCCAACAGCCGCCAACAGATTGAAGAGAAAATTATTAAATCCATTTTTTCAAAGAAACCCAAGCGAGCCGATGTGTACTGGTTTTTGCACATCAACTATACCGAAGAGCCGTACACACTTACGTACGATGTTACCGAATTGTTGGATGATAAAGTGATCAAAGTAAATATTCACATGGGCTTCCGTGTGCAGCCTCGCACTGAGTTGTTCTTCAAAAAAATTGTGCAAGAGTTGGTCGCTCAGAAAGAACTCAACCTACACATCCGTCCGGATGGATCGACCAAATACAATCCTGAGCCCGACTTTAAATTCATCATCATCGAAAAATTCTTATCCGTAGAAAATGAATTTGCGCTGCGCGAAGGAATATTGCTGAATGGTTATTTCTTCCTGAAACGTCTGGGACAAAATGATGAGCAAGCATTTGGTCTTGAAAAGAGTGATGTGATTGTGGAGCAAGTGCCTTTGGTATACAATCCGGCTCATTCTGTTGAATTAACAAAAACAAGTCATGAGGTATTATGAAGAAGGCTTTTCATTTATCGTGTCTAGTCATTTTCTTTTTCATTCAAACGAACGCGCAAACAAAAACTCCCTTCGTAGGAATCGATCAAACCTGGCAGAATGGTGCTGACAGGCGTGACTCTTCCATCTTTCAAAGTTGGAAGGTCTTCACTCCTTCAATACTGATGGATTTGAATTGCAACTATTCCTTCAACGATCCGATCGATCACACGGTCGTTGGCTCAACGGCCTTAGCGCGTCATGCAGAAATGCAATTGGCAGCACTCCATTTTGGTGGCGACTTCAATTATCAAAATATGAGAGCACGCATTATGACACAGTTTGGTACACGCTCGACTGTTATTCCCCGAAATGATTACAGTCCCTATCGCGGGCAATACGATCTGGCGAATGTGTATCGCTATCTGAGCGAAGCTTACGCAGGCTACCACTTCGATAAGTGGTATGGCATCAATGTCGATGCAGGTTTGTTCATGTCATACATCGGTCTTAACTCTTTTTACCAAGCTGAAAACTGGGAGTATCAAGCATCCTTCACTTCGGATAACACACCTTGGTTTTTCAATGGCATTCGCATTCAGATCTTTCCGACAAAAAATTTGAAAATAGAACCGTGGCTCATCAACGGATGGCAAAGCTATGGCATGTTCAACTCCATGCCTGGCATTGGTGGCTCCGTTACGTACATGTCGTCCAATAGCAATTGGAAGTTGATTACCAACAATTATTACGGTGCCGATGCTGCCGCCATTCCGGATCGCAAAAGATTTCATTCCGATAACAGCGTGTTGCATCGCTACTATAATCATCCGGAGCGAAGAGGAATTTCTAAAATGGCATTTTCATTTACCGGAGACATCGGCTTCGAAAAAGGCGGAGGTGTCAACGGATTTGATGACAGTGATCCAGCGAATCCTGCTCAATATTTTGTGAGCGCCATGTTTTACAACCGCGTGTGGTTTGCACAAAACAAGTGGGCTTGGACGCTGGGTGGTGGCTTTATGAAAAACCCGGGGCGCTACCTCGTGCTCTACCCTACTGGTCAGGCAAGTCCATTACCGAATCCGAATAATCCTACGCAAACATCCGGTGCATTTCCTTTCTCTGCCAATCCGGGCGATTCGTTTGAAGGTTGGGATGCATCCACCAACATCGATTACATGCCCAACCCACACATTCTGTTCCGTATGGAGTGGGTGCACCGCGAAGCCAGCGTCCCTTATTTTGCAGGGCATGGCGGGGTAACATCGCCAAGTGGTTACACTACCACACCGCTCGATCCGAACTGGCGTCCCGATCTAGTAAAAGCCGAAACGAAACTCATCTTCGCACTCCTGTTTCGGCTTTAGTTTAAAATTTTCAAAAAAGAAAAACAAAATAGCTGCCATGTGGTTTCTACTGCATGGCATCTATTTTAATTATCGGCTCCTCTTCGGGTATCGGTCATGCGTTAGCAAAACAATTGATTTCCGAAGGACATCAGGTGTATGGCACCTATAACAAAACCTCTATCGCTTCCGCGGATGGTTTTGCCCACGTTCAATCATTGAATGTGTTGGATGAAAATCCGGATTTTAGTTTTCTGCCTGATACACTGGATGGTGTGGTGTACTGCCCCGGCAGTGTGGTTCTAAAACCCTTTGCACGGATTAAGCCCGAAGATTTTGTTACTGACTATCAGTTGCAATTGGTGGGTGCGGTAAAAGTAATACAGGCCTGTCTGCCGAAATTAAAAAATGCTTCACACCCATCGATCGTTTTATTTTCTACCGTTGCGGTGCAAACCGGTTTTAATTTTCACTCGTTGGTAGCGTCTTCGAAAGGGGCAGTGGAAGGTTTTACCAAAGCACTCGCTGCTGAACTCGCTCCGAAAGTGCGTGTCAACTGCATAGCTCCTTCTATTACTGATACGCCATTGGCAGCAGCATTGCTCAGCACCGATGAGAAAAAAGAAGCGAACGCACAGCGACATCCGTTGAAAAAAATTGGTAAGCCCGAGGATCTCGCCAACCTCGCGTCTTTTCTCCTCTCGGAAAAATCAAGTTGGATTACAGGTCAAATACTGCATGCTGATGGAGGCATGTCGAGTTTGAAAGTGTAGCGATGCAACGGCCCTGGAATCTGATCAATCTTCCGGTTTACAGTCTGGCTACTTACAGCAACGAGACGGTGAACATGAACATTTGTACCTATGTATCGGCTGTCAGCATGAAGCCCAAGCGATACATCATTGCTATTGATCATCTCACTCAAACTTTTCAGAACTTAATCAAACACCCACACTCGGTGTTGCAATTGTTGGGTAAAGATCATTGGACTCTCGTGAATACACTTGGCAAAAAAAGTGGCAAGAACTACTCGAAAGAAAACTACCTCGAAAAGAAAAAATTGCTAACGGAATGGCAATCAAAAAACGTGTTGGCGAATTGTGCATGTTGGGTGGAACTAAAGGTGTTGAGTCACCAGGACGTAGGTGATCACATGTTGTTTGTGATGGATGTGCAGCAATTCAAAACCAATCACACGAACGTGCTGATGTTGGATGACTTACGGAAAAAGAAACTGATCCGGATTTGAAATTCTGATATGCATAAAAAGCAACACCTTCCTACCAAAACATGTGTCGTCTGCGGGCGGCCCTTTTCGTGGCGCAAGAAATGGGAGAAAGTGTGGGAGGAAGTAAAATATTGCAGCGACAAATGCCGTATGAATAAATCAAAATCCTAACATGTCCGCAGCACTCCTCCTTTTTCCGCATCAACTTTTTCAGGAACTGCTTGCGGCTAATCAAAAGCTCCCTGTTATTTTGGTGGAAGAATTTCTTTTCTTCAAACAGTACCGATTTCACAAACAGAAGTTGGTATTCCATCGCGCCAGCATGAAAGCCTTTCAGAATTCGCTGGAAGCAAAAGGAGTACGGGTGCAATACATTGAGGCCACACAAGAAATAAGTGATGTTCGATTACTGATTCCGCATCTGCGAAAGCAAGGGATTAATGAATTGCATTATTGCGATGTGACCGACTACTGGTTGGAAAAACGCATTCGCGAACACGCCAAAGAAACTGGCATTGAACTTACCCAACATCCATCTCCACTATTTCTCTTAAACAAAGAACAGGTAGATGCCTACTTTACCGGAAAGAAAAAATATTTTCAAACAGACTTTTACATTCAACAGCGCAAGCGTTTTCAAATATTAGTAGACAACAATCAACAGCCCGTTGGCGGTAAGTGGTCGTTTGATGCCGAGAATCGCCTCAAATATCCCAAAGGAAAAAAGGCGCCTGACGTTTCATTTCCCACCGCCAACACTTATTGGAAAGAGGCAACAGCCTATGTGGAAAAACACTTTGCCGCTAATTACGGATCAATCAATGAACAATTCATCTACCCCACCACTTCTTCCGAAAGCGAAGCATGGTTGCAGCAGTTTTTGAAAAAACGTTTTGAGTCGTTTGGTGAATATGAAGATGCGTTGGTGACTTCTGAATCCATTTTACACCACAGTGTGCTTACGCCCATGCTCAATGTAGGTTTGCTCACTCCTCGGCAAATTATTGATCAAGCTATTGCGTATGCGAATAAGAAAGACATTCCACTTAACTCACTGGAAGGATTTATCCGGCAAGTGATCGGCTGGCGGGAATTTATTCGTGGAGTGTATGAACACAAAGGGAGCTATGAGCGCACAAAAAACTATTGGAAGTTTATACGCAAGATTCCTCCTTCATTTTGGAATGGCACCACGGGCATCGATCCGATTGACAGCACAATTCGCAAAGTATTAGAAACAGGTTATTGTCATCACATTGAACGGCTGATGGTGTTGGGTAACTTTATGTTGCTCTGCGAATTTGATCCAGATGAAGTATATCAATGGTTTATGGAATTATTCATTGATGCGTATGATTGGGTGATGGTTCCAAATGTGTATGGTATGAGTCAATTTGCTGATGGCGGATGGATGGCCACGAAGCCTTACATCAGTGGAAGCAACTATTTGATGAAGATGAGTGATTATCCGAAAGGAGATTGGCAACCAGTTTGGGACGGACTGTTCTGGCGGTTCATGCATCTCCACCGCGACTTCTTCCTGAAAAATCCTCGACTTGGAATGCTGGTAAAAACATTTGATAAAATGCCGGCTGACAAAAGAGAAAAGCATCTTCAACAAGCAAACGAATTCCTGTCAAAACTAGATACCATAGATAAATAACTGAAAAGTTTCATCTACTCAGTAAATTATAAGTGATCTTTTTCCACTATGAAAAATTATTCTATGCCAATCATCTCGACCTGGGAGCGATTCTATCGAGCTAATTTTATCAACAGCCTCACAGGTTTTAAGTCCGCCAGTTTAATTGGTACCGTCAACAAACAAGGGCAAACCAATCTCGCTATCTTCAGCAGCATTGTTCATTTGGGATCTGATCCCGCACTGATTGGATTTATCAACCGGCCTGTGCAAGCGGCACCGCATACGCTCGCTAACATTCAGGTCACCGGAAATTATACCATCAATCACATCCATCCTTCCTTTCTGGAGCAAGCCCATCAAACCAGTGCAAAATATCCGAAAGAAGTGAGTGAGTTTGATGCGTTGGGTCTTACACCTGAATTTTTGGACGTATCATCGGCACCATTCGTAAAAGAAAGCAAAGTCAAATATGCGCTTACGCTGGAAGAGATTATTCCTATCAAAGTTAACAACACCTTTCTGGTTATCGGTCGTCTAAAGCATGTGCAATTGGATGAGTCGATTTTATTGCCCGATGGTTTTCTTCAACTCGATCAGGCGGGTTCTATCTGCTGCAATGGAATAGACGCTTATTACGCAACGCAACTGATCGACCGCTATGAATATGCAAAGCCCGATTTAAAAACTAGGAAGCTACCAAAAGTCTAATCTGCAATGGCGAAACTCTTTCGTAACTGTTCGTGCTGTACCAACATTTTCGCGTAGCTATCCGGTGGAATGGAAAGTAGATTTTGCAATGACCTAAACGTGGTGACGGAAGCGGCTAGTCTATCGCGCAACGGATCTGCGGGAATGCCAATGCATTCGGCTACTTCGTTGCCCAGGTAAAATCGAATTTGCGATGGAACGAGATCAGCCTGGTCAGCTGGTACACTTTGCTTGTAATAATTCAATAACTCTCGTGTGAGGGTGATGCCCTCGTCTGTCTTTTTAAAATTTCTTTGTTGTATGGCATTGGCCAACTGTCGTGCTTCACTAAAAGAAGAAGGCAGCAGCTCTTCATCCAAATGCATTTGATAACCAATATAGCGCCACAAGAAAATGAAATCTTCTTTTTCGCGCTCAGATAAAATGTAGCCCGATTGCTGTAAGCCTAACAAAATAACATAGCTGAATGCTAAGTTCGTACCGGACATGTCTTCCTGATTAATGGGCACACCCCAATCCATCGTCCATGAGGGATGCTTTTGAATATAGTAACGAGACAACGCATGAATCAATCGAACTTTGTTAATCTGTATGTGGCCTGTGCCGTTTTCACTGAATGATCCGGGTGTCAACACGGCTATCACGAACGAAGCTGTATCCATCAATCGTTTGCCCGGTGCATTTCGCATTTTATCCGATAAGTAAAGCGCCTTGTTTCCCGGAGACGCTGCATAACAATAAGGCAATGACATCGCACCTAAGAGCGTCATCATCTCTAATGCATATTGTTTGAACAACGACTGACCACGTTGCAATCGCTTTACATTGAACCAATCAGGTTGGGGTTTCACTTCCAATAAAAAACGCTTCAGAGTGGAGTCGGGCTGATCTCTTATTGCATTTTCTGGTACTTTTAGCAGCGCATATAATTGCGACTGCATTTGTACCTGAAAAATTTCCTGAATCAATGCGTCTGCTTGCGCATCTCCCTTTAATCGGTGTTCATCTAAATATGTATAGGCTACAGGCATGCTTAGAACTCATTTCTTAGTCATTTCAACAAATGGCTCTGCTAAATGTTTTCAGATTAGTCAACTGGAGCCATTATTTATGTCTAATCATTTATAGAATGGAATTCCCTTTAACAAACAATTTCAGCTTAAGGCTGTTTTAAACAGGTATTTTGTAATCATAATAAAGTAACTGGATATGCCATCAACAATCGATCGAAAGAAAGAACTAAACCATGAAGACATCGATCGCATCATTCAAATGGCATGGGAAGACCGCACACCTTTTGAAGCCATTGAAATGCAATTTGGACTTCCGGAAAAAGAAGTCATCGTATTAATGCGACAGCAAATGAAACCGAGCAGCTTTGCGATGTGGCGCAAACGCACACACGGTCGCAACTCGAAACATGCAGCCAAACGCTCGGAAGAAGTCGATCGCTTTAAGTGTACCCTTCAACGGGCTATTACCTATAACAAAATCAGCAAGCGGTGAGCGATTCATCCTTCCCTGCTTTTCCTACAGACTACCCATCGATTCTGGCCCGCATCGATCAGGTAGAACCTATTTCATACGGGCGCACACGCAATTTTCTAAACGGAGCTGTAACGTATCTTTCACCCTACATTTCGCGCGGAGTCATTAGCGTAAAGCAAGTACAACAACACATTCTGAATAAAGGATTCGCCCCAGCCATTATTGAAAAGTTTCTGCAAGAACTCGCTTGGCGCGAATATTTTCAGCGTATCTGGCAAGCGAAAGGAGACTTGCTCCTGCACGATTTAAAACAACCGCAGTCGGATGTGGCACATCGTGAGCTCATTGCATCGTTGGCTCACGCGAGCACCCGCATCCAAGCAATTGATCGAGCCATTCAAGAATGGTATGACACAGGCTACCTGCACAACCACGTGCGCATGTATGTAGCCAGTTTGATGTGCAACATCGGGAAAGCTTATTGGCAAGTGCCTTCGCAGTGGATGTATTATCATTTATTGGATGGTGACGTGGCCAGCAACACGTGCAGTTGGCAATGGGTGGCCGG
>JABFSO010000175.1 GCA_013140555.1 Cyclobacteriaceae bacterium | reverse complement strand
TTCGAATCGACTCAATCACTTTCACCACCGATGTAAACGCGAAACCTTTTGGAAAGAGTAAACGTGTGGCCGTTCCGTATGAAAACATCACCTTCAACTATTACCGCCCCGAATACAGTAAAAAAAGATTGGCGCAGCGTACATTCATCAAACGCGATAGCCTCTACAACCGCACGAAGACATTCAGCACGCAGCGGCAAATGGCAAACTTGGATATGTTCAAATTTGTGAACATCAACTACGACACTTCCGATGGACAATTCATTGCGAATATCTTTGCCAGTCCATTGGAACAATATGCGTGGTCCAACGAAACAGGTGTTACCGTAACGCAAGGGTTTCCGGGTCCTTATATAAGCACGAGTTTTAAAAAGCGAAATTTCTTAGGTGGATTGGAGATACTGGAATTGAATGGTCGCTTTGGTTTTGAAGGTGTGGCACCGGTAACGCAAACAGGTGATGTGTACAAAAGCACCGAGGCAATTGGAAGTGTGGGATTAACGTTTCCTCAATTCTTATTTCCGTTGAGTCATAAAGCTTCCTTTAAGTACGCCAAATACAATCCGCGCACGCGGTTGCTGGCCAGCTATACGTATACTGATCGCCCTGAGTACCAGCGACAAATCACTACTCTTTCTGCCTCCTTCAACTGGGATATCAACCAGAAGTGGCAATTCTCCTTTACACCTACCAGCTTAAATATTATTCAATCTACGATTAGCGATGACTTCAACTTGGTGCTCAAAAATCTGCAAACCAAGGGAAACAACCTGATCAACGCATTTAAACCTTCGTTTGTCGGGAGCATGATTTTTTCGGCAACATGGAACAACAACTACGGCAGCAGTCAGAAGCATTCAACGCTATTGCGAGGGTCCATTGAAAGTGGGGGCACGTTGTTAAACTTGTATACACCACAGATCATCATTAATCAGGGACTCGAGCCGTATCAATACATTCGTTTCAACATTGATTTCCGAAAGAACCGAGTGATCAATCGCACTACTTCGGTGGCTTATCGTATCAACACCGGCTTTGGATATGCGTATAGCAAAAACCGTGTTCTTCCCTATGAGAAAAACTTTTTTGCGGGTGGTAGCAACAGCGTGCGCGCCTGGCGACCACGCAGGTTGGGTGTAGGGTCTGACACACCTCCGCTCAATGCAGACGCAGAAAACAAAGGCTACTATGATTATAGCTTTGAAAAGCCGGGCGAACTTCTGATTGAAGGAAGCATAGAATGGCGGCAGAAAATATTCGGCTTTGTGAACTACGCTTTATTTATCGATGCGGGTAACGTATGGGCCATGCGCTCGGAGACTTCCGCTCCTACTCAATTTAGTGTAGATCGCTTTTATAAAGAGTTCGGTATCGGCACCGGCTTTGGCCTGCGATTTGATTTTTCGTTTTTGATTTTACGTTTAGATGTCGGTGTGAAAGCATGGGATCCGGCTAAACCTGAAGGCAGTCGCTTTGTGTTGGGCAACGCTCGCTTCACGGGCCCTTACGGCATTAACCGCGAGCCGGTGATTTATAACATCGGTATTGGTTATCCTTTCTGATATTTATTGGAGAGCTTAGTTTTACCACTAAGGCACAAAGGCACTAAGTATAACCTCGGGAAATTTTACACACATGGTAACTAATCAATAGCTCATCAACTTAGTTAGTTCGGCTTTCACCTTCTCAGCATTCGGTAGCATCAATTTTTCTAATTCCACATTCAGCGGAATAGCAGGTAGGTTGGCCGCACCATAGGTCCAAACGGGCGCATCGAGGTAACTAAAAAATTCTTTTGAGATTCGACCAGCTAAAGATTCCGCAAAGGAGTTTAGCAATGGTTCTTCTGATAATACAAAAGCGCGTCCGTGTTTCTTCACCGATTCACTGATCATTTCCCAATCGATTGGATTGAGGGTGCGCAAGTCAATGATTTCAATTTGTTCTTCAAAGGATTTGCTTGCCTCCTTCGCCCAATACACGCCCATGCCATAAGTGATAATCACTGCGCTCTCCCCTGCCGTAATACGTGCATCGCTCGCTTGCTGCACGTGTCGCGCTTTACCAAGCGGAATCATGTAATCTTCATCCGGCTCGATTGTTTTCGCTTCAAGCGTTCCTGGTACTTTGCTCCAGTACAAACCTTTATGCTCCAACATCAGCACCGGATTGGGATCATGAAAAGCAGCTTTCATCAAACCTTTCATATCGGCAGCATTGGATGGATACACCACTTTGATTCCACGAATAGTAAGCAACGTAGATTCCACACTGCCTGAATGATAAGGCCCGCCACCACCATACGCACCAATCGGCACACGGATCAGTGCTTGCACCGGAAACTTTCCTTTCGATAAATAGCAGCTCTTGGAAAGCTCTTCAACCAATTGATTCAATGCCGGCCAGATATAATCGGCAAACTGAATTTCAACAATCGGCTTTACCCCCACAGCCGACATGCCTGCCGTGGATCCAACAATATAAGCTTCCTGAATAGGCGTATTGAACACACGGGCATCGCCATACTTTTGCGCCAGCGTGGCAGCCTCTCTGAACACACCTCCCAATCGCGCACCAACATCTTGTCCATAAAAGATTGCTTCCGGATAGGTTTTCAGAATCTCATCGACAGCATGAAGAGCCGCATCGACCATCGTCACTTTATCTCCGCCACCATTTCGATTGCCCTGTTCTTCTGTAATAACAGTCGGTGCAAACTCATGCGAATCAAAATCCAACGGGTCAGGATTTTCCGCAGCTAATGCTTTGTGATAATCTGTTTCTACAAGCTGAACAGATGCCGCTTCAATCGCTGAAAGCGTTTCCTGCTTTTCACCTTTCGCTAGCAACTGAGATCTCAACTTAACGATGGGATCATCCTTCTCTTGCAGTGCCAAGTTATCTCCGCGATACCATTCTTTTCGCACTCCGGAAGTATGATGACCCAGCAAGGGACAAGTGGCATGAACCAGAATCGGAGATCGAGTAGAGCGAACAAATTCAACAGCTTCTCGCATACCTGCAAAACTCGCTTCGAAGTCGGCACCATCAATGCGCATGCGTTGCAGTCCTTTGAAACCTGCTGCATACTCATACGCATCCATGGCACGCATCTCTGTGCCGGTAGCAGAAATGCCCCACTCATTGTCTTGCACGAGGTAAATGATCGGAAGCTTTTTCAGCACAGCCATTTGAAGTGCTTCGGCCACTTCGCCTTCAGTAACAGAGCCATCGCCCAGCGAGCAAAGCACCACCGGCTTGGAATCCATCTTCAACATTCCTTGCGACTCGAGGTAAGAAATGCCATGCGCCATTCCCGTTGCCGGGATAGCTTGCATGCCTGTTGCCGAGCTCTGATGGGGAATAATCGGAAAGCCCGGTCGTTTTAAGGAAGGATGGCCATAATAGGTTCGCCCTCCGGAGAAAGGATCGTCCTTCTTAGCCATCAATTGAAGCATCAATTCATACGGCTGCAGTCCAAGTCCTAACAAGATCGATTCATCGCGGTAGTAGGGTGCCACAAAATCATGTGGCGTAAGCTGAAAGGCCGCAGCCAACTGAATAGCCTCATGCCCGCGAGAGGTGCTGTGAACATACTTAGCGCAAATCTCTTTGTGATCGTCATACAATTGTGCCATTGAGCGGGCAGTACACATGAGTTGATACGCTTTCAGCAAGATCTCACGAGGGGCATTCAAGTCAGCAGATGGCATGTATCTCAATCGATTTAAATAGCGAAATTCAAAGATACATCAAGCACGAGGGGGTGCAAAAAAAATGAATTATTATTACAAGTAAATGCTATTTTAGCGGTAATGAAGTTGTTCGAAAAAGCAGCCCATGTGGGCGTCCCCTATGTTTTAGAAAATGAAATTCATCGGTACATCGTCATTACCAATAAGTTAAGTCTTTTAATCTCATCGCTTACGCTGATTATGTTTCTGGGGGGCCTTGTATTCTTCGGCCCATTGCTATCGGTTAAACTTTCCTTTTGCTTTGCGCTTGTCTTTCTGATGCCATTGGCGCTGAATCAAGCCGGGCACTACAATGCCAGCCGATGGATGGTAGCAATCATAATTAGTGTTTCTTCTGTCATCACTTCGGTATTCGATAAGTTTGAATATACACGGTTGGAAGAATTACAATATGTCATCTTTCGGGTAACACTCCTCTGCTCTTCAGTATTGCCTTTTATCGTTTTCCGATTGGAAGAAAGACGGTTCTGGCTATCGGCTGTATTCGTCAACCTGACCACACTGGTCTTATTCGATCCGATTCACAATTACTTTGATGTAGGCTATTTTCAACTTGGGTTTACCGGGCCTAATTATCATTTCCTGAATGTGATCTTCATTGCCTGCTTTACTATTTTAAACGGCAGCACTTATTTTTTGAAAATCAGCTTTGAAAACTCCGAGAACAAAAATCAAGATTTAATCAAAGCACTTTCTCTTCAGCAAAATGAAGTATTAAAAGCCAATGCGTTGATCAACGAACAGCGCGCGTTGCTGGAAAAAGAAAATGTAAATCTGAATAACGAACTCATTGCCAAGAACAATCAATTGGTGCAAACCAATGAAGAGTTGATTCAGCATAACAATGACTTACAACAGTTTTCCTATACGGTATCGCACAACCTGCGCGGGCCAGTTGCCAGTTTGTTGGGCCTGATGATTCTGGCCGACAAGTCTACCCTATCTGAACAAAACAAAACTTTGTTCGATCACCTGCAAAAATCGGTTTTTACTTTAGATACTACGATCAAAGATCTCAGCAACATTATTGATATTCGAAACGCTATTTCAAAAATTAAGCAGCGCATTCATATTAAGGATGAACTGGATCAGATCCTCTTACTGCTTCAGAAGAATGTAGAAGACAATCAAGTGGATGTAAAACTTGAATTAGAAGCTACTGAGATTTACTCGGTGCGACCCATGATCAACAGTATTCTTTACAACCTGATCAGCAATGCCATCAAGTATCGTTCGGAAGATCGTAAGCCTGCCATTCAAATTACCACCTCACGTTCCAGCGAAGGCATTCGCTTTCAGATAAAAGACAATGGCATTGGTATAGATCTGGTGCGCTACAAAGAAAAGATCTTTGGTCTTTATAAACGCTTTCACACCCACGTAGATGGTAAAGGATTGGGTTTGTTTCTGGTGAAACTTCAAACGGAATCCCTCGGTGGTAGAGTAGAAATTGTGAGTTTGCCGGGTGTTGGTTCTACCGTCAATATTGTGATCCCCGATGCCGCTAATCCGGATCATCAGATCATCATGGACAAAGAGTGGGGCAAATTGTATTACGATGCGTTTGTCAACACCACGTTTGTCATTTGGAAACGCGCGCTGCATGTCAATGAATTTAAAGAGTTCTTCCAACGATGTGTGGAGTTTAACAACTCACATCAATGCCCGAATTGGATTGCCGAAATTAAAAAAGGCACAAAGGCGGATGATGACAACGAAGAATACAATCGCGCGCGCTTGGCGTTTGCCAATGAAATGAAGCGCACGGCTCTCAAGCGATTGGCTTATGTGATCAGCAAAGAAAATGAGCCTGCTGATTTTGAACTTTACCAGAAGCAATTGATCGATTTCTATCAGGGTCGTATCAAATTCTATAAAACCATAGACGAAGCACTTCAGTGGATCTTAATTGAATCTGCCAAAGAAAAAGCGGAACACACTCTCTTAAAATGATTCTCTCAATTCATATGCCTTATTGAGTCGAGTAATCAAGCGCTTCGATTCATGAAAGTCCAGCGTCTGCTGCCCATCGCTCAAAGCCTCATCCGGCTTCTGATGTGTCTCATAGATAATACCATCGGCACCCGCCATCACAGCTGCCAATGCCACGGGCTCCACAAAATCACGAACGCCAATTCCATGCGAAGGATCGGCCACAACAGGCAAATGACTCTTCTCTTTTAAAATAGGGATTGCATTTACGTCCATTGTATTGCGACTGGCCTTTTCGTACGTGCGAATGCCGCGTTCGCAGAGAATAATCTTTTCATTGCCTGCTGCAAAAACATATTCGGCTGAATAAAGAAGCTCTTCAATGGTTCCGGAGATGCCACGCTTAATCATCACCGGCTTATCCACTCTACCCAATTCATCGAGCAAATTGAAATTCTGCGTATTGCGGGCTCCTACCTGAAACACATCGATGTAATCATGCATCTCTGCTATCTGACTTACCTGCATCACTTCCGTAATGATTTTGATTCCCGCAGCGCGTGCTTTCGTGTACCACATTTTCAAACCATCTATACCCAAACCGCGAAAAGCATAGGGTGAACTGCGCGGTTTAAAAACACCACCTCGCATGATGCGTACACCATTCTCGAGCAGGTGTGCAATGGTTAAATCTACTTGCTTCTCCGACTCAATCGAACAGGGACCCGCCATAATGGCAAGCGAACCTTCTCCGATGAAAACCTGATCGCCCAGATCAACTTTGGAGCGATCTACTTTCCACTTGCGTGAAACTAATTTATAATCGTCTGATACCCGATGAATATCTGCAATGCCTGGTAAACTACCGAGCAAGCGAATATCAAATTCCTTTTTTCCGATGCCGATCAGGTAAGTAGCTTCTTGCGTTTTTACTTCGTTGACTTTATAGCCAAGTTGCGCTACGCGCTCCGTAATTATTTTTCGTTGATCCGGCTCTGTATTGGATGCTAATTGAATAATCATATTATTTCAATTGAGAGATAAATGTTTGAATGTCTTGCTGATGATTGGCGCTTGATTGAAGTAATTTAATAAATGCACTTCCGATAATCGCGCCATGTGCATATTCACAAACTGTTTGATAGGTTTCACGATTGGAAACACCAAAGCCGATCAAATAGGGATTTGATAAATTGAGAGTCTTCAGGCGTTGAAAATAGGCAATCTGTTCTTCGTCAAAGCCTGAGCGTGTGCCGGTTGTGCTGCTGGATGACACCGCATAAATAAATCCTTTCGTAGCACCGTCTACTTTGCGAATACGTTCTTCGGAAGTTGTAGGTGATATTAGAAACGTAGTCACCAAACCATGTTGCTCTACCAGCGACTGCCATGAATCCAAATATTCATCCAAAGGCAAATCGGGTAAGATAAAACCATCGGCTCCGGCTGCAGCTGCATCTTTCACAAAGCGTTCGATACCATATTGCAACACCGGATTGAGATAACCCATCAGCAAAATGGGAACCGAAACAGTCTTTCGGATTTCTTTAAGTTGCTCGAGCAACAAGGCCACAGTCATACCATTGTCCAAGGCAATTTTGTTACTCGCTTGAATGGTAGGGCCATCGGCCACCGGATCAGAAAACGGAATCCCCAACTCAATCATATCCACACTACCTTCCTGCAATGCTTGTGCTATTTCCTGCGTAGCATTTAATGTCGGGAACCCGGCTGTATAAAAAACCGAAAGGATGTTTTTATTCTTTTTCTCAAACAACGAAATAACGCGATTCTTCATTTTGATTATTAATTAGTAATGAACCTAATGTTGTTAAGTTCAGCCCCTTTTTACACCTCACCTCAATCCTCTCCACAAGAGAGGAAATTGTTGGAGCTTACCTTAACAACATTAAATAATGAACTCAATATTTTCCCCAGCGGATATAAGTCTCTAAATCTTTGTCTCCGCGTCCGGATAAATTGATAACCACCACATCGTCTTCGATCAACGACAATTGTGAGAGCGCTGCTACGGCATGAGCACTTTCAATAGCAGGAATAATTCCTTCCATCCTACTCAACTCAATGCCTGCATTCATCGCTTCATCATCAGTTGCAGAAAGAAATTGCACACGCCCTGTTTCAAACAAGTGTGCATGCAGCGGGCCAATGCCAGGATAATCCAAGCCGGCTGAAATAGAATACGGCTCAATTACTTGCCCATCGGGTGTTTGCATCAACAACGATTTGCTGCCATGCAAAATACCCACTTTACCTAACGCAGTTGTCGCTGCAGATTCACCTGAATCAACACCTTTACCTGCAGCTTCTACAGCCACTAAATTTACATGTTCATCATTCAAGAAATGATAAAAGGCTCCGGCCGCATTGCTACCACCACCTACACACGCAATGACATAATCAGGAAAGGGATTACCCAACTCATGAATCAATTGGCTCTTAATCTCTTCGCTGATCACCGATTGAAAGCGAGCGACCATATCCGGATAGGGATGCGGTCCCACCACCGAACCAATGATGTAGTGTGTATCGGTTGGATGATTGATCCAGTGACGCATCGCTTCATTGGTTGCATCTTTCAATGTCATGTTACCGCTGGTTGCAGGCACAACCTTTGCTCCTAAAATGCGCATGCGCTCTACGTTGGGTCGTTGGCGCTCAATGTCGAGTTGCCCCATGTACACAATGCACTCCATGCCCATCAGTGCGCACACCGTAGCTGTGGCTACGCCATGTTGCCCCGCTCCTGTTTCGGCAATGATCTTTTGCTTGCCTAGTTTTTTAGCTACCAGAATTTGCCCGATGGTATTATTGATTTTATGTGCACCCGTGTGACATAAGTCTTCGCGCTTCAAATAGATTTTGGCTTTGTATTTCTCCGATAGCCGCTTGGCAAAAAACAAAGGCGTTGGTCGGCCAACATAATCCTTCAACAACTGATCAAACTCCGTCTGAAATGACGGTTCATGGATGATTTGCAAATACTGAAGGCGAAGCTCTTCAATATTGGGATAGAGCATCTCAGGAATGTAGGCACCACCAAACTGTCCGTAGAAGCCTTTTTCGTTTACCTGGTATTTCATTCGTGCGTTACTATTTAATGATACTGTTTATTTTAGAAATCACTGCTGCTATTTTATCAATGCTCTTTTTTCCCGGCTCCACTTCTACTCCGCTGTTCAAGTCAATGGCGAATAGGTTCAAATCTTTTAGCTGATATAGATTCGCCACATTCGATTCATTCAAGCCGCCACTTAAAAAGAAAGGAACTCGCTGTTGGTACTTGCGTAATACATTCCAATCGAAATTGACACCATTGCCCCCATAGTTTTTTCCTTTCGTGTCAAATAGAAAATAATTAACAAAAGGCTCGTACGGAGCAGTAATTGAAAAATCAAATTTGTCATCGACTGAAAATGCTTTGATCACCGAGATATTGAGTCGAAAAAATTCTTCGCACTGTGCTACCGATTCATTGCCATGCAATTGAACAAAGTCCAAGTCATATTGTTGCACCCGTTTCAAAATCACGTCTGTGTTCTCATTCACAAATACACCCACTTTCTTCACAGCATCCGGCAAGTTGGTTGGCAACACAAAGTGATCACCCACAAAACGCGGTGATTGTGCATAAAAAATAAATCCCAAAAAATCCACCGGCAATTGAGCTACCTCCTGAATATTTTCAGGTTCCCGCATTCCGCATACTTTGACCGCGAGCTCTTTCATTTCCGGTTTATACTTGCGTTGCCTTATTGAGTTCTTTGATAAACTCCCTTGCCGCTAAATCAGGTCGATTGTTTTGCATGAAATTCTGTCCCATCAAGAAACCTTCAAAACCATGCGTTCGCAAATCCAAAATTGCTTGCACCGAATCAATACCGCTCTCAGACACTTTTACTTTGTCTTTAGGTATGAAAGGAGCCAATGTTTTGGAGATTTCCAGTGACACATCAAAAGTCTTTAAGTTTCGATTGTTCACACCAATCAAATCTACCGGAGCTTCTAAATTAGATTGTAACTCTTCTTTGGTGTGAACTTCCATGAGCACTTCTAAGCCTAATCCTTTCGCCACTTTAGCGAGTTCAGTCAAGCGTGCGGGTGTGAGCGCAGCGGCAATCAAAAGAATGGCATCTGCCCCGATTGATTTAGCTTCGATAATTTGATATTCGTTAACCACAAAATCCTTTCGTAAGATCGGGCAGAAATTAAACTTGCGTGCTGTGGTAAGGTCATCGCTTGTTCCACCAAAAAATTCTTTATCCGTGATAATGGAGAGAGCCGAAGCTCCCGCCTGCATGTAGCCGATGGAAGTTCGTTCTACAGAAGCCGCTGCGTTAATCACTCCTTTCGATGGTGACTTACGTTTAAACTCCGCAATGATCCCCGACTTATCTTTCCGTTGCACATACTTTTTTAACGATACCACGGGCGAAGCAAAAAAGATACTTTGCTCTAATAGTTTT
This sequence comes from Cyclobacteriaceae bacterium, assembly GCA_013140555.1. Taxonomy (GTDB): domain Bacteria; phylum Bacteroidota; class Bacteroidia; order Cytophagales; family Cyclobacteriaceae; genus ELB16-189. The sequence continues at coordinate 4,283 of JABFSO010000175.1, read as the reverse complement.
ACCGGATACAAACTTTTCCGTTCTTCTACTTCACGGTATTTGTGGGCAATGATTTTTTCTAAAATATCCATCGATTACTTTTTATCAATAAGTTTTTTAAAACTATCCAATGCTCTTCCTGATTCTAATGCTTCTTTGGCTTTGACTAATGCTGCATCTAATCCTTCTTTTTGATGTCCGCAATAAAGCGCCATGCCCGCATTGGCAATAACCACTGCGTTTTGTGCCGGGGTACCCTTACCTTCCAAGATGGTCATGAATATTTTTGCGGATTCCTCTACCGTATTTCCTCCTTGCAATTCTGAAGCCATTAGCTTTGGAAGTTTTAAGTCATGTGGTTGTGCTAACATTTCTCCTCCATTGTAGAAATATTTAAATGCACTCGTCAGCGATACTTCATCGTAACCATCCAATGAATGAAGGATCACATAATCCTTGGTGGTTTGCTGATAGAGGTAGCCATACTGACGGGCTAATTCTAAGTTAAACACACCTACCAGTTGCCGGGTGGGAAACGCAGGGTTTACCATCGGGCCGAGCATGTTAAAAAATGTTTTCACTCCTAACTCCTTTCGGATGGGTGCTACATTTTTCATAGCCGGATGAAAGAGCGGTGCGTGCATGAAACAAATATTCGCACGGTTGATACTTCGTTTCAATTCATCCACATCATTGGTAAATTGATACCCGAAGTATTCCAACACATTGGAAGATCCCGAAACAGACGACACACCATAGTTGCCATGCTTAGCCACAGGCTGACCCGCGGCAGCGACCACAAACGAACTCAGCGTAGAAATATTAAACGTGTTTTTACTATCGCCACCAGTGCCACACACGTCCATTACAGGAGCATCGATGCGCACAGGGATACACAACTCCAACATCGCATCACGAAAGCCTTGCAATTCGTCAATAGTAATTCCGCGCATCATATACACTGTCATGAAAGAGGCGGTCTGACTCGGATTGTATTTGCCTGATGCCAAGTCGATCAATACTTGCCGAGCCGTATCTTTCGATAGCGAGCGGTGTTCAATCAATTCTGTCAATACATGTTTCATGTCCCCTTCATTAATTCACTAACCAATTTTTCATCATCGTCATGCCGTGTTCAGTCATAATTGACTCAGGATGAAACTGCACACCCCGTACATCCAACGACTGATGTCTCAGAGCCATAATCAATCCATCTTTATTGGTGGCAGTCACTTTCAATTCCGCTGGCAAATTCTTTTCACTCACCGCCCATGAGTGATAATGACAAACCCGAAATCCATCCGGCACCGACCGGAAAAGGATTTCATCTTGATCAACAATATTCGTTTGTGATGTAACTCCGTGCAACACATTGGGAATATTGAAAAGCGTTCCTCCGAATACTTCCGCAATGGCCTGATGACCTAAACAAACTCCGAATATGCTTTTCGATTTTCCATAGTGCGCGATCAGTGGCTTTAAGATGCCCGCCTCATCGGGAATGCCCGGCCCCGGAGATAACAAAATCTTGTCATACGCTGCCACTGCCTCGAGTGCAATCTCATCATTTCTGAAAATGGCCGGAGCATGTCCTAACTCGCGCAACATGTGCACAAGATTATAAGTAAACGAATCGTAATTATCTAAAACTAAAATCTTCATAACCATTTTATAATTGAACAGCGATTTGAATGGCTTTGCGCAAAGCCGCTACTTTGTTATTCACTTCCTGTAATTCACTAGCCGGAACAGATTTCGCAACCACACCAGCACCCGCCTGAAAAATCAGCTGATTCCCTTTACTTAAAAAAGTACGAATCATAATTGCCTGATTGACCGTGCCGTCAAATCCCACAAAACCAATGGCACCTCCATAAAAACTCCGGTTGGTGTTTTCATACTTGTTGATCAAGCTCATGGCCATCGGCTTTGGTGCACCGGATAAAGTACCGGCCGGAAATGTATCTGCTGAAAGTTGCAACGGAGAAATCCCTTCACGTAAGTGACCGGAAACTTTCGAAACTAAATGAATAACGTGTGAGTAGTATTGGATTTCTTTAAACACTTCCACTTTCACTTGTTCGGCACTGCGGCTTAAATCGTTGCGTGCGAGATCGACTAACATCACATGCTCGGAATTCTCTTTCTCATCTTGCGACAAGCGCTCGGCAAGTGCAGCATCTTCCTGATCATTGCCAGTGCGCTTGAATGTACCTGCAATGGGGTAGATATTGGCTTTGCCATCTTTGATTTGAATTTGTGCTTCGGGCGAAGAGCCAAAAATTTTGTAGCTGCCGTAATCAAAATAGAAAAGATAAGGCGATGGATTGATGGAGCGCAGCGCGCGATACACATTAAATTCATCTCCTTTAAACTGAGTGGCGAACCTGCGTGACAATACAATTTGAAACACATCGCCCCGATGGCAATGGCGAATTCCTTCTTCCACCATTTTCATGAAAGCCATATCCGTTAGATTGCTTTGCTCCTCTCCTTCCTGATGAAATTGAAAAGTAGAAAAGCGATTACTGTAAATGATCTTCTCTAATTTTTCTAAACCTGACAAACGTTCTGGTTCGCCTGCCCAATTCGTTTCAAACAAACTGAGTCGGTTGCTGAAATGGTCGATCACAATCACATAGCGATACACTTGATAAACCATATCCGGTATGCCCTGATTCGAAGATTGAATATCCACCTTCTCGAAATAGCGAACAGAATCGTAGGTCATGTAACCAAACATTCCCGTAAAGGGATATTTGGAATCTAAAGCAGGAGCAGAAAATGATTGACGGAAATCTTCAAACTTTTGAAGCACCTCATTACCCTGCTTAATGGCTACGTTCCACTCACTCGCATCGGGAAAACGAGCTGTAATCTGCTCGTCTTTCACCACAAAAGAGGCAATCGGATCGCAACAGATAAATGACAAACTGTTTTCGTTACCGTGATAGTCCGAACTCTCCAACAAAATACTACCTGCATACACATCGCGCAGCTTGAGATAGATATTCACTGGCGTGAGGGTATCGGCCAGCATATTTTTAGTTGAAGTTTGTAATTGATAGATCATAATCACATAAGTGCTTTAAAAACAAAAAACCCGCCCCGATGGATCGGAGCGGGCTTACATTATTTATTATTCAAAAAAAATTATAACATAGCCGAGCAGCGATCCAATTCAGAACCGTGCCACCACCACATCATATTGTTTGAATTTTGATTCATTATTCAGCGCTTTCTTTCTTTTTTACTACGCGTTTCGCTTTTGGCTTTTCGTCAGCACCAGCTACAGCTGATTTCTTTACGCTAGCCACACGCTTTAAACGTGCTTTAATTTTCTTTCTGCTTCTGGTGTTACCAAACGATCCGATCGTTCTTTTACCTTTTGCTGATTTTTTATCTCCTCTACCCATTGGTTTTTCTAATTATGGGGCAATAATACACTGTTTGTGACAAATAAAAAAAGCGCACCGATAAAATTCTTTGGAAAGATTAGCCTAGCAAGCCTTTAAAGAGAGCTACAATGGCAATTTATACAACACACAATCTTTGGGTTCGTTGTCCTGGTTGACAAACCGAAACCACTTCACCAACACGGCCTCCTCCTCTAAACCGCACTTCTTCAACACCCTCGATGACGCCACATTATCCATATCTACAAACGTATTAATGCGATACACTTCCGGGATAGTCTTCAACATGGCCAGTAGCCTTCTGCATACCTCTGTGGCATACCCCTGCCCCCAATAATTCGGCCCTAAAACGTATCCAAACTGAATTTTGCCATGGTCATTAATCACACCACAACTTCCAATCAACCGGTTGGAGTTTTTGAGGCGGATGCTCCATGAAAAATCGACACCTGCACGCCAGCCATTGACGGCATACTTCAAAAATGCGCGAGTGTCTTTCAGGCTTTGATGCGTTGGCCAGCTCATATAGCGAGTGCACTCGATCTTGCTAGCGTAGGTATAGAAAATCTCCGGCTCATCTTCGTACCTTAGCCGCTGTAAAACAAGGCGCTCTGTTTCAAATCTTTCCGGCAAAGTCATATGGCTAAAAGCAATAACATCGTTCACCAATATTTCAAAAAAGAACTGGAAGGAGCAAAAATTATCGTGAAAGTAAATCCCATCCACATGATCGGCAGCGAGTTAACCGTAACTGCCGCTGGGGCGGAATTGCGAAACATCGAACTGGATAGCCAAATCTTCGATTACCTGAAAGAAGATGGTTTTGTGGAAGTAAATGCGATAGAGTTTAATCTTTATTTGGCGGGGTTGCTATGAATATCCTATCTT
>JABFSO010000300.1 GCA_013140555.1 Cyclobacteriaceae bacterium | reverse complement strand
TTGCGACATTGTAGGTACCTATTCGGCTGGTATCGATATGCATTAAATCCATAATGGCCTTATCAGAGCTACCCAATAGATAACCGGAATAATTATGCGGCACGGTGGGCAAACTCACCTTTAGTGATTGCCGGATCAACCGCCACTTATAATTTAAAATAGGTGTTATTCGTAATATGAAATTAAGCGGATAATAAAATGAAATATTAGTGAGAATGCCTACAATAAAAGCAGACCAAAACCATCCTAGATATCCCATTTTTAGTACACTAATAAAATAGATATTCAATGCAATTGTAAGAAGTCCAAAAATGACAGAGCGTACCGCGATCTGCAATGGTTGTTGATTTATCTGATAATAGGTGGAACAAATAGTCTGTGTTTGTCCGAAAAAAACAAGTGGAAGTACATTCAGTCCAACAATCAACCACCGATTATCCATAGCCTCGGCAGGAATGATAGCGTAAATCAAAACAGAAAGAATGAGTGCATAACCAATATTCCAAATGGTGAGAAAGCCATAAACCTGCCGCCAGAGCCATTTGTAATGATTGGGCGATTTAAAAAAACTATTAACCAAAACAAGTCTCAGGCCTAAACTTGCAAAAACCGAAATAGCCGTAGCATATGCTGTTATTACTCCAGACACGCCATAATCCTGAGGAGTAAGATCCTTTGTAATAATTGGCAACGCTAGGAAACTAGCAACTTTGGTAAGTTGAGGAGCCAAACCATAAATTGCTGTATGTGAAAAGAGTTTCTTCAGCATCTATCTGTCGTCAGGAGCGCAACGATCTTATCATAGATAAATCGCTGTCCCGAAGGATTAAGGTGAATAAAATCTGACATGATCGAAGAACGATCAATCCTATCCATTGAAATAAAGTTTTCAACAGACTGATCTCTCAGTAAAGCATTAAATTGATTTATTCTTAGTGATATTCCGGGCACCTGTTTTTCATATTCTTTACACGGTGGCAAAATTCCGATCATCAAAATGGAACAAGTAGGAAAAGTCTCCTTAATCCTAGCCAAGCTTTTTTTAAATTCTGAAGGTGCAGTATAGGTCTTATTTCGAAGGCTTCGAATTTTACTAGAATATTTTTTAATGATTGGTAAAAGAATCTTTCGTATACCCCAAAGTTTTTTGATGAATTCCAATTCAAACATACTTAAAGCGCGTGGAGCACAGTCAACAATACCGCATTGCAAAATCACTACGTCCGGAGCAAATATTTTGTGATACTCAACTTGTCTAACAATATCTGTAATCGTGCCCCCCCCAATTGATACTTGATGCACTTTAAAATTTTCCTTGAGCAAAATTGGCCATGTGTCCTCATACGCACAGAATTCAGGCTGAATTCGAGGAAGACTTAGAGAATCTCCTAAAACTAACAGTTTCATCATGAAGTAATTTCCCGATTAGCTTTGGCATAATCAACTGGTTGGCCAATGTCAATCCAATAATCTTCAAACCGATATACCACAGCACGCCTTTTCTCTTTCAAAAGATCCTGAAATAAGGTAGGCATATCATAAAACTCGTCTTTCGGCACCAACTTTATCACCGAAGGGTTGAGTATATAAATTCCTGCATTCACAAAGTGATCCATCTTCGGTTTCTCGACTAAGCCCGTTAATACCATATGCTGATCAAACTCGACACAGGCATAAGGAACTTCAAAGGCTTGCGGGCGTACACACATGGTTGCGTCTGCATTGGCAGTGGTATGAAACGATAAAGCTTCCGAAAAATCAAGATTGGTAAGGATGTCTCCGTTTACTACAATCATCGATGTGCTTATAGATTGAAGGTTGAGCAAACTAAGCGCTCCTGCAGTGCCAAGGCGTTTAGATTCCAGTGTATATGAAATAGATACACCCCATTGTTCTCCGTTCTTAAAATAATCCTGTATGACTGAAGCCTTGTGATTCAGGCACAACACGAAATTTGAAAAGCCCTGCAGTTTAAAATTCTCGATAATATGCTCAAGAATCGGTTTGCCCATTACCGGTAGCATTGGTTTGGGAGTATCTGATGTAAGCGAACCCAATCTGGAGCCTAATCCTCCTGACATAATTACAACGGTATTAGGGCGTTTTTCAACAGATAGATTTTCAATAAAAACTACTTCTATCAATCGACCATCCTCGCTTACCACCGGCATATGCCGCTTTCTTAGTTCTCTTAATTTTCTGCGAATAGCAGAATGTGGTGTTCCCTGTTTTTCAACAACCGGTTTAGAGTTAATGATACTATGTAGGTCCAGTGTTTTATTTAAAATACCTCTCCGCAAATCGCCATCGGTAATGATGCCCTTCAACCGCTGATCACTATCAACCACTGGCAGAAATCCGTTGCCATTATTATCTAGTAACCGAACGGCCTCATTAAGTGTTGTGTTCTCATTTAGAATGAGATAATTCATAATAAAGAATTAGTTGTAATGAGTTCATCTTGTTCCAAATCTTTACCCAACATACGATTAATGACTTCCTCATAGCGGGTAAAAGTAAAATCAGGATTATCGACAAGCTTCAAGCGAATATTTTCTTTCGAAAGAATAGTACCATTTATCAATCGAGTTGCTGCTACACATCTCAACTGCCGATTTCTATATACCTCTTCGGCTTGAGACATACGAATGGATTCGGCTGGATTACCAACAATATGTCGATCTAAAAAATCAAGGTTAGATACAATCATTGCAATCTTTTCTGGTGAGATGGCCGATGCAAAATCAATTCGGTTAACGCCTTCTTCAATTGCAATATGCTTCTCAAAAACAGAAGCTCCTAACAGTCGTGCGTAATCATTACTTGAAATGGCATGAGTATGATCAAACGAAGAATGATCTGCATAACCGATCAACATATCCGGAAATAGCTGCTTCAGAAAAGTTATTTTGCTCAATTTAACTTCCTCTAATTGGCTAGGAAATGATTGGAACCCTACCATTAAAATATGGAGTTGATCTGCGAAAAAATCACACATAGCCAGGATCTCATCTAAAGTTCGGCCACCAACACCCAAAATTACTCCTACGCCAGAATTTCGAATTGCCTGAAGCAAATCCGTATCATTAAAAGAAACGGAATGTATATCAATATACTTTACACCTTTACATGTGGACAGTTCTACTGCCTCCACATTTAAAGGCATTAAAACAATATCTAAACCCTTGGATGCAGTGTATTCAAAAATCTGTTCCCATTCATTTTTATTAAAGCAGTAAGATTCCAAATCAGCAAATGCTTTATGGCGTGTTGAGATAAAATCACTACACTTTGTTAGGACTTGAAACTTTACTCCCTTCGCTCCTGCTTGAAAAGAAGCATCAATCAGCTTGGTCAGATAATCATAGCTACCTTGATGATGAAAAGCAGTTTCAGTATAGAGGTAAGATTTATTCATATAATTGTACCAACTCGGATTGCCGGATTCGATTATCTATATCATTTTTGAAAGCAGCGAATGTCATTGTTTTACCATAGGGCAACTTGATATCGCCTTCGCTTTTGATCTGTTTGCCTGGAAGTTCTTTGGACTGATCTTGAAAAAGATCTAATATATGCTTATGCATCAATTCTTGACCGGGTTTCCAATTAGCATATTTTAAGATTCCTTTTGCCCTTTCAAAATCAATGTAGGTATCAACGGTGACGGAATAGCTGCCAAAGTCTTCTTTAAACGGTTTAATTACCCCACACTTAAAATTAGCTGGATCAAACATATAGAGCATTAAATACTCACTCATGGTTGGATCCATCATTTCATTGCACCTCATCAATGCATCGTAAGTCATCAACTCAGCCGTGGCACCAATGGGTACGTCAATCACGCGTACATAATCCAGTTGTTTTTCTTGCATTAATGACAATTGCAATGGAATATATTCAATAGCCGTAAACGGATTATCTCCAGTGATCCGGATAAGAACATCTGCCTGCTCTAACTTACCTACGGCAAGCATGCGTTCAATTACCATATCAGCAGAGCCTCTATAAATTTTAACTTGTTTACGGTTGGCCACATCTTCCAAAATATCATCTACTTGCTCTTTAGATGTACAGATATAAATCTCATCTACATGTTTTACAGTTCTTACCCGATCTATTAAAAATTCGATCATGGAAACAGAAGGGTAAATATCCCGAAGCACTTTTAGAGGCAAGCGCTTCGAAACGGTTCGTGCAATAATACAAGCTACAACTTTAGCCATACAAGGCGGTAAACATTAAACTAAATCACTAAACTGAAATGGCTTATCAAACTCCAAATCTACTTTTGCTTTTCTGCCAATCAACATTTCATAATACTCTGGTGCAATGCCGGTGGCTGGGCGCTTGAAATCCATATCTTCTCGTTGAATGGTCTCTCCTGCTTTAATAGTACGCGTTAGTACAATACTCCTTCTAAAGGATTCAATCCGATCCGGTCTCTCTTGAACCTGAATTCGGGTTGAACCAAGTGCAGCTGCAACTCGCTTCGTTTCAACGCACATGGTGCGAAGCTCTTCAGGATTTGCTGAAACTTTGTGGTCCCAGCCCTCCATGTTCTTATCTAAGGTAAAATGCTTTTCAATCAAACAAACTCCCTTCACTACCGATGAGATTGGTATTGATGTCCCTAAAGTATGATCGCTAAAACCAATTGGGTAAGAAGGATACATGGTTCGCAATGTGTCGATATTATTAAGATTGACCTGCTCGTCTTTTGGCGGATATATTGAAATGCAATGCAGTATCACAATTTGATTATTTCCGGCCCGCTCGATTGTGCGAATCGCTTTATCAATTTCATAGAGTTCACTTAGTCCAGTGGAGATAACCATGGGCTTACCTTTCCGAGCTACATAATCCAGAAATGGATAATTGTTCAAATCCATTGAGGCAATTTTAATGAATGGTGCCTTGAGCACATCCACCAAAAAATCGACTTCCTTTTTCGAAAAGGGTGTTGATGTACAATCAATGCCTATTTCGTCTGCCAATTTTTTCATGTGCAGCAACTCATCCTCCGAAATAGAATATGCGTCTACAATCGACTCCAATGTAAAATCAGTTCTGTTTCTATAGTCATCAGCAATAAAATAATTATCCTCATAGGTTTTGCGAGAGAAAATAGAATCTTTCGACCACGACTGAAATTTAACACAGTCAGCTCCCGCTTCTTTTGCTTCCAAAATCAGCTTTCGCGCTAGCGCCATATCACCATTGTGGTTAGAACCTAACTCGGCAATGATATAGGGAGTTGAAAAATCGGCTACGGCTCTTTTTACGGTCAGTTGTACTTTACTCATAAATAAAATTAGTTTCCTCCCACCAAAAGGGGTTTAAATCTATCTTAACTTTCATTTCCTTCCACTTATCCAATCGTTGCGAGAAGCTCTCTACCTTTCTCAATTCGTCATCAACCTGATACCCCTCTCCTTCTAACGCAGTATAGTGCATTTGCTTCACTTTGATTACCTGTTCCAAACGCTCTTTGGTTAGAGAACGAATGCCCGCGATGTTTCCATCGTGCTGTCGATACCAAGTTTCACAACGCGTAGTAAAGATAGCTATCAAATTGCGCTTCTCTAAGAGCTGATAAAAAATATACCAGTCAGGAGCCATCACGGGTCGGTCAGTGAGGAATGTAGCGGCCACCGACCTCTTAATAGCTGTATTGCCCAACCCTACTATATTTTTATCATGAATAAAAAATGAATCAAATTCGAATCCATCTGCTATGCGCGATGACCAAATCAAAGGCACTTCAATATTTCCGGTAGCATCGGTAAGCGTCAAATCATTCACCACTACATCGTATTTGGTCAGTAACTCACGTGCCACTGCTACCCGATTTGCAGACATCGAGTCATCTGCATCCATAAACACATACCCTTCAAAATCTAATTTTGCTAAAACTTGCATCGACTGAATCCGAATGGTACCAATTGAACCGCTCATGTCATGAAATGAAATCGGAATACTGCCTAGCTTAAAATACTGCGATACATCTTCAACTCCATCGTTAAATACAATTACTTCAAAATCTTGAAAACTTTGGTGTTGAAGCGCTTCTATCAACTGTTTGACAAACGGAATTGCTTTCGGATAAAAGTAGGTTACGACTGCAATCCGCATCATGTGATCGAAGAGAAATTAGATATTATAAATATCAGTCTTATAGAGCGCGAGGTTAGTAGGCTGTTTAAACCATTGAATTGTTTCTTCTAAACCTTGTTGTAAGGAATATTGTGGTTGCCAACCGGTGGCCTCTTTTAGCTTTTGATGCGAACCAAATAATCGAAATACTTCACTTTTGGCTGGACGTAACCGCTGTTCGTCTGATACAATTTTGGCAGCTGGATTTATCTGACGGATAAGCTCCTGTGCTAAATCGCCAACGGAAATTTCTGATTGGGTTGCAATATTGACTTCCTCACCAATTAATCGATTCGACTTCGCAATTTCCACAAATCCTCTGCAAGTATCTTTTACAAACAAAAGATCCCGCGTGGGTGTTATATCTCCTAGTTCAATTTGTTCTTGGCCGGCTAGCAATTGCGTAATGATGGTTGGAATTACGGCTCGCGCTGATTGGCGTGGACCGTAAGTATTGAATGGCCGCACAATCGTCAATGGCAATTCAAAGCTTCGGTAAAATGAATCAGCAATACTATCGGCTCCAATTTTCGATGCTGAATAAGGCGATTGAGGTTGCTTAGGATGTTCTTCGGTAATCGGAACAAACCGAGCGGTACCATATACTTCAGAAGTGGAAGTAACCAGCACACGTTCTACCTTCAAATCGCGCGCTGCCTGCACGATATTTAGTGTTCCCTTTACATTTGTGTCGATGTAGGTATCGGGAGAATGATAACTGAACGGAATTGCGATCAATGCAGCTAAGTGAAAAACAATATCTACATTCTTCATGGCAACCCTTACTCCATTGGGGTCACGAATATCCCCGCTAATTACTTCCAGTTGTTTTTTATCTTCCGTTGAAAAATGATCTATCCACCCCCAACTGTTAAATGAGTTATAAAAAACAAAAACCTTTACTTTACATCCTTCCTGCAAAAGAGTTTGTACCAAGTGGCTTCCAATAAAACCATCCGCTCCTGTAACCAATACACGTTTTCCTTTTAAACTCATGCCCGGTCAATATCAGTCGGTATAATAACTTTGATCATCCAATTTTTTCTTTCTTCCATAACTGTAGCTATAACCATAGCCGTAATTATAACCATAGTTGCCATAGCCATACCCCAGTCCTGATTTCCGCAAATCATTGAAGAGAATACTAATATTACTCATCTTACCACTTTGGTAATACTCTTCCAAAGATTGAAGCACATCGCGGGGTGTGTAGTCCTGACGCACTACAAATAAAGTGTGGTTGACCAATGGTGCTAATACAAAAGCATCCGTCACCAATCCCAGTGGCGGTGTATCTAAGATGATAAAGTCAAATTGTGTTCTTAAGTAGTTAAGCAAATCCGTCATTGCTGGCTTCAGCAACAACTCACTAGGGTTTGGTGGTACAGCGCCACCACTGATAAAAAACAAATTATCGATAGCAGTGGTTTGAATAATGGATTCTAAACTGGTGAGTGAGGATAGGTATTGACTCAGACCTCGATCGTTATTTAAATTTAGTTCGCTGTACAACTTCGGCTTTCGTAAGTCAGCGCCTACAATCACTGTTTTTTTTCCTGCCAACGCAAATGCAGAAGCAAGATTAAGTGTGGTGAATGTTTTTCCTTCACCTGGTATAGATGAAGTAACCATAAAGATCTGCTTGTCTTTATTGTCTGTAAAATAACTTAAGTTTGAACGCAACGCTCGGAACGATTCGGCCATAGCCGATTTAGGTTTTTCTACAATGACTAATGGATTGTTTTGGGGATTGTGACCAATGCCTGCGATGATGGGAACACTGGAATAGCTTTCAATATCGTCACGCGATTGAATTCGTGTATTGAGCAACTCGGCTCCTATAAATAAGAGCATGGGCAAAAGAAAACCAACCAATCCACCAACTACATAATTTAACCATACCTTGGGTGAGATTGGGCTTCCCGCCATGGGTGGATTAACTACTACAATGTCAGATGTGGTAGATGCTTCTGACAACCCCGCCTCGGTGCGCTTTTGAAGTAAGAAAACATAGAGGCTTTCTTTCAAAGAATAATTACGCTGAATGGAGATTAGTTCGCGCTCCGTACGAGGCAGTTTATGAAGTTGATCTTCTACAATCTTAATTTGCTCGTTGATAAAGCGAACATTAATTTCTTTTGTCAGCTTTGAATTTTCAATGGTTTTTAAAATATCTTTTTTGATTAATGCGATTACCTGCAATTTTGATTGTAATGCCGGATTTTCTTCGGTACGTTCTACACCTTTTGTGGAATTGCTTTTATACAAATTTACCTGAGCTTGTTGCTCAATTAAATTCCCAATCAATTGAGAAACGATGTTGTCACTAATGCCCACACTGGATGGTGTGAATATCCCATCATACTGATTGGCTTTGAGTAGATCAGTGATATAGGTAAAATAATTATCCAGCAGTTTGTATTGAAATTTTTGATCCTCTAAGCCCAGTAGCTTTTGATATAAACGTGTGGTCTCTTGATCCAAGTTGGTGGTGATGTTTTTCTTTTTGAATAGTTCTACTCTATCTTCATATCGCTTGAGCGAATCGCCCGTGATTAATAACTGGTTATCTAAAAATTTCATTGCCATTTTAGAAGCCTTGTTTTTCTTTTCAACATCATAAATTTGATACCGCTCGATAAATCGATTCAAGAAGTCGATCTCTTTCTTCGGAACAGAACCGGAAACCTGTAAGGTTACTACTGATGCTCCCGGCTCGGCCCATGACACTTTGAGCTTGGCTGAATAGACTTTGGCAAGCTGATAAGAATCCTGAAACGTAACCAAAAATGGCTTCGAGATATACGCTTTTAAATCTCCCTTTCTTAAAACATTCAGGGTGAAGCCATTGATCTTTACTGGCACATCGAATGGAAGGTTGGAATAACTCTTGCCTTCTTCATCTTCTTTCATTCCTTTATAAGAAACTGAATAGGTTTTTTCAGAGGTGATCATAAGTGATGGGGCGTCCTACTCCGGATTCAATTTTAAAGGTTACTGGAAATTGCGGATCATAATACTCAGTCGTTTTGATATCACCTTCTTTGTGAAGTGATGCATTGAAGTTAAGACCTTCAATTACCTCTTGCAGCAGAGGATACGACTTCATGATGTAAATTTCGTTATAGAAATTTCGGTAAGGGTTTATCAATTCGTTATTATAAAGAAACTTAGCTCCCGCACTTTCTTCATTTTCCTTTATGATGATTGATGCGTTTACCTGATAAACTCGAGTGCTGTATCGATTGATAACATAAGCAATCGCTACGCCAATTATTACTGATAAAGCGAGTACATACCAAAAACGAATAACACGAGCCAGTACCCGCTTAATATTAATTGCACTAGGCTTTTGACCGGTGGACTCCATTATCCCTTGATCCGAATTTACAGAAGAGTTCAATTAACGCTTGCTTAAAGTATAAATTAACAAACCAAATGAAATGGCAGTTGTAACAATTGCCAGGTTGGTGGTGAAATATCTACGGAATGTTCTTTGCCGAAGCGGAGGAACAATAATCAAATCGTTTTGCTGCACATAGAAATAAGGTGACTCAATGAATTTTTCGTCCAGCAAGTTTACGTAATGAACTTCTGTTATTGATCCTTTCTGGCGAATCACTTTGATGGTTTTCCGGTCGGCCAATTCAGAAAGGCCACCGGCCATACCAATTGCCTCCATCATTGTAACACGGGGATTAACTGAAGTAACTGTTTTCTCGCCATTCACTTCGCCTAGTACGGTAAAACGGAAGTTGAGCATTCGCACCCGCACAATCACATCCGGCATATATTTACTGGCTGCGTCCCTTATTTTTTCCTGAGCTTGAAAAATGGTAAGTCCTGCAATCTTAATCTTGCCGAGCACTGCATATTGAATCTCGCCATCTGGATTAACGAAAACTCCATTTTGTGCTGCACCTTGCCCTCCACTAGGCATATTAGAACTCATCCGCGGGTTTAACTTAGATAAAAAATCAAATTGATCGCTCTCATCGCTCAGCGTTTCAAAGTTGATACTCAACATGTCCAATGGCTGGATTTTGTATTCGTTGAAAACGAGTTCATGAGACCTTAAAACCGTGTCGCGGGGAAAATCTCGTTTCTTCAAATCATCCTTTTGTAGGTAGACTAATTTATTAATAGGTACACAACCTGCGCAGCTTATCAGAAGAAGCATTATTAAAATTAATGAAGGATTACACTGGGTTCTACAATAATTCTTTATCACAAATGCTGCTTTAAATCCAAAATATTGCGAAAATTAGGAAAAATATCCACATCCCATGAAAATTATTAAGGTTGGCCTTACACTGGCTCTTACCATTTCACTCGTCTATTTTTTAAATACGAGTCATAACTTCGGTTCACCCATACCTCCTTTGGGCAAGTTCCTAAGTCCCTTTCAAGGTTTTTGGCAAAATGCACAGACCGCGAATCAAAATTCTGAGACGCTCTCAATCCCCTGTTTAAAGGATAAAGTAACCATTGTCTATGACAGTGTGCTCATTCCGCACATTTATGCCAACAATGATGAAGATCTATTTGTAGCTCAAGGATTTATCACAGCTAAAAATCGGCTTTGGCAAATGGAGTTTCAAACACATGCAGCCGCAGGTCGCGTGAGCGAAATCATTGGGAAAGCCGCTTTGGATTTTGACCGTACCCAGCGCAGACTAGGAATGGGATTTGCCGCGGAAGTTTCAGTAAAATCGATGGAAAGTAACCCGACTGCTAAACTAATGGTGGACAGCTATACGGCAGGAATCAATGCCTACATCCAATCGCTTGATGAGTCGTCCTTACCGATTGAATATAAGCTACTTGGCTATGAGCCAGAGCCTTGGACCAACCTGAAGAGCGCTTATTTGTTAAAATACATGGCCAAGACTTTGAATACGGGAGAACGCGATTTAGAAATGACTAACGCGTTGAAGTTATTTGGAAAAGAAACAATCGAACTTCTGTTTCCAGACAACGAAGGAGTTGCAGACCCGATTGTGGATAAAACTAATCAATGGAATTTCAAACCGATGACGTTGGATTCTGTAGAGCTTTCAGTACCCGCACAACTCGTTCATGTTAAGCCCTTTGAAAAGTCGCCACCGGATGTAGGCAGCAACAACTGGGCAGTGAGCGGAACCAAAACGGCCACGGGCTCTCCTATTCTATGCAATGATCCACATCTGGAACTTAATCTTCCTTCCATTTGGTACATTGTTCACTTATCTGCTCCCGGAATTAATTCGATGGGCGCTTCGCTTCCCGGTGCACCTTCTATTATTAGCGGCTTTAATGATTCTATTGCCTGGGGTGTAACAAATGCTCAACGCGATCTTGTTGATTGGTTTCGTATTGAATTCAAAGACAATTCAAAAAAGGAATACAAACTGGATGGGAATTGGGTGGCCGCCAAAAAGCGAGTGGAAGAAATAAAAGTGAAGGGCGAGCCTGTTTATTATGACACTGTAACTTACACGCATCAAGGCCCGGTGGTTTATGATAGTTCATTCCATGGAGCTTATGAGAAAAGTCATTTTGCTTACCGATGGATTGCACATGATCCTTCTGAAGAAGTGATGACTTTCTATAAGTTAAATCGCTCTAAAAATCATGCAGACTACATGGAAGCATTAAATCACTATAGCTCACCGGCACAAAACTTTGTCTTTGCTTGTGTGAATGGTGACATCGCGATGCGCATCCAAGGGAAATATCCTATCAGAAGGAAAAATGAAGGTAAATTTATATTGGATGGCACAAAGTCTTCCAGCGATTGGCAAGCCTTTATCCCGAACGATCAAAACGTAATGGATAAAAACCCAGTCAGAGGGTTTGTCAGTTCAGCCAATCAATTTCCAGCTGATGCTAGCTATCCTTATTATGTCCAAGCCAGCAATTGGGAAGCCTATCGTAACAGAAGAATCAACCAAGTGCTAACCGAGTTGACCAAATGCACACCTCAGGATTTGATGAATCTTCAGTTGGACAATTTTAACTTAAAAGCATCTGAAAGTTTACCCACTTTCTTATTGAATTTAGATTCCGCCAGCTTGTCCGGTGAAGCATTGGAAGCCTATAAAATCTTAAAGGCTTGGGATTACAAAAACGAAATTGATTCAGAAGGAGCTTCTTATTACGAAGCGTGGATTCGCGCGTTTGTACCAATGGTTTGGGATGAGTTTGAGGACCAAAAGGTGGCACTTCCTTGGCCATCTACTTACCTCACCATCAAGCTGATGAAAGAACAACCAGAGCTCACCTTCTTCGACATCAAAAGCACTCCAGAAAAAGAAACGGCAAAGGAAGTTATTCGCAAATCATTTGAGGAGGCGGTAACAGTTATCGAAAAATGGAAAAGCGATCAATCTCAAAAAATACTGAAAGAAAATCCATTGATTACAACTTACAATGTAATTCCAAGATGGGCGAGCTACAAAGATGCCATAGTGAATCACCTGCTAAGGCAGAAAGCATTTAGCTATAATATTGAACATGGTGGTAACAGCAGTATCGTAAACGCGCACTCTAAAACTCACGGACCGAGTTGGCGTATGGTGGTAAGTCTTGAAAAAAATGTAATCAATGCATGGGGCGTTTATCCGGGTGGACAATCAGGTAATCCTGGAAGTCCTTATTACAACAACTTGTTGAATTTGTGGACACAAGGGAAATATGTCAAGTTTACTTTTACTGCTGAGAGTGAAAAAATGAAAGGAAAAGAATTGGCTACCATCACTTTAAACCCTGCATCAAAATGAAATTCATCATTCAAATTGTAGTTACCATCATTATCAGTTTTGCCTTGCAATCTTTTCTTCCCTGGTGGACGCTGGCAATCGGAGCATTTGGCGCTGCTTATTTTATAGACAATAAAGCGTTGGCATCATTCGCTGCAGGCTTCCTAGGCGCTGCCTTGCTTTGGATAGGAATGGCTTATTATTTAGATCATGCGACTCAATCTATCATTACTGAAAAGGTAAATAAACTACTGCCGCTCAATGCGTTTGTATTGACCGGATTGATTGGTGGCATCGTGGGGGGATTGAGCGCTCTGACAGGAACATTTCTTCGCCAGAAGTAAAATTGAAAGCAAAAAATAGCTTTATACGATTGTATTAAGTCCAATCTGCTTATATTTGCGTTCTTTTTCAGATCCACGGAGAGGTGGGTGAGTGGCTGAAACCAATAGTTTGCTAAACTGTCGTAGGGGTTAAACTCTACCGGGGGTTCGAATCCCCCCCTCTCCGCTCTAAAAACCTTGAAATTTTAGCGCATTCACATTGTTGAAATTTACCGTGCCAACTTTCCGTGCCTGAATTAAATTATAAGCGTGCCAAGATTGTAAGAGCCAAACGGTGGTACATCGAGTTTCATGCATGGGATGAATCGCTACAAGCCGTGCGCAGGTGCCGTTACTTTGGGGACCTCAATCGAAAAAAGTATGTCAACGATCCACGTGAGCGCGAAAAACTCGCTCAGCAAATGGTGCGTCAATACAATGCTGAACTTGCCCAAGGCAAACGCCTGGGCGTGGATGATGAACCTGATAGATCCGGATCCATCAAATCCACTATCAAAAAATATTCGCTCCTCGAGGCGATTGATTACGTGGCAACGCAAAAGAAAAACAACAATCACCGGCAGCAATACATTCACAACTTTAACCGGCTAAAAACCAATCTGGAAAAGTGGATGGACGCAACTGGCCAAAACGATTTTAACATTCGCTTGCTCACCCGCGAACATGTGCAAGCGTTCCTGCGCTGGATGCAAACCGACTGCGCGATCGGAAATAAGACGTATAACAATTACCTATCCGACTTTTCGATATCCATCAACTTTTTGATGAACGAAGCCGATGGCCTGTTCAAAAAAAATCCGTGCGACAAACTAAAGAAGCTGCCCACCATTGCCACCAAGCATGCAGCCTACACGGATGCACAAATGAAATTGATTGCCGACCATTGCCCCGACCCTACTCTATTGCTGTTCATCCAATTCATTTATTACACCATGTCGCGGCCGAGCACGGAGGTGCGCTTCATGAAGATCCACCACATTGACTTAAACGAGCGGAGAATATTCATTCCGGGTGCAAACGATAAAAATAAAGCCGATGATTACGTGGGCATTTCTGATCGCTTTGCGCAAATTCTTTTGGCCTCGGGTATTATGGACTACCAGGCGCACTACTTTGTGTTTGGCCGCGATGGCCAGCCCAACGAAACCAATCCGATTGCCTTCAGCACTTTGCAGCGCTGGCATGCGGATCTACTCAAGAAATTAGAACTGGATAAGCTAGGCAAGAAATTTTCATTGTATAGCTACAAACACTCAGGGGCCATTAGCTTCTAC
>JABFSO010000077.1 GCA_013140555.1 Cyclobacteriaceae bacterium | reverse complement strand
CGTTTCCGGCTCCTACAACAGTGATTTTCATAAAGGGTGTTTATTTTTAGTGGTGTAAAATCAGGGCGCGAAGTTATCAATCGAACCTTCAAAAGAAAAGAGAATCACGAAAATTAGGCTACTGATTTTTGTCAGCTTTAGACAGTTGTAAAATGAGTACTTGAGCCGTTGATTCAGTCACTTTAAATCGGTCGTCAATGCGGTGCCCTGCAACCCAAATTATTTCACCTCCCGATTCGACCACCGTAACCGATTCTTTCTCTGCGAGAGAAACTTTCGTATCAATTAGAAAGTCGCTGATTTTCTTCCGGTTTTTCATTCCGAAAGGAACGAACCAATCGCCCTCCTTCCATTTTCGCCAGATAATTGGAAACTTGATCGTTTCTTCATCCAACGTAGCAATCATTTTACTTCGATCGATATCCTCTGTCTTAACGCTTCGTTCAATGGTCAACGTATGTCCAAAGCAAAATGCTTTTGTTTGATCATTTTGAATGGCCACGGCCTTATTTGTAAACGTAGTTTGCAAGGGCACTAGAACAAGCACATCCCGATCGATTGTCAGTACGTGCGTGGTTGTTAAAAATTTCTTTCCGGGTTGGCCATTCAGTGCTGTCAAAATTTGTTGGCACTGATCATAGTGAAAGCCATGCTCTTTTAATATTTCCCAGAGAATTGCCAAGTTATAACCTTCACCGTTCGGGTCACTGAATCCAGCTTTAGCGAGATGGATTACATCACCCGCATTTCGCCAATAGAGTTTCTTCCAATCACTAACCGCCTGATTCACCAACAACAGCGATCCTGCAAGTTTGGAGGTGGTTTTGTTCATGCTTGTTTCAAAGGAAGGATTTACTTCCAAAAAACGAGGCACAAGTTGGTGGCGAATAAAATTGCGTTGGTAATCATCCGTTTGATTGCTTTGATCTTCTCGCCACGCAATTCCCTTTTCGGCTACCCATGTTTCCAGTTCTTGGCGTGTAGCAAACAATAAGGGTCGAAGAAGATGGCCGTTCACGGTAGCAATTCCTTGTAGTCCGTTCAGGCTTGTTCCCTTCGCCAGATTCAGGAGAATCGTTTCGATAGAATCGTTATGATGATGCGCGGTGGCAATCCAATCAAAACCTTGCTCTTCACGCAACTGTTCAAACCATTGGTAACGCAATTCCCGGGCGGCCATTTGAATGGAAACACCGTGTGCGATGGCATAATTATTGGTGTGAAAGCGATTACTATGGAAAGGAATTTTTCGCTTCTCACAATAGCCGCTCAGCCAGCGCTCATCTTCGTCCGACTCCGGTCCGCGAAGCTGAAAATTGCAATGCGCTACAGCCACCTTATACCCCGACTCCAGAAACAAATGCAGCATGGCCATGGAATCCAGGCCACCACTTACCGCCAAAAGAATTTTATCGGTAGTTTTGCACCATTGTGCAATATGCAATTGGAATTTTTGAAGCACGTACAAATGTAAAGATGAACTACCAGCGAATGAATTTTGCTTCAAAATCAATTCTTCTTTTTTTAATCCTTGCCGGGATGGGGAATTCCGCCATCGCGCAAAAGCGCGTGCAACTTAAAAAAGCGGATAATGCCTACGGAAGCATGAAAGACGGAGAGCGGTTTGATCGCCTGATCGGCAATGTAGTTTTTGAGCAAAACGCTACCACCATTTATTGCGATTCAGCCTACTTTTTTCGATCTAAAAATCAACTCGAAGCGTATGGACGCGTGCATATTACCGAAGGCGATTCAGTCGATATAACGGGTTTGGGTTTGATCTACGATGGCAATACGAAAGTGGCCAAACTGAGAAAAAAAGTGGTGTTTGTAAAGTTGGGACTTGCGCGATTGTATACCGATTTTCTGGATTACGATCGGGTGAAAAATGAGGCTCGTTATTTCAATGGGGGTAAGCTAGTCGACACTACTAACACGCTTGTGAGCAAAAAGGGGTACTACGATGTGCCCGTTAATGTGGCTTCGTTTAAGACCGATGTAGTTGGAGATAATGTGGATTACACCTTGCTATCGGACACCCTTCAGTACAACTCAAAAACACGGGTAATTTATTTTAGGGATACTACCCGCGTGAAAGGAAAAGATGGCAAAACGGCCATTTATAAAAGTGGAAATTACAATACGATAAAAAAGCTATCGGTGCTCGAGAGCGGAGATTTTGAAACGCCCAACTATCGCATGCGAGGCGATCAGAATTTTTTAGACGATTTCAAGAAATTCTACCGCTCGAAAGGGCGCGTGGCGATGACTTCTAAAACGGAGAAATTGACGGTTTATGGAGATGATGGATACTATGATCGCAAGGCCGGTATTTCAAAAGTGTATGGCCATGCCTTTATGGCCAAAATAGACGATGATGGTGATACGCTTTTCCTTGCTGCTGACACCTTGATTTCAGTGGAGAACCCTAATCCAAAAAAGAAACGCTTATTGGCTTACAATCATGTGAAAATTTATAAAACTAATCTCCGCGGTTCTGCCGATTCGTTGGCGTATGTTTCAGCCGATTCGATTTTATATCTCTACCGCGATCCGATTTTATGGACCGAAGACAATCAGATGACGGCAGATTCCATCCGGGTAGCTTTGAAGAATAAGAAAATCGATAAGATTTACATGATCACCAATTCTTTTGTGGTCTCGCAGGATTCGATGAAAAATTTTAATCAAATCAAAGGGCGAAAAATGACGGCCTATTTCAACGGACGAAACATTGATCACGTGTTGGTGCAAGGCAATGGCGAAAGCCACTATTTTGCCTTAGAAGAAAAGGATATTATTAAAACCGACAGCCTACTGGTGAAGTTGATGGTGACCATGGGAATGAATAAAATGATTTGTAGTGACATGCGCATCAACTTTGTAAAAGGGCGAGTAAACAATGTGAGCTTTTACATTAAACCCGATGCTCAATTGATACCCATTCATGAGTTGAAAAAGGAAGATCGCCAATTAAAAGGTTTTAGTTGGAGGGTAAAAGAGAAACCACTTCGGGAACAAGTAGTTAAGAGAAAACCCGAGTAACGCGATAATACCTATCAAAATTGCATGGGCCTGATAATTTTTTTGCCTTTCGCTGAATAATTCCAACAACTTTTTGCTACTTTCAACACAATTAACATCCCCTATGTTGAAACAATTGCTTTTGCTTGGTTTCTTCGTTCTTTCAGTAGGGATCGTTTGTGCGCAGCAGGGAGAAGTGATGGATTCGCACGACAATCTTCAAACTACCTTTAATCAGACAGTCAGGATTCCGATTCGGGTAAAAAACACCACCGATAAACCTCAGTTTTATGTGATTCGCAAGGTAAAGGGTGATTTGGGAGACACTCAAAAAGGTTATTTCTGTCTTAATAATAAATGTCTGGATGCCTCGATTGAAGAATTTTCGAAGCGTGTTGAGCCGGGTGAGACGTTGTTTGAACTGTATTACACACTTGAAAGCGGAATTCAGTCCACTCAAACTACTTTGAAATTTGAATATTTCCCGAAAGGAAATGCCCAAGCCGCCCAGGAAAAAAATGTGACTGTTGTAGTTGAAGAGCGTCCTACACGAACTTATGCCTTCCAGTCGAAAGAGATTACGATGTATGACGTATATCCCAATCCAATTCAGTTTCAAGCATTTATCGATTATAAACTGCACAGTGAATCAGTGAAAGCTAAAATTATGATTCACAATATTTTAGGTAAGAATATGGGTGCATACGAATTGACAACCTCTGAAACCCGCGTGAAAATAGAGGTCGATGACCTGCTGCCGGGCGTCTATTTTTACACGCTCTACC
>JABFSO010000224.1 GCA_013140555.1 Cyclobacteriaceae bacterium | reverse complement strand
GGCTACCGGACTTAACACGAACTTTAAATTAGATGCTGCCGGAGAAACGGTTTACCTTGAGAATGCTTCGGGTACGTTGATCGATCGGGTGCAATATCCTGCCTTGGACAATGGTCAAAGTTATGGACGCTATCCGGATGGCTCTACACAATTGGCAATTTCAGGTGTGGTCACTAAAGGTTTAACCAATGGCGACTCGCAGGCTCCGGCTATTACCGCGCATACTCGCACACCCTTGATTCCAGGGCTCAATCAAACTGCTGCCATTTCGATTACACTCGCCACCACCACCGGCATTGCCAGCGTGAAAATGTATTACCGATTTAATGGCGGAAGTTATACTTCAGTTGCCATGACTGCATCCGGCACAACCTATTCAGCAACCATTCCCGCATTTACAACTACCGGCAAAGTAGAATACTACATGGAAGCGACAGGTACGAACGGCAAAGTTGCGTACGAACCGGCTACGGCTCCTGCTAAAACCAAAGAGTACTTACTCAATACTGATGCATTGCCACAATTGGTGATCAATGAGTTTATGGCATTTAATTCTACATGTTGCCCCGACAATAGCAGCGGTACTGCCGAATACGATGACTGGATCGAGATTTATAATAAAGGAACCGTGGCAGTGAACATTGCGGGCATGTACTTGTCGGATGATAAGAATGATCCATTCAAGCATCAGATTCCTTCCAATGCACCAACAGCCACCACCATTCAACCGGGTGGATACTTATTGCTGTGGGCGGATAACTCGTCATCGCAAGGACCTTTGCATTTGAATTTTGGATTGAGCAATTTAGGTGAAGATGTGGGATTGTTTTATGTAGATGGCCGGACCATCGATGTATACACCTTTGGCTCTCAAACAGAAAATTCTTCCTTTGGCCGAGTGACAAACGGAGCAAGCACCTGGAAGATTTTTACCACCCCAACACCTGGTCAATCGAATTAAAATAAATGACTCTACGGTATGTTTGAATTATTTCCTGATCAGCCAGTTTATGAATATCCGCAGTTCATCAATATTCTGTATTCATTTCTGTGGGCGTTTTTATTGTCATCCATCATTGCGATCACACACCGCATTACATTTACCGGTGATTATTACCCAAAGAATTTTTTTCAATCGCTGATTTTAGGAGCCGTAGTTACTACATTGGTAATGATGGCTATTGGTGATAGTCTGGCTCGAGGGTTAGGTGTTTTTGGTGCTATGGCGATCATTCGTTTCCGCACGCGCATAGACGACCCACGCGATGTACTCTTTTTGTTTGCAGCACTCAGCACGGGTTTAGCGATTGGTGTGTATGGATTTAGCATTTCCTTTATTGGAGCGATTTTATTCTGCTTGGTGGCGTTGGGTTTGCATTATTCGCCCTTTCGCAGTTTTGCCCATCATAGTCATTTGTTTTTTACTTTGGACGATTCCAGCCAACTGCATCAGATATTACAAACAGTAGCTGATCATTGCGCGGAGTTTCGGGTAGTAACCATCTCAGTCAATAAAGAAAATGCCACACGCTATCATTATGCTTTTTCGCTTAAGAGAAATGCATCGCAAATTGATTTAATCAACGCACTTCGCAAACAAGAAGGAGTGAAGCAAATTCGGGTTTCATCGAATGAAGTAATACCAGAATAATGAATTTCAGTAAAGTCAATTGGTTTTATGTTTTTATAGCATTGATGCTGGGTGCCATGCTGTATATCAGTGCTAAGTATTTTAGAGGTAATGGAGTGGCGACTATTGGTTTGGCTGCCACGCAGGATTACAAAATCAATTCTGAAAAACCCACACTAGTAAAAGCGGTGCATGCCGTGCCCGGCCAGCAAGTGAAGCAAGGTGATCTTTTGATCGAACTTTCCAGCCAAGAGTTGGACGCGCAAATAGCGAAGCTTAGCAATCAAATTACTACCCTGAAACTGGAACGAATTGAAAAGAGTAAACTAGCGCTCGCACAGATTTCGTACATCCAAGCGCAGAACAGCATTGTGCAAGAAGAGTTAGATGCGGAGTTGCAACAAGCACAAAGTCAGGTCAAAATGAACGACCGCCTGTCTAAAGAGTTTGTTCCATCTTCAACCGAACAATCGGAAAGTCCACTTCTGATCAAAATCAAATCTTTGCAAGAGCAGAAGAAAAAACAAACCGAAGCAGCTGAGATTAAAGTAAAAGATGTGAAGCAAGTCAACTCTACGGATCAATATGTCTTAGGCAATCAAATTGAATTACAAGAAAATGAATTGCGTTTGTTGAAAGAGACCAATGCAAAACTGAACAAGTATGCAACCGGACCGGGTGTTATTCAAAACGTGCAGGTGAAAGCAGGCGAACAGGTAAGTGCGTTTACTCCGTTGATGACCATTAATCCGCAGCATCCTACTATGATTATTGTGTATCAGGTTGGCACTTCTCAACGCAGGTTTGAGATTGGGCAAGATGTGACGGTATCACATTATGACCGACCGGGTCAAAAGATTAATGGAAAAGTAATTGGATATGGCTCTGTTATGCCGTTGCCGGATATTCTTCAGAAATCCACTGCTGTAAAAGCCTTCGGGCAAGAAGTGTTTATAGAACTGCCGGCTGATAATCAATTAGCCAATGGAGAAAAGGTGTTGGTGAGATGAAGCGCTTCGTCATTATTTTTGGGTTGTTCCTCTTACCTGAGATTGTCTCGGCTCAAGTATCGATGGAAGAGTTTTTAGGCGCAGCCTTTCAAACGCAGAAGTTAGTGACACTGGATCAGCAACAGAGTTTTTTGCAGACGAAGCCCTATCAACTGGCTCCCATCCGAAAGTTAGCTTTTCAAACCACCAGCAACCAACTCGACCGCACTCGACAGGATTATTCGTTTCGTGTGTTGCCTTCCAATCCATGGGAGGTGCGCAACACCAACAATTATTTCAAAACGTATTCAGAGTTAATTACGATTGATCAGGAGCGACAACTGCGCGAGGCACTACGCGAACGCTACTTGCTAATTATCGAATGGGGATACTGGGACGAAATTCATCGCCTGAAAGAAGAAGAGAAGTTGAATACACAGAAGTTACTGTCGATCATGGAAGCACAGCGCTTGTCGCCTAATTTCAATCCGGAGGAGTATGTGGAATTAAAACTGGATCAGGTAGATCAAACTATTGAATTGGAAGAGATGGCTTTCAACCGAGATGCATTGCAGAAAAAGATCGAAGCATTGTACGAAGCGGCTAAACAAAAATCCATCGGGTGGACAGGAGCTTCGTTGATGACGGTAGAAAAAATTGAAGAGCTCACGAATCAAGCGCGACAGGAGGGGAGTAGCTCAGGAAGTGAACTAGCTTATCGCGAAAAGCAAATTGAATTGGCATTGCGCAAATGGCATTTGGAGAAATCAAATGTTAATGTCGGATTCATTCAAACTCAATATGAACCCTTTCGGGAAGAGAGCAACCGCAGACCTTGGAGTATTTCAGTAGGGTTAACGATTCCGATCTTTAATCCGAACAAAGGCGATATGGCGCAGCGCAAATTGCAGGTGATTGAAGCGCAGGGAGTTTATGAACAAACCAAGTTAGATCAGCGCCAAGGAAAAGATTTTGCTTATGAGAAAATCATGAGTTTGTTGGCGCGCTACAAAGATGTTTCCAAAATGACGTCCGATCTAAACTTGGGTGATCTGGCCGTGACCATGCAACAAATGAAAAGCAACAATCCTACCACTTTAGTTCGTCTACAAAATCGCAGCCTGCGATTGAAAGTACTCACCGCCCGATTGAAGCGCGAGATATTGAACAGCTACATCGACTTTTTAGCTTATGCTGAGCTATTGCAGCAACGACCGGTGATCAACTATCTCTCGCCAACACTTACTACCATCAATAAGTAGTTTATTCTATTTCAATGGTTTCTCCGGCTACCCACTTTTTATATTCGTTGTTGTAATACAAGAATGCCGAACTGGCTGCTCCGGTATATCGTCCGGGTATCTCAGCTTTCAAGTCTAGGTTAATCGTATTGGTTTGTTGGGGTGCCATTTGTCGATAATAAAGGATGAGTTTGTTTTTCGTGATTTCATAGAAATCGAATACACCTTTTTCCTGAAGTTCTTTTAACTGCCAAGGCTGTGCGCTTAGTCCGGCCGGAATACCAATGACAGCCAATGTCATCGGTAGCTCTTCATTTGTTTTGTTGGTAAGCTGAATGGTTTGACGAACGGTTTCATTGAGCTTCATTTTATTTTGTAACAAATGCGAAGTCAATTCTACTTTGCAGTTTTCGTGGGACGCAGGTTTTGTCGTGAACCAACTAACATCCAGCGAATATGGCAAAGGTATTTTTGTTCCTTTAAATCGTACTTGTACGGATGCACTGCTTGCCGAAAACAAAGAGGATAAATCTGCTTCTACAGCATCGTGTGCTTCTTTTTGATAGCTGATGGTTTTTACAGGCTCGCGATTGATACTCAATTCAATTTCGCCACTCTCGCGCTCATCCTGAAAATGCCGAACATATTCCGACAGCGCTTTCAAGGCAAGCGTGGTTCCTTGCGTAGATCCAAATTCTCCAAATGAACGCATGGATAGAATGGTTTGAATGCATTCACTAATTAATGCCTCATTCTTTTCTGTTTGTTTCAGGAGAGCGAGCGTCCACAAACTGATGGTTTCAACCTGAAGTGATTTTCCATAGCTGTTCACCATCGAGCGCTCAGCTGGTAACTTTTTTAATCCGCTCGTCTTTGCTTCTTCCTTGAATCGTTTGATCAGTGTGTTAAAGTCTTCCGATTGTCTAAGAGCAAATGCGGCATTGGCAACTAATGCGAGCCGATACATATCGTTGCCGGCTAATGCTGTTTTTAATGCATGTTTATATTCAGCATCCATATCGGTTGTGCCCGTTTCGGCCAATGCATAAACGATGTACGCATTCGTCACTTCTTCCGAAGAACCTGCAAACCCATACTTGCCATGCACTTGTGTAAACTTTCCTTTTCCATCGCGTCTGCTGATGAGCCACTCACGTGTGCGCTTCAACATATCGTCATCTACACCACTATACACTTTTTTCATTTCATTGAATTGAAGAAGCCCCATAGCGGTAAGACCTTCATGTGCCGGTGGGTGACCAAACCACTCAAAGCCACCTCCTTTGATTTCGTAGGCTTTTAATTGCTTGTAACCATCGATGATGTAACTCTTTGCCGTGCGTGCGAGACTCGGGTTTTTGTTTCCGGATTGTTCGAGTAATTGTAGTGCAAGAATGTTGGGAAACGTGCTGGCTGAAACTTGCTCGAAGCATCCATGTGGTTGTGCGATAACCGATTCTAAACCTGCAAACACATCATTCAACACACCGGGATAAGCCGTGAATTTTGCTTTCAACGTGTTCTTCTCCACACCAGTAAGTGAGATAGGGATGGTAGTGTCCAAATCTTTTGCAGCAAAACTAAAGCTCATTGGAAAGCCAAAGGGCTGCACTTGGATTATGTGGTTCACTACATCGTTATAATCATCTGTCTTTACTTCTATTCGAATGGGAAAAGTGCCTGCTTTGCCATTGGGAGTAATGGAAATCCATTTTGTTTCGACAGCGTGTGGTGCTAAGCGGATCGTTTGATTCACACTTTCCCGTGTAGAAAGTTCGGCAGGCAATACGATGTTTAATGTTCCGGTAAGTGCAGTTGACGTAGCATTTGTAATTCGGATGGGAAGTCTTAACTCATCTTCGTAGCCCAGGGTGGTGGGGAATTTCACATCGAGTGAAACAGGCAGTTGAGTAAAAAGCACTTCTTCCTTTCTGCCCAGCTGACCTGTTTTAGAAAATCCCTCAGCCACTATTCGGAAAGCGGTGACTGCATCGGTGGTAGTAAAAGAAACTTCTGCTTCACCTTTCTCATTCGTAACGATCGAATGGTTCCAATAAGCTGTCGTCCGAAAGTCTGTTCGGTTTTGATCTTTCTTTTTGGCTGGTGCCGGAACGTAAAACTCGCGTGTAGACGAAAACTTTCGGGGCGATACCAACTGATGATGATATGTTGTATGGCGGGGCTTGTAATTAAAATGATAATTGTATTGATTTGATTTTGTAGTAATTAAAATAACACCATTGCTTCCCCGCGATCCATACAGAGCGGCTGCTTCAGCGCTTTTAACGATTTCAATGGTCTGCACATCATTGGGATTGATCAATCCGATTCGTGAGAAATTGTTATTCAGGCTATTCTCTACCGGAAACCCATCAATTACCACCAAGGGTTCATTTGAATAGTTAAGCGAAGCGACTCCCCGTAGTTGAATGCTGGCGGACGAACCCACACTGCTATTTGAATTGATAATTTGAATACCCGGCACGCGACCAAGTAATGCCGATTCAATAGAAGGAGCCGGAAACATCGAAGAGAGTGATAGTTCTGAGTTATTGACAGAAACGGCACTTGCTGTTAATGACCTTCTCTCCGAAACGCCATATCCGGTTACAACCACCTCGGATAGTTGTGTCATATCTGCTTCGAGGCTTAGGTCGAAGCTTCCGGAAGGAACACCATCCGTTTCGTTTGCTGTGTTCTCATCATATATTCCTTCCATTTCCGGAGTATGTAGCTTTCCTACCGAAATACTTTTATCATTAGACGAGCGCTGTTCTTGAATTCCTTCAGCTAGAATAATTTCACCCGGATGCTTTGTGAGAAGCAACAACTCCGCTGTAGGATCAGTATTTTTAAATACAAACAAGCCTTCTTTCGTTGTCTTTAATTTGGCAACCCGTTTGTTTTGATTTAGCTCCAGTAAAATCACTTCTCCTGAAAAGCCTTCTTTGCTTTTTCCTTTCACCAGCATGCCACGAATGTCTTTTTTCTTTTCGGCTGCGTAGGAGATCGTGGGAAAGTTTTTCGTTACCTGTTGCCAGGTAAATCTTCTCCACCCTTGTGTAAGCATGAGGTGATCAAGTGCTTGTGCTGCTTTTGGTTCCGATCGATCAAAATAGAAAGAGGGTTCTTGAATTTCTCCGCGTATTTCGGAAGTTAAGAACATAGCCGATAGCAGATTATCTTGTTTGTCATCGGCATAGGAGAGTAGTTGATCATCTACGGTGGCCAGCGACAACTTAGCGGCTGTTGGTTTCCCTTCTTTGTTAAGCGTGGTGATGGAAAGTTTTACTTTTTCGCCCGGTAAGTATTTTGGTTTATCTGTTTTTAATTCAATGGATAGTTCTTGCGGATCTTTCAGAAAAACTAAACGCTCACATTGCCCATTTCTGAGTGCATCAAACAACGTGAATACAACAATTCCGGTAGGATAGAAGTGTGTCTTCACTTCTTCGGTGTTCACACCTTTTTTTAGTTTGATCGTGCGGCTGTCTACCATTTTACCATGCGCCTGCGCAATCAGATATACTTCTGTTTCTTCGGATGCATAAATCGACCATTGCAAAATTGAATCAGATTTACTTTGAAGTTGAAGTGAAAGCCCTTCACGATTAGCCACAGGCAACTCCATCTCTTTTTGTTTGGTGACTGGCTGCGTGAGGCGTGCAAAATACTTTTCTCCCGGTTTTGCCAATAGGCTAAACGAGCCCATGCCCATGTGCAAACTTTGGAACGTAGCAACTTCCTGTTGTTGGCTATTTATAATCACACCACTGACATCGGCACCTTTGCCATATTCATTTAATGCTTTGAATGCGATGGTGGTAGGCACACCTTGTATCCATGTGCCACCTTCGGGAAAGAATTGCAAAGCGATTTTATTCAACACAATGGGAATAGATCGCGCGATAGATTCCTCTTTGCCCTCTGCTTGCACCACCACCTGCAACAACCCATCCGATGTATTCAACGAATCGGGAAGTTGAAAACGCAGCAGTGCATTGCCCTCGGAATCCGATGTTGTTTGATTGACCTGAAAGAGTTTTCCATTCAGGTTTACCTGATACCGAATGCCGGCCTCTTTCACTTTTTGGTTGGTGAGGTTGCTCACCTTTAGTGTTGCACTTACCCAATCACCGGCTCCGTATGCTTCGCGCTCAAAATCTAATTTGAGTAATAGACGAGGAGTAATCACATGTTGTACTTGAACTTCTTTTTGAAAGTAAAAGGTGGGCCCAAAGTTTTTCTGCCACTGTGTGTAAGCGCGGAGAAGGTAAAGTCCACCCAGCCTGGATGATTCCAAATGCAAATCGCCATGTGCAGTGCCTTCGATGATGGGTAAATCGAAGCGCTTTTCAACTTGTCCTTTTGGATTGATTAATTCCACATAGGCTACATCGCTCACTGATGTGGGTTGATGGTTGCTATTCAGCACGAACGCATTAAACCAAATATCTTCGCCCGGTTTGTAGATGGTTTTATCCGTTTGGAGATAGATCTTTTCTTCCGGAAAGCGCGCATTATAACTCTTTAACTTCTCTTTCAATTCCTGAATAAAATCAATCGGTGTTTTTTGTTGAAAGGATGAGATGAGCAGCACAACAGCTGTCATCGAGATGAGTATGTAGTTATGTTTTTTCATAGGATTGCGATTGAATGTGATTCGATTTTATGCCTTACATTTTGAAAGTAATCTGTGCATGAAAACTCCGCGTGGATGGTGAATTGAAAAGATCAAGCCCCTGACCGGTAGAGTTGCCAAAAAGTGTAGAATTCGGATCGACTCCACTGTACGGAGTAATCACTAAAAGATTGCGTGCAATGAGTGAAATGCGGAAGCTTTTCCTTTTCATCCAATATCCCTTATCACTTGAGTAAGAAAGACTAATATCGCTGACGCGGAATGCAGTGGCATCTTCGATATACGATTCGCTCACACCATCCCAGCCATAGCGCACCCATCGATTAGAAGTAAGAGGTTGAGCAGGATTGTAGAAATCAACGGGCAAGGTATTAACAACTCCATTTGCATCGACACCATCAAACACATAATTGGCAGTTTGGCGCATTTGTGCGGACTGCTCGGATCGGCCGAGATAGTCTAATACACTGCGTGTGCCATTCCAGATTTGACCGCCTTTTTTATATTCAAGTGTAAAAGTGAAATCGAATTTTTTGAACTCGATGGATGAATGGACTCCCAGAATCCAATCCGGTTGTGGATTGCCTATCATTTTAAGTGTAGCATCTTTTATCGGAAACCCATCAGCGCCAATGATCCATTTACCCGTAATGCTTTTCTGAAAAGAGCTTCCGTAAATAGCACCCAAGGGTTGACCGGCAGCCAACACGGTTTGTGTGGATTGAAATCCGGCAAGCTCAATCCACTCGTCTGTTGAATTAATCTTTACGACTTCATTTTTAAAGCGCGACCACGATAATCGAAAACTCCATTTCCCATAGCTATAATATCTATTGTACTCAAGTGATGCATCTACACCGGATCGTACTGTACTCCCTGCGTTGATCACCTGAATTTGTCCATTTTGATAAACCGGTGTTATCAAGTTGTCTGTATGATCTTGGTAAAAACTCACATGCGAGTTGAACCCAGACGCATAGAGATTCAATCCAACTTCTGATTTCAGCATCGTTTCCGGAGCTGCTCGGTGATTGCTAAACAACTCAGCGCTTTCGTAGAACCTTGCATAATCCGCTACGGATAAATTAGTTGATCCAAATGCCCAGTTGCTGAATACTAAAGGAGCTTCGCGAATGCTGCGAGCGGAAGACACATAGAGGGACAATTCATCCATATCCCAGATGCCAAGCAATTGTTGAAAATCAACATTCAGACTGGCAGCAGGGAAGAGATTAGTAAACGTTGTGTAATCAACTGTATTGGAAAAATAGTTTCGATTGCTGAACAACACATTGAATTTGCGTTGATACTTGTAACTGGCTTTTGCAATCAGTTCGTGTGCGGTGCGATTGATGGTTTGTGAAAATCGGTTCACCGTTGTCGCTGCTTCCGGATGTGTAAATGCATCTGCGGAAGCGAAACCAAATCCATCGGTGCGAGCAACCGACCTCTCGACAAAATCATTTTGATAGGCGAGGGTCGCATCTAATTGATGTCCCTTTATTTTGAAAACAGATTGTGTGGCACTGAGTAAAGTAATGGCTGATACTAGATTTTCTTGCCGATAGGTGAGTCTGCCCGAAGGAAATGCAGAATAACCGAAGGGTGTGCCAAAGCGGGTATTGTTAGATTGAATGTCTATATTTTCAGTTAATGTGAAGTTCAGTTTAGGGGTTGCAGTATATCGCAATTGCATGGAGTTGGACATGCGTTGTAGTTTTTCATAATCCGGAAGTTGGTTGACCAGCCCAAATGGATTGTCTCCAATTCCCGGAGCATGCGAGCGCAAGGCGCCATTCGGTAGGAGGTAAGATGAATTTTGGTGAAGTGCATCTGCACCTAATCCATTTTCATTGTCGAATGTAGATGGAGTGCGATAGATGCTGCCGATGATCGAAGCAAGATTCGCACCGCGCTGTACTAAGTTGCCAGTGGATTGATGAAGCGTAACGGAAAAATCGGCATCTACTTTTTTTGTCAATGATAGTCTTGTCAGCTTGGCAGATACATTGTACTTCTGCACAGACGAGTTGGGGATAATGCCATGTTGAATTCTATTGTCAAAATCGATTTTGAATAAACCTGAATTTTGAACAGGTATCATCCATTTGATTTCATTTATCTGCGACCATCCGGTTTGAAGAAACGAAGTGGCATCGTATGTAGCAGCACCCTTGCCCTTGCCGGAACCTGCATTCACAAGTTTTCCGTTTTGATCGAACGCATAATTGCTGCCATCAAATTCTAGTGTTCGCGTAAGCGGCCCCCATGAAAATAGTTCTTGTTGATCAGCACCTTGCCAAACCAATTTTCCATTTGCATTTCTTCCTTGTGCAAATTGATTTTGTAAGGGGGGCAACTGATTGGCAAGCTCTAATCCGAAAGCACTGGTGACTTCTAAATGAAAACCTTCTCTGCGGTAGTCGGTAGAATTTTGTCGCACGTGGTAGTTTTTTCCACGAATGGAGATGGATCGAATGGTAAGAGGATTGAGGGCTTCGGAAGTGGAGTATGTAGGGCTTTGGTTGGTTAGTATAGCTACACCTTCTGTCTCGCTGCTTAATGAATCAACATACAACGAGAGAGGCAGTGTGGGTATGACTTTCTTTTTCTTAGGGGTTACTGGTTGTTGGTTCGGATTCGTTAATCCGGTGGCTGTCACCAATACTTCTCTCGGCTTCAAACCAATGAAAGAAAATACCAACGTGCTGCCAACGGGCGCATCGATCGAATAATTGCCGTTCGCATCCGTAACGGTGCCAATGGTGGTTCCTTTGATGACAATGTTTACACCCGGCAGTGGACTTCCATCATCTTGCGACACGAGTCTTCCGGATATGGTACGATTTTGAGCCTGGGCAGCGCAATATGCAGAGGCGAGTAGGAGTAAAGTAAAAATGTACTTCATAGGCGAGGTTTGCATGAGGATGCAACCACTCACCGAATTCCATAAATGAATTCCGATTTTTTTCAAATAAAAAAGGTGACACGTTTGCACGGTCACCTTTTTAAATCGTAGACACCTCTAAAAACTTTTCTATTACCACCTCAACCCTTTCCCTTCTCCACAGTGAGAAGGGTAGATTGCGTTTTTAGAGGTGTCTTTATAGCTAACTTACTGATCTCGATATTACTTCTTCAATTCGAAGCGATCGAGGTTCATTACTTTGTTCCAGGCTGCGACAAAGTCTTTCACAAATTTCGCTTGAGAATCTTCGCAGCCGTACACTTCGGCAATGGCACGTAATTCAGAGTTCGATCCAAAGATCAAATCGGCACGTGTGGCTGTCCACTTTACTTTGCCGGTTGTACGATCGCGACCTTCAAAAGCAGTTTGGGCATCGCTGGTCGCATTCCACGTAGTTCCGAAGTCTAACAGGTTAACAAAGAAATCGTTGGTCAATGTTTCCACACGATCGGTAAACACACCGTGCTTCGATTGATCGAAGTTGGTATTGAGTACGCGCAATCCACCAATCAACACGGTCAACTCAGGCGCAGTTAATGTCAATAATTGTGCTTTGTCGATCAGCATTTCTTCGGCTAATGCCTGGTGTTTTGCTTTGGCATAATTGCGGAAACCATCGGCTGCAGGTTCTAACACCGCAAATGATTCTACATCGGTTTGTTGCTGGCTGGCATCTGCACGACCGGGTGTGAATGGAACCTTCACATCATGACCTGCATTCTTCGCTGCTTTTTCAACGGCAGCTACTCCGGCCAATACAATCAAGTCGGCCATGGATACTTGTTTGCCACCATGATTAAACTCTGTTTGAATCGCTTCTAATGCTTTTAAAACAGTCGCGAGTTGAGCCGGGTTGTTTACTTCCCAATCTTTCTGCGGAGCCAAACGAACGCGTGCACCATTGGCACCACCACGCTTATCCGATCCACGGAAGGTAGATGCCGAAGCCCATGCAGTTGAAACAAGTTGTGAAACCGATAATCCGGAAGCTAGAATTTTGCTTTTCAACGTGGCGATGTCCTTCTCATCAATCAACGGAAGTTTAACAGCCGGAATCGGATCTTGCCAGATCAATTCTTCTTTCGGTACTTCCGGACCGAGGTAACGAGCAATCGGACCCATGTCGCGGTGGGTTAACTTAAACCACGCACGTGCAAATGCATCTGCAAATGCTTGCGGGTTTTCGAAGAAGTGACGAGAGATTTTTTCGTACGCAGGATCTACGCGCAGCGCCAAGTCAGTCGTGAGCATCATCGGTGCATGTTTGCGCGAAGCATCGTGTGCATCGGGCACGCTGCCGGCACCACCATTATTTTTGGGTCTCCACGTTGTGCTCCGGCAGGGCTTTTGGTCAATTCCCATTCAAAGCCAAACAAGTTTTCAAAATAGTTATTGCTCCATTGAGTAGGAGTGGTTGTCCACGCACCTTCCAGTCCGCTGGTGATTGTATTCACACCGTTGCCCGATCCAAATGTATTTTTCCATCCTAAGCTTTGCTCTTCAATGCTGGCAGCCGCAGGTTCGCGACCCACATATTTGCCCGGGTCTGCTGCTCCGTGCGTTTTACCGAAGGTGTGACCACCGGCAATCAACGCTACGGTCTCTTCATCGTTCATCGCCATGCGACCGAACGTTTCGCGAATGTCGCGGGCAGAAGCCAACGGATCAGGGTTTCCATTGGGGCCTTCCGGATTGACATAGATCAAACCCATTTGCACCGCACCGAGAGGATTCTCTAATTCGCGATCGCCTGTATAGCGCTTGTCACCCAACCATTCGGTTTCTGCACCCCAGTAAATATCTTGTTCAGGTTCCCACACATCTTCACGTCCGCCACCAAAACCAAATGTCTTGAAGCCCATGGATTCTAACGCACAGTTACCGGCCAGAATCATCAAGTCGGCCCATGAAAGTTTCTTACCATACTTCTTTTTGATCGGCCACAATAAAAGACGAGCCTTATCGAGGTTAGCATTGTCGGGCCAGCTATTGAGAGGAGCGAAGCGTTGCGTTCCGCTACCTGCGCCACCGCGTCCATCGGCAATGCGATACGTACCGGCACTGTGCCATGCCATGCGGATAAAGAAAGGACCATAATGACCGTAGTCGGCAGGCCACCACGCTTGTGAGGTGGTCATCAGTTCGAAAATATCTTTTTTAACCGCAGCTAAGTCCAACGACTTAAATGCTTCTGCATAGTCAAACGACTCATCCATTGGGTTGGAGAGAGACGAGTTTTGACGAAGGATGTTCAATTTCAATTGATTAGGCCACCAATCGCGATTGCTGGTGCCAGCGCCTGCTGCCTGTTTCACAGCTCCGCCATGAAAGGGGCATTTGCCTGCTGATGCGTTTTTTTCCATAGGTAAAATTTGTTTAGAGTGATTCTGAATTCGTTCTCTGTTTAACTAAACGAAGTTCAACATTACATCTCATTTAACAATAAATCAAATTGATTGTTTTTATCACGTGATTGGCAGAATCTATGAGGGGGGTGCAAGTTGCAGGTTACAAGTTACAAGCTACAGGCTGCAAGCTACAGGCTGCAAGCTGTAGTTACATGGTAAAGGCGGCTGGTTATTGGTTGCTAGTTGCAGGTTACAGGCTGCAAGCAGCGCGTTAAGAATTACCGAATTGACCAATTTTCAAATTTTCAAATTAGCCAATTTTCAAATTAACGAATTAACGAATCACCGAATCATCGAATTACCCCCCTTTTTTAACAAAGATCGACTTCAGCGCCATCGCTCCGAACCCATCCACCTTACAATCGATGTTGTGATCGCCATCGGTAAGTTTGATGTTCTTTACTTTGGTGCCGGCCTTGATGGCTTTGCTGGCTCCTTTTACAGGAAGGTCTTTGATTAACACCACCGTATCACCGTCTTGCAGCACCGTGCCGTTGGCATCTTTTACAACAAGCGTGTCGCTGGTTGTTTCTTCGATGGCGACAGCCTCACCGGCTTGCCATTCGTTGCCACATTCGGGACACATCATGGAAGAACCAGTAGGATAGCCAAACGGAGATTGGCAATTGGGGCAGGTAGTAGATTCAGGCATAAGTCAATTTCCCCGCAAAGGTAAACAAATGATGCGGGGTTCACATACAACCTATTTTAATAACTTCACATTAAACGATTCCGGATTATCATGGTCTAATGAGAAA
>JABFSO010000388.1 GCA_013140555.1 Cyclobacteriaceae bacterium | reverse complement strand
ACCTGAAGAAGGCGATTCAATACATTATTTCGGTCCACATCCCGATTATATTGACTGTTTTCATTCCACTAGCTTTGGGCTGGATGTATCCCACCATCTTTTCACCCGTGCATGTGATCTTCCTCGAAATCATCATGGGACCTACGTGTTCAATCATCTACGAAAACGAGCCGATGGAAAAGAATACGATGCAGCAAAAGCCAAAGGCACTGTCTACCACCTTTTTTAATTGGAAGGAGTTATCGATCAGCATCGTGCAGGGATTAGTGATTACCGCAGGAACTTTATTTATTTATCAATATGCGGTAAGTAATTTGTATTCAGAAGCATTGACACGCACCATGACGTTTACCGTGTTGATTGCCGCAAACATTTTCTTAACACTGATCAACCGCTCTTTCTATTATTCCATAATAACCACATTGCGCTATAAAAATAACATGGTGTTGTATATCATTCTGACCACGGTGGTGCTATTGGGAATGATGCTTTACATAAAGCCGATTACTACTTTCTTTAATTTTGAACAACTCACTCTACAACAGCTTTTGCTTTGTGTTTCGATTGGCTTTGTATCTGTGATTTGGTTTGAGTTGGTAAAATGGGTAAAGCGATCACGAAAAGTAGAAGCCTAGAGCAGTGTACTGTGTAGAATGGATGATAAATAAAGTACGGACTCTCAGAAAGAGCAACTAGTTCAGATACTTGGCAAATACTTCACTAAACGGATCTCTGTTCAGTACTGTATAAAAGAACAGCGCGCCCAGCCATCCATGAAGAATACCCAACACATAGATGTTGCGTTCTTTTAAAAAGATATAGCCATAGAAAAGAGCCAGCAAAAAAGTACCACCCATCAGCCATGCGTGTGGATAGTGTACAATTGCAAATAGGAGAGATGTAATGAATATAATAGATCCGCTTCGTTGCTTGTGTTCATCCAAGTCTTGCAGGTTACCCGCCACCAACGCAATCACCAGAAACTGTTGAAGGATGCCCCACAGTGGATAAATCAAAAGGATCGGAACAATATGCCAAGTCCATTGAATGCTGTTATTCAGTAAGCCAATAACAAGGAAAGAGCTAATGGCAAGCAATGCAAAAGGTAATACGCGTTTGGAAACACTCCACC
This sequence comes from Cyclobacteriaceae bacterium, assembly GCA_013140555.1. Classification (GTDB taxonomy): domain Bacteria; phylum Bacteroidota; class Bacteroidia; order Cytophagales; family Cyclobacteriaceae; genus ELB16-189. Next base: position 13,512 of record JABFSO010000388.1, on the reverse strand, counting down.
AATTGTCAGTCCGAAAGCCCCATTGAATGATTCGATCTGGGTGATGTTTGCGTTGCCAAAGAATGTATGAACCCCATCCAAGAATGACGATGGATATGAAAGGCAACCGCCAGTTCAAAATATCCATAAAGATAATCTTACCAATAGCAGTCAACACGGCAACAGCAATCTCGATTATCTTATGACGTTGGTTATTCAAAGGATAGAATCAATTCTATTCTAAGAATGCATCCATCGCAATGGTAGGCTTGCCTGTTTCATCAAAGGCTCCCATCTCATAGCCCCTCCATTTCTTGTAACACTGCGGCTCCCAATAAAAGACACCAAGACCGTTGTTGTTGGTCACACTTTTAGTTTTGGTGATAATGTCAGACAAGAAGGCTTTTGATTTTTCAGCTTCGGTATTGGGCATGCCTACTTCAACTACCATCACTGGCGTGCCGTAGCGCGCTACCATGTCGTTCATATTGGTCAGGCACTTTGTATTGGTCGCTGCCCATTCATTAATTCCATCGGGTGCCCAGTAAGGATAGAGCGACATGCCAATAATATCCCAACTGGCACCATTGGCTTTCAAGCCATCAAACATCCAACGGAATAGGTTATTGTCATATCCATTGGATAAATGCACAATCACTTGAGTGCTGCTGCTTACTTCCTTTACAGCTGTGTAACCCGCTTTTACAAAGCCGGCAAAATTAGCCATCGACTTAGAAGCTCTGCCGACTTCCCACAACATGCCATCATTGGTTTCATTTCCCACTTGCACCCATTCAGGTGTGATATTGTTAGCCTTCAAGGTGTCCATTACTTTTTTAGTGTAGTTATATAAGGCAGTCTTCATGTCTTCGTAATTCATCTTCGACCAGGCTGCCGGTATAGGTTGTTTACCGGGATCTGCCCAATCATCGCTGTAATGAAAATCAATCATCAATTTCATTCCCAGCGCTTTTGCGCGTAGTGATTTAACTACGACATCACGCGTGTTATTCCAGCCACTTACCGGATTCACCCATGCACGCAAGCGAATAGAATTAATGCCTTTGTCTTTCAATAATTGAATGCATTCTTTTTGCAGACCGTTGTTGTCATAAAATTTTACTCCGGCTGATTCCATTTCTGTCAACCAACCAACATCGGCACCTTTCGCAAAAGGAGCTGCTTCAGGTATGGTTTCTTTGGGGCTGTTGGAACAACCTTCTAATAAGAGCAGAAGTAGAGCCAGCGTGGCAATTGAAGTGAAGATAGATTTCATAGAAGTGAATTTTATTCTCGAACAATAACAAAGATATTCAATTGCAACGGTCAACGTGTAGGAAACATGAAGTGCGGAGTGTTTCATTTTGTAATACCCTGATTAAAAATAGTTTGCTGTTCAAAAATATGGGTGTGTGGTGTAGACATGAGCAATGAAATCATTCCGGTATCGTTTCCAGTTATTGACGGATGAACACAAAAATATGCTTTGAATATCGTAGTTTTAATTTTCTATTTGACTGTACAAAGTGGCTAAGAAATCGCAATGGGTAACCATCGGAAAGCGTAAAGTTGAGCTGAGCAATCTCGACAAAATTCTATTTCCCGAAGATGGTATTTCAAAAGCCGAAGTGATTGAATACTACCTCACCATCGCACCTACATTACTCAACTATGTTAAAGGCCGTGCACTTACCTTAATCCGTTTTCCCGATGGAATTCACGGTGAGATGTTCTATCAAAAGAACAAACCCGAATGGGCGCCTGATTGGTTGGAGTTTGCTTCCTTGGGCAAAGAAGAAAAGAAAGATTATATCATCGCTACAGAGCCTGCATCGTTAGTTTGGCTTTCTAACTTGGCTTCACTCGAATTGCATCAACTACATAGTCGCAAACCTCAATTTGATTTTCCTGATTATCTTGTTTTTGATCTCGATCCACCTGAAGGATATTCTTTTAGTGATGTGGTAGATATTGGTTTTAAACTTCGTCAGTCCATCGAGATATTTGGCTACACACCTTTTGTAAAAACCACTGGAGGTAAAGGCATTCACATCTGTTGCCCCATCGAACCCAAGCACGATTTTCATACCGTGTTTGAAGCAGCGCAGTTAATCGCGCAACCTTTTGTAGAGAGGAATTCAACGACCACCACCTTACATATAAAGAAAGAAGCCCGCAAGGGACGCGTGCTCATCGATATCTACCGCATTCGCTCCGGCCAAAGCATTGTGTCGCCTTACAGTCTGCGCGGCAGGGTAGGTGCACCTGTTTCCATGCCACTTTCGTGGGATGCGTTAGCGCGTGTGAAAGACCCGAAGGAGTTTCATTTGAAAAATGCATTGGAGAAAGTGGTGAACGATGGCGATGCGTGGGAAGGAATGGATGCATATGCAGTGAGTTTACACACGCACCGAAAGCCGGTAGTAGCAAAAGAACTCCCTCCTTCAAAAAGGAGAAAGACTCCGGAACAACTTGAATCGTACGAACAAAAGCGCGACTTCACGAAGACACCGGAGCCGGAAGCAAAAGTAGAAATCAGTGGCGGCAACAATTTTGTGGTTCATCGTCACCATGCTTCGCATCTCCATTACGATTTGCGTTTAGAACAAGATGGTGTATTGAAATCATGGGCTGTGCCAAAAGGCTTGCCACCATATCCGGGTGTAAAGCGATTGGCCGTTCAAACAGAAGATCACCCGATGAAGTATCTCACCTTCGATGGCACCATTCCCAAAGGACAATATGGTGGTGGCGAAATGTGGATTTACGCCTTGGGTAAATACCAAATCACCAAAGACAAGAAAGATGGCTTTTACTTTAGACTCACGAGCAAAGAAGTAAATGGAGAATATCGGATTTATAAAATCAAAGCGAAAGAATGGCTGTTTGAGCGTGTAGATACACCACAGGTCAATTACCTGCATGATACCATTGAACCGATGTTGTCAGATAGCACCAATGTAGTTCCTAAACGAAATGACTTTTCATACGAAGTAAAGTGGGATGGGATTCGGGCACTCATTTACATGGAAGATGGACAAGTGCGCATCTTGAGTCGCAACAAAAATGACATCACCAAACAATTCCCCGAACTGCAAGTAGCAGAAGCCTTTCGCGCTACATGCGGTGTGTTCGATGCCGAGATTGTGTGTTTGGATAAATTGGGAAAGGCAGAGTTTAAAACGGTCATCAAGCGGTTGATGAGCAGTGGCGAAACCAACATTCAACGACTGTCCAAATCAACTCCTGCTTATTGCTATCTCTTCGATTGCTTGTATTTAGATGGACGTAGTTTGATGCACGAGCCACTGCACAAACGGAAAGTATGGTTGCGCGATGCAGTTCGTCCGGAGACGCCCTATCGCATCAGCGAAAGCGTAGAAGACGGAGAGAGCTTGTTGGAAGCCGCACGTGAATTGGGTTTGGAAGGCATCATGGCAAAAGACATGAATGGCCGATACTTGCCCGGCAAGCGAAGCGATGCGTGGCTGAAAATTAAAATTCGCAATACGCGTGATTGTGTGATCATTGGATACAATCCAGGCAAGGGCGACAGAGCCAGCACGTTTGGAGGTTTGCATATTGCAGAACTCATCGATGGCAAGTTGGCTTACCGCGGCAAAGTAGGTACCGGTTTTGATGATGCAACACTCAAGGAAGTCTTTGCCGAGATCAAAAAACGAAAAGAGGTAAAGAAACCGATTACCGAAAAGGTAATGGATGAAAAGACAAGCATCTGGATTGAGCCAAATTTACTGACGGAAATCAGTTTTGCATCCCTTACACCCGATGAACACTTTCGCGAGCCGGTATTTGTGCGACTCAGACCTGATCTTACTATTTAAAAAAGCCGTACTTTTGTTTCAATCATTACAAATATGGCAGCAGATGCTTCTCTCTTTTTAAAGAACCTTTGGTACCTCGCTTTTCATAGTTCCATGTTGAAGAAGGGGCAAGTGATTGGTAAGGAAATGCTGGGCGAAAAAATTGCGATTGGTCGCGATGCACAAGGCACTGTGTTTGCTTTACGCGATAATTGTCCTCACCGCGGTGTACCGCTTTCACAAGGCTGGTTTAAAAATGATGTGATTCAATGCTGTTACCACGGCTGGACATTCAATACGAAAGGCGTTTGCACCGGCATTCCGGCTATGCCTCCGGATGCTACATTTGATCCATCGAAGATTAAAGTGTTTCAATATCCGGTGGCGGAAGTGAACGATACCATCTGGGTATATATTCCGGAAAAGAAATTACCGAATACCGTTCCCAGTGAACCACCACCGAACTTAGTTCTCACTCCCGATCAGAAATTCAAACATGTAGAAACGGTGATGATGCCGGCAGATATTGATCATTCCGTCATCGGATTGATCGATCCAGCACACGTTACGTTTGTGCATCAATCATGGTATTGGCGTTCCGCTTCTAAATTAAAATTGAAAGAGAAGAAGTTTGAACCCACTGCTCGCGGCTTCAAAATGGTTCGCCACAAGCCTTCCGGTAATTCAAAAGGATATGGAATATTAAAAGGAGGCACTAGTACGGAAATCACATTTGAGATTCCGGGTATTCGCACCGAACACATTTTGGTAGGAGAGAAGAACCAGGTTGTTTCCATAACTGTATTAACTCCGATAAACGAAAATCAAACCGAGCTTACGCACATTCTTTATACCGACATCGCCCTTGCCAATTTCTTTTGGCTTCCGCTGAAGCGATTGGGAAAACAGTTCATCGGTCAAGATTTAGGTGTGTTTAACAAATTGAATGAAGGATTGAAATCGAAACCTACGCTTTCGCTGATCGGTGAGCCCGATTTGCAAGCACGCTGGTATTACGAGATCAAACGCCTCTGGGCAATTTCACAGCAGAACAACGAACCGTTTGTTAATCCGGTCACGCCACAAACACTGCATTGGGTTACGTAGCCGAAGGCGATACTCTACATTTAATGCGTAGCTGCTGTCATGCCGAGGCACGAGGCGTCTTCTGTATAAACTAAGCTTCATTGACTACCCGAAAATGTCTCACTGCCGTTCGACATGACAAGGGTTTCGATACACACACATTTATTCTTTTCCTGTCATGCCGAGGTACGAGGCATCTTCTGTATAAAATTCAAAAGACTCAGAATTTGACGGGAGCAATCATCGTAATTTCCTCATGGTTGATTGGATGATGAAATTCCAATTGATAAGCATGAAGCGCAATACAATCAGGTTTGTACTCAGTGGATGATCCATAGAGTACATCCCCAACAATAGGGCAGCCAACGCTGGCCAGTTGTGCTCTGATCTGATGATACTTTCCGGTCTCTAACTGAATATTCCATTCAACATACTTTTCAGAAAGTCGAGTTGTTTTGTATTGAAGTTTAGCCAACTCCGTAAACTCGATTTGTTCTGTATACAACACTGCTTTCTTTTTCTCCTTCCGATGCCAGTGGATGAGTTCTCCTTCGGCTATTGCAGGCACATTTGTTGTCAAAGCTTTGTAGTACTTTTTAACCTTCCGTTCTGCGAATTGCTCGCTGAGGTTCCGGAGATGATCTCTGTTCTTGGTAAAAAGAACTATGCCGCTCACTGGTCGGTCTAGCCGATGCAAGTGTTGTACATAACATTCTACACCCGTTTTTTGCTTAAGAAACTTCTTCACTTCTTGAAGCAAATTAGAATGACCATTCCGATCAGGCTCCACCATCAATCCTCCTGGTTTGTTTACCACCAATAGAATTTCATCTTCGAAGAGTATAATTGAGTTAATATCCATTCACGAAATAACATAAAAAAAGGGCCGAAGCCCTTTTTTATAATACTATAAAATACTTATGGATTTACCGGTAAGCCATTTACTTTATATGTGGCAATGTTTGCTTTTGGAATAACAGCTCCAAATTTAGCGTTAATAGCGTCTATGAAAATGTTAGCCATGAAAGCATACCCTCTGCTATTTGGATGAACACCGTCTTCAGAGAATGCTCCAGTTGGAGGTGGCAGGGAAGGGGTAATAGTTATTCCATCGTAAATCCCTGCTTTATTAGTCACTAATGAGGTAAAGGCTGCATTTAAATCTGCTAAAGCCACACGATTGCTACTGCCATCTGCAGCAGCTTTGATGATTGTGTTAAAGGCATCCGTTCTTGCCTTAATTTCAGCTACTTCAGATGGAAGTAAAACGTATTTGTCTTCTAATGGAACAGATACACCGTTAACCAACTGAGGATTGCCACCTACTGTTGTACCTAGCACCGAACCGGCAGTTAATGTGATCAGATCGGTAGATTTAGTCTGCCTTACTCTTCTGTATGGTTCTAAAGCTGCGCGCTGTTGGGCAGTAATAGCTCCGGCACCTTGAAGAGCGTCAAATGCACCGCCCAAATCAGTAAGTGTTTCATCAGTGATCAAGATTGGATTTTTTGAAGTTGCAGAGAAGCTGATTTTTCTGGCAGTAAGTCCTTCAGGAGTCAATCCAAATGCAGTCAATAAACCAGGGTTTCCTTTAATGGCTTCGATTACTCCATTATATCCAACAAAACCTCCGTTCACTGCAGTAGAAGTAGCAGCGTCCAATGGAATGGCATTCCATGCAACCAATGAGAAAAAGGGTATTGTAACTACATCTGGGATGGTAGCAACTACGCCTTTCAAATTAGCATTAGAAGCAAGCAGTGTATTAATAGCAGTGGTATACTGACTTTGGAAGTTGGTTTCAGAAGTGAAAATGGCGGGGTTAGAAGCTCCACCAGTTGCATATCCTAGCACATCGTTATTTCCTAGGTCAAATAAGAAAAAAGAAGGTGAGGCAGCCAATGCATCTTCAAGGATGGATTTCACCCCGGGAGCTGAAGCAAATCGAGCCCACAAAGGATTGAAATAGGGAGAAGCAGGATTGCCTGTATCCGGAATCAAAGCCTGACCTAGTAATATTCCTGGAACAGCGAAATTGTTCAGTTTGGTTTTATCACCAGCAAATGCTGCAGGTAGGGTGCCACCGGTTGAGTAGGGCGATGGCATCCCTGTAGAACCAACGGGTGCTGGAGCAGCAGTTTTAGGGCCAGCAGGGCCATCAGCATCGAACAGAATCAATCGTCCGAGAACTTTATCTCCAGCTACACCATAATAACCATAAACTGAATTGATGTCTGGCTGATTGAAAGCCAATGTCGTTCCTTGAGCTAAGGAAAACTGAGTGGATAGAATCTTAGGCAATGAGTTAGCCTGACCTTCGTCAAACAAAGCACCTGCTTGGTACCCTGCAGTTAATGAGTTACCAATGGCTACAAATTTGGTAAAGTCTGCACTTCCTTTGGAAGGAGTAACCACAACGGGTGGCACTACAGTTGGAGGAGTCAGCTTAACGTCTTCTTGCTTACATGAACCCACCAAAATCAGGGTGGCAAGAGCTGAATATAAAAGATTGATATTTTTCATAGTGTGAATATTCTACGTGGATTAATTTAAGAATTCATCAAACGTAATAGAGATGTAATACTGCTGACCAATAAACGGAGAACCTAAGTTGGTACGGTAATCACCTCCACCTAGGTTAGTAGCTCCAATCTTGATCAATGACTTCAGGCTTGATACTTTGTAGTTCACCTGCGCATCTAACACGCCAAATGCAGGAACAGTCCATGGGAGGTTGTTTCCATATGATGAAACCCAATCAAAAGCTTGTTGCCAACGATAATTAACATTGAAGCCCAGATTTTTCACCACTTTACGATTACTGATTCCTACGCTAAAGCGATTGTTGGGAGTGTTAAATCCTGCATTGAACTCAGTAGTCTTTTTCGCATCCAAATCAGCCCAATTGTAATTTCCATTGACAATGAAATTCTTCGGCAAACTATATGTCAAACCTAAACCAACACCATACGATTTAACTTCTTCAGTTGAGTTGTTATACAGGGAGAATAATTTGCCAGGGGCAGAAGTAACACCTTGATGAACAACTGCATTTTTACTGGCTACTATCTGAGATCCTAAGAAATTGGTATAAGAGGTGTAGTAACCATTCAAATCAACCAATAATTTTCCGCTCATCATCAGACCTTTGTAACCTGCTTCAATAGATTTCAATTGCTCTGGCTGAACGTAGGCTACATTAGCGGTTTGAAGAGCTGCAATGGCAGCAGGTGAGCCTGTTGGTGTTCCATCAGCCGCCAAAACTCCACCTAAGTTTCTGAAGTTTGTATAGGATGTTTGAGTGTATGAACCTCCATTATGTACTCCATATCTCCCGGCATTTCTTTCAGCACTTCCTAACAAGGTCGCACCTGCGCTAGGGAAATAAATGAACTGTGCTTGGGTGTCAGGATTTCTGAAGCCAGTTTGGAACGATGCGCGTAGGTTATTCTCTTTATTTAGTTCATATACAAATGATAAACGTGGTGATAATTGACCATTAAAGTTTTCGTTTTTATCATATCGTAAAGAACCGGTAACCTTTATTTTTTCAGCGAATGTTTTGGCTATTTGTGTATAAGCTCCAAACTCATTGATCACTACGCGAGAGAAATTTTTACCATCGGCAGGTGCTTCATTAAAGATTGTTCCATTGGAGAAAAGATCGTATTGACGGAAGTTACCTCCAATTTGAATTTCAGCCCATTTAATTTGATTAAAGAATTTATAATTCCCTTCCACGTGCCTTAGCTTAGAATTATCTATAAAAGATGCTCCACCACCAATGTTATGTAATCCACCACTCGCATCTTTCCATTGGCCAGTTGGTGTTTTTTGAAAGTAATTAGCCTTTACTGCATTTACTAAATTCTGAAATTCTACAGTTCCCGGAAGAGGTCTATTTCTATCTGAAAAAGCAAGTGCTGCCGCAGGATTGGCAGCTGGGATTCCTGGAAGCAACGCACCTTGGTAGGCTACTACATAGTCTCCCACCCATCCAGTGGATGCTGAAGGGCTTACGGTTTCATTCATGAAAGCGCCTAATGCAGTAAGATTATATGATTTACCGGCATCTGTTGCTGATTGATAAGCTCTTAAGAAGAAGTTGTCACCTTTAATTTCAAACTTATGAAACTGCTGGTTGAAGTCACGCAGGGCATATTTCTCAGCTCCTTGGTAAACTGAATTACCACCTCCGTAACGATAATTATATGAAATTTCTACTTTATCTGTGACCCGATAATGAATACCCCCATCGAACTTTAAAGTTATTGCATCTCTGTCATCGACTAAATCTTGCTCTCTGAAACCTGTTCTTGTTACAGTAGGAAGAGTTGGGATTCCTGTTAGAGCTGCTAAAGGAATTTGATTCTCATCACCATACAAGTTCAAACCGTCAAAATTAGTTCTAGAACTTAAATCAGTAGTTGAAGCGGTGTTCAATCGATCGGTTTTGTAATCATTTCCCAACCAATCTTTTGCTTTCAAGTAAGATGCACCGATTTTGATGGCAAGCTTATTGTTAAATGCTTTTGCGTATCGAACGCTATATTGAGTTAGCGGATCACTTCCTGCTGCCTTTGAACTAGTCATACCTACCTTTACTTGGGCGCTTAGGCCTTGGTAGTCAAACGGGCTCTTGCTATTCATAATTAAGATACCGTTGAAAGCATTTGGACCATAGAGTGCAGAAGCAGCACCCGGAATCAATTCCATACTTTCAGCATCCAGTTCGCCTACACCCATGATACTTCCGGTTGGGAAGTTCAGAAGAGGAGCCTGAGTATCCATTCCATCAACCCACTGCACGAAGCGTGTGTTTGCGATAGTGGCAAAACCACGTGTATTTACCGCAGTGAAGTTCAAGCTTCCGGAGCTAACCTGTACACCTTTCACATTGGCTAAAGCATCATAAAAATCAGGAGCTGCGGTTTGCTTAATCGCCAGAATGTCCATTTTTTCAATGGTAACAGGCGATTTCAAAATGCTTTCTTCCACACGAGAAGCAGCTACTACCACTTCCTGACCAAGTAGAGACTCTTCTTCTAAAAGAATATCTAAGCCGGTCGTGTTGGCATCTTTAATTTCTACTTCCTGGGTGCGAAAACCAATGAAAGAAAAAACCAGGGTAAATGGAGGTGCCTGCGTTACCTTCAGGTTGTAGGCCCCATTCACATCAGAAATGGTTCCAATTACCTTGCCCTTTACGACAATGTTTACACCCGCCAACGTCTCTTGCGTGGCGCCATCCTTTACGGAACCTGATATTATTGTTTGAGCCATGAGGCTGGCCGTGCCAAAGACCATCAACAGAAGTGGCACCACCGACTTTTTGTAGAATTTATTCATACGGATTTAAGAGTTTAATGCCTAAATCTACAAGAAAAAGCAAATATTCAAACGTTTGTGGGTTAACTTTTTTGCAATCCGTTGCGAATGTTTCTGAGGCTTCCCCTTCCGTTCAAAAGCGTTATTTGATGTTAGCTACATGCTTTGCTAATTTTTCGCATAATAAATTGATCTCAGAAGCCATGTATTCATCTCCGGTTGAACTTAGGATGCTTTGAGATAAGCCTCCCAGGCAATCAATGTAAAATCGCCTCATTTCTTCCACGGGCATTTCTTTACTCCATAAATCAATGCGCAGGGTGTTCTTTTGAACGTGATCCCATAAGGATATACTGATTGACTTGGTTTCTGTCATGCCGGGCTCGGGCTTTTCGGTAGCGTCCCAAAAGATCTTTTCGGGTACATTGCTGGAGTCGAGTTCTACTTTAAAATTGATTTCGGAAGACTTCATTTATTCTAATTTGAAAATTTGAAAATGTGTTAATTTGAAAATGAGGCGGAATTTGAAGATTTGAAAATGTGGTAATTTGGAAATGGCCTTAAGCTAACCGGGTAATTCTTACCTTCGTCTAGCAAAGTTCAAAGGTAGCATTTCAGGCTAATTTCATCTCTAAGATTTCACCTTCAATAATCAGTTTTCCTTCCGTGGCATTTTTGATTTGTTCGACACTGATACCTGGGGCGCGCTCCACCAACTTAAACCCACCGGTCGGCAGTACATCCAGAACCGCGAGGTCGCTTACAATTTTCTTTACGCAGTTTAAACCCGTGATAGGAAGCGAACATTTCTTGAGCAGTTTGGAAGCGCCATCTTTACTGCAATGCTGCATGGCTACGATGATGTTCTGAGCGGAGGCTACTAAGTCCATCGCTCCACCCATGCCTTTCACCATTTTGCCGGGCACTTTCCAGTTGGCGATGTCTCCGTTTTCTGAAACTTCCATTGCTCCAAGAATAGTGAGGTTTACTTTTCCTCCTCGGATCATTCCGAAGCTATCAGCTGAACTAAACAGTGCAGAGCCGGGCATCATCGTGATGGTTTGCTTGCCTGCATTGATTAAATCAGGATCGACCTTACCTTCCGTAGGGAAGGGGCCAATGCCCAACAACCCATTTTCAGATTGTAATACCACATTCATGGAGGTTGGAATGTAATTGGCCACCAAAGTTGGAATTCCAATCCCCAGATTGATATACATTCCGTTCCGCACTTCCTGCGCTATTCGTTTTGCGATTCCGATTTTGTCTAACATAACCTTTTAATTCGATGATTTGCTAATTCGTTAATTCGATAATGATGACTCTACTTTCCCTTAGAAGTTCCGATTATCTTGGAAAGAACTTTTTTAATGACAATCAATTTGTCGAGTAACTCTTCACAAGAAGGATAGTTTTTAGAATGATGTGCCAACAAAAGCCAATATTCAGTTTCATCCGCTTCTTTTGCAGCGACTTTCATTTTATGGATAAAATCTGCTTTTGATTCTGCGTTTTGTGCCTCACGCACATTGGCTCCGATGGAAGTGCCTGATCGTATCAATTGGTTGGCTATTGCAAATTTTCTGTGGCTTTCCAATATCTCTGTAAATTCAATTACTAATAACGCGAATTGAAAACTTAGATTCACAATTAGGTTATCTTCTAAGTTAGGGTTGTATTTTTTGTTTTCAGCCATCGCTATTTTCATCTACGCATTAACAAATTATCGAATCACCGAATTAGAGATGGTTCTCTGCTCAATTCGCTTCTCATAATTTACTCCTTGAAAAATGCGATGTACAAAAATGCCGGGGGTGTGGATTTGATTGGGATCGAGCTCGCCTACCTCTACCAGTTCTTCTACTTCGGCAATAGTAATGGTGCCCGCAGTGGCCATCATCGGGTTGAAGTTGCGAGCGGTGCCTTTGTATATCAGGTTACCAGAAGTGTCTCCTTTCCAAGCTTTTACAAGAGAGAAATCGGCTCGCAGCCACCGTTCCATTAAATAGGTTTTTCCATCAAACACGCGTGTCTCTTTTCCTTCGGCTACTTCAGTGCCCACACCAGCCGGTGTGAAGAATGCAGGAATGCCAGCACCACCCGCTCGCACGCGTTCTGCTAATGTTCCCTGCGGAATCAACTCCACTTCCAATTCACCGGAAAGCAATTGCCGCTCAAACTCGGCATTCTCACCCACATACGAAGAAATCATTTTCTTCACCTGTTTGGTTTTCAACAGCAACCCAATCCCAAAATCATCGACACCGGCATTGTTGGAAATGCACGTCAGGCCGGTAATGCCTTTTTGCAAAATGGCAGCAATACAATTCTCGGGTATGCCACAAAGCCCAAACCCTCCAATCATTAGTGTGGCTCCGTTCGGAATATCTTTCGTAGCTTCTTGAGCATTGGCAACTTGCTTATCGATCATAGAAAATAGTTTTGCTCAAAATTATCAATTTAAACCAATCAAGTTTTACTGTGTACCTTTAGGTGTTATGAAAAAACAACTATTCCTGTGTTGCTTCATCTGGTTGATTTCGGTGAAGGCATTCTGTCAGCAGCTACCCTACAAGGCCAATTCAGAGTATGAAGCTAAGATCGATTTGTCATTCAGAGAAAAGCCCAAACAAGATAATACCAACACATTCAATTTTTCTGTTGAAAAGAAAAGACCCGTAGGGCCGGTGGCTTATCTCACTATTCATTTTAAAATGCTGATATCCAATGGAGAGGTGAAAATTAAGATGATACAAGGTGAAAAGAGTCGAACAGAGAAAATTAAAGTGGACGAAGTAAAAAAATTGGAAATGGGTTTTATCGATGAATTGAAACTAGAAGGAACTCAACTACAACTCGTTTTTCTAAACGACAAAAAAACGGCTATAAGTCAAATCCTTATTTCGATCGAGAAAGACGGCACCTTTTTGATGAATGGTGAAAGACGGGGCAAGTTTTAACAATTTTTTGATAAACCACTTGCTCCATCTTCTGTAACTTGCCGGGATTAATCTGTAATTAAATTCATCCTTGCATGAGAATTCTATCCTTCCTATTCGTTCTTCTTTTTGTTCAGGCTTCCTTCTCGCAAGTTCGAAAGCAACCCAGTTCTTCGGAGATTAAACTGAAGTTGAAGAAGCTTAATTTTTTAGGATCTGTTTTGTATGTGGCCGCTCATCCGGACGATGAGAACACCCGTGCCATTGCTTATCTCGCTAATGATCGCTTAGCCTCTACGGCATATCTTTCCATGACTCGTGGTGATGGTGGACAAAACTTAATCGGCCCAGAAATT
>JABFSO010000309.1 GCA_013140555.1 Cyclobacteriaceae bacterium | reverse complement strand
GCATTCCATTTATCAGTTGGCGCAAACTCTAATTGCTGGGGCGATAATCCTTTTATGTATTGCGTAAACGCATGATGATGCCTTTGCAACTCTTCATTTAGTTGTTGCTTCGTCATATCAAACAAATCGTGGGTCTGCCTCCATTACATGTCCGCAATTTTTGCACGTGCGCAATTCGACCGAACCGTAAAATTCGTGGAAGCGCGGAAGAAAATCTTTCTCAATATTTTCCAGGTGAAATTTATATTCGTGCAGTGGGTGATTGCATTGCTCGCAGAACCACATTAGCCCATCATCTTCGGTAGTTTCGCGTTTACATTCAATCACTAAACCGATCGAATTAGGCGTGCGAATAGGAGAGTGGGGCACTCGGGCCGGAAGCAAAAACATATCGCCTTCATTGATTGGAATATCTACGGCTTTCCCATCTTCCTGAATTCGGACTGTAATGTTTCCTTCAAGTTGGTAGTAGAGCTCTTCCGTTTCATTGTAGTGATAATCTTTGCGGGCGTTGGGCCCGGCCACAATCATCACAATATAATCGCCTGCATCGGCATAAAGATTTTTATTACCTACCGGTGGCTTTAAAGCTGCACGATTGTCTGCGATCCACTGCTTGAGGTTAAAAGGTCTGCGTATTGCCATAAATTTTAGTTTGTGATGGTTACTAGTTTACTTTAAACAGTTATAGATCGAACTTAGCTTGTTGTAAATTAATAAACTGAGGAAAGTTAAGGTTCTTTTATATTTACTGAAAATGAGATACTAAAACTTTACGATTCGAGCGATGAACCTTGATTTAAGCGGTAAAAGAGCCATCGTGTGTGGAAGCACACAAGGTATCGGAAGGGCAGCAGCAGTTGAGCTGGCAGCTTTGGGTGCAAATGTGACGCTGGTAGCCAGAAGCGAAGCCAAGCTAAAAGAGACTTTAGCTATGCTACCTTCTAGCACTTCACAGAACCACCATTATCTGGTGGCTGATTTTGATTTTCCCGATCAATTGAAAGAGACCATTGATAAATACCTTGTATCAAATGGCGTTCAAATTTTAATCAATAACACCGGAGGTCCGCCAGCCGGCAAGGTGCTTGACGCTAAACCGGAAGAGTTTATCAAGGCAATTACGAGCCATTTGATCTGTTCACAAATTCTTGTTCAGGCCTTAGTGCCTCACATGAAGTCAGCGGGCTATGGGCGAATTATCAATGTTATTTCTACCTCTGTAAAAATTCCAATCAAAGGATTGGGTGTATCGAACACCACGCGTGGCGCTGTTGCCAATTGGTCGAAAACACTCGCGAGTGAAGTTGCTCCGTTTGGCATTACTGTCAACAATGTTTTACCCGGAACAACCATGACAGGAAGATTAGAGGCTATCATAAAAAATAATGCGGCTAAGGCAGGCATTGAAGAAGGAGAAGCGAAACAACGAATGATTGAAGAGGTACCCATGGGCAGAATATCCTCACCCGAAGAAGTAGCCGCTGCTATTGCATTTCTGGCAAGCCCGGCAGCATCCTATATCACAGGTATTAATTTACCAGTAGACGGAGGAAGAACCGGAAGCTTATAACCTATGCGAATTTTTGTTCTTTGTTTTATGATTGGTTGCGGTTCATTGCATGCGCAGTTGCCTTTGATCTTTCATGAAAAATTTGACAACAATCAAAATGGCTGGCCTGTTGGCGAAGGCCCTACCTATCAATCCAAAATTCAGGATGGCAAATTTGTCCTGATTACCAATGCAGAAGATAAGGGCAGATTTGTAACTGTAACACCTTTTCTGGATGCACGAAAGGATTTTTCACTCGAGGCAACTTTTATACAGAAATCAGGATTGGTTGATAATGGCATTGGTTTGTTGTGGGGTCGCGAGGGTAATCAATACAATGCTTTTCAGTTTTCTTCCAACGGATATTATCGCATCTATTCGCCACAGCTAAAAGGAGATATCAACAAATGGATGCCATGGCCGAAAGTAAAACCGATGTCACAGCCCAACCGACTTCGCGTTGAGCAAAAAGCGAATGTGTTGCATTTTTATATTAACGATGAATTGGTAACTACCTTTCCAGCATTGCCTTTGTATGGAATGGGTGTTGGCTTTGTCAACAATACAAAGATGGAACTGGAAGTAGATGATTTTGTTTTTGCACATCAAGTGACTATTCATTTGCCATCCGCTACATCACCTACATTTAAAAAAGAAAATCTGGGCAATGCCATCAATACGGCAGCCGATGAGGTGAGCCCAAAAATCAGCGCCACGGGAAATGCGCTTTATTTTGGACGTAAACAAAGCGAAGCCAATCAGGGTGGAATTGAAGATGAAGAAGATATCTGGTTTTCTGTATTTGAAGATAATCAATGGACGCTAAGCAAAAATTTAGGCACACCGATCAATTCCGCGTATGCGAATAATTTAATTGCTATCAGTACAGATGAAAACACGATGATCTTCACCACGCGTGATGGATTTGGTTTGCGTGAGCGCATCGCAGATGGATGGACGGAAGTGAAAGATGTTGGCATTCGCTATCGCAACGAAGATGAGTTTATTGAAGGTAACCTTTCATCCGATGGAAAAGCGATGTTGTTCACCATTCGCAACAGCGACAATGTTTATTATGACAGCAATCGCATCGAGCGCGATATTTTTGTGAGTCTGAAAGACAAAGAAGGAAAATGGTCGGAGCCCATTAATTTAGGAAAAGACGTAAATACAGCGGAGAATGAATACTCTCCCTTTTTAGCTCCCGATGACAAAACGTTGTATTTCGCCTCGAAAGGATGGCCCGGCTATGGCGATGCCGATATTTTTATGACAAAGCGATTGGATGATACGTGGACACGATGGAGCGAACCGATTAATCTGGGCAACCAAATCAACTCGATGGATTTTGATGCCTACTACACGGTGCCGGCATCGGGTGATTTTGCGTACATGAGTTCTACACACCAATCGATCGGCAAGAGTGATCTCTTTCGCGTGCGCGTGATGAATGAGGTAAAACCTGATCCGGTTGTGCTGCTGACTGGAGTTACGTTGAATGCACAATCGAACCAGCCAATTGGGGCATCCATTTATTTTGAGGATTTAATCACCGGCAAAGAAGTAGGCGAGGCCATATCTAATCCGGTAACGGGCGCCTTCCGAATTGTATTGCCGTATGGAACCAACTATGGAATTCGCGCAGAATCGAAAGGCTTTTTTTCTATCAGCGAAAATTTTGATTTGACTGATGTGAAGGAGTATGCTGAAGTGAAAAAGGATTTGGTACTCGCACCCATTCAAGTAGGCGAGGCCATTCAATTGAAGAACATTTTTTTTGAACAAGGCTTGGCGGTTTTAAAAGATGAGTCGAAGCCTGAGCTAGATCGATTCATTCATTTTTTGGTTAACAACCCTTCTATCAGAATTGAATTGCATGGCCACACTGATAATGTCGGTACCAAATCTGTCTTGCTGAAATTATCGAAAGAACGTATGCGAGCCGTAAAAAGCTATTTGGTTAAAAACGGAGTTGCACCGAGCCGCATTACAGGTAAAGGTTTTGGAGCTTCGCAGCCAATGCATATTAATGACACCGAACAGCATCGAAAACTAAATCGGAGAGTTGAGTTTATTATATTAGCGAAATAATTGATCCAACGGAAAGTTGTAGATCTGTATCGGTTTCCTCACCCCACACAAACTGATAAATAGCACATTTTCGTTTTTTGAAAATGTACTAAACGAATTTTGTTAACTTAGTAGTAATGTCCCTAAATTATTAATCCCTATGCGTTTACTTTTTACTATTTGCATGATGATGGTCGGGTA
>JABFSO010000037.1 GCA_013140555.1 Cyclobacteriaceae bacterium | reverse complement strand
CCTGTAACCGCATGAACTTGAACAGAATCCTAACTATTGTCTTACTAGCCGTTAGTGCTTATTTTGCCTACCGCCTTTACAGAGGTGTTCAGGGCACAATCGAAGAACGTGAATTGATTAAAACCACCGAGTATGCTGTGATTACACGCCTCAAATTGATTCGAGAAGCTGAAGTAGTTTTTCAAGAAGCTAACAGACGTTATACCTCCAACTGGGATTCGTTGATCAACTTTATTGAGAATGGCAAAGTACCTAACATTCAGCGCAGAGAAGAAATTAAGCAAGTAGGATACGGACAAGAAGAAATTAAAGTGTTTTTTGACACACTCGGCTTTACTCCTGCCAAAGACAAGATTTTCAAAAAGAGTTTTACCTTAAATGCTGCAGACAATGGTATTTTCATGGGCTTTAAAGTAAAAGAAGGCGACCGTATTATTAAGAACCAAAAAGCTTATTTAATTAAGATTGATGGTAAAGAGCAAGACCCTCCATTCCAAGATCAAGGCGTAATTACCAAATTGGCTGCTTTTGCAGTTGGAGATGAGGTTAAAAAGGGAGATGTCATGGTTAATTTCTGGGACTATACCTTTGATCCTAATACAGATCTTAAGAAACTATCAGAAGTACCTGGAGGAGATGGTTATAAATTCGAGATCAATGTTGGTAAAGTGGACAAAAACGGTGTATTGGTGCAGGTAATTGAAGTAAAAGATCCTAAGCCAATTAACCCGGACAGAAAGGATAGCAATGAGGCTAAAAACAGAAAGCCCTTGCACTTTGGCTCAAAAACAGATGTAACTACATCAGGTAATTGGGAATCCCAATAAACTACTCCTGAGTGTCATTAAATGCCAACTATAAGCTTTTAAAAAAGATCAAGGATGATCGGTTTGATGAAGAAAAACTTCATCAATACAGGTTGTTGATTCAAATAGGTGTTAGAGATTTTCAAGTAGCCGTTGTTGCCGAGAGCGATCAACGGCTACTTTTTTTTGAAGACTACATTCTAAACGATCTTAATTCGTATGACGAGCAACTTACCGTTCTAAGAGGTTTGTTTGAAGCGCATGCGGTACTTCAAGCCGGCTTTTGGAAAGAGGTGAAGATTTCAATAAAGAATAATAAATTCATTCAGCTTCCCACCACGCTCTTCTTATCCAACTCCACAGCAGAATATTTAAAATTCAATGCTACCATTGATCCTGCAGCTGAGCTAGTACTCAATTGCGAAAACCTATCGTTAAATATTACCACTGTTTATGCAGCACAAAAAGAATTAGTGAATTGGTTTCAAGTTATCTATCAAAATACCAAGCTCACTTTTCACCATCAGTCATCGGCACTGATACAAGGCGTATCGGCCAACATACACAAAACAGGTAATCCACTCTACATTTACGTAGATCGGTTCAAGTTGCATATTCTGGCATTCCAGGGCGGGCATTTAACATTTTATAATCAATTCACCATTAAGCAATTCTCTGATTATGTAAAGTACATCATGCTGGTGATGAAGAACCTGAACATGGATCAGCAAACCAGCGAAGTGGTACTTTGGGGCTATATCGGTAAAAACTCTCCCCATTATATAGAGTTTGTAAAATACGTTCGCAACGTGAGTTTTGGCGAGCGACCACGACACCTCACGTTTGGATATCTTTTTGATGAACTGCAAGAGCATCATTTCTTCGACCTTTACTCCATCGACTTACTAACCGCCTAGTGGCATGAAGCGTGTAGCACTTTTTCCCGGATCATTTGATCCGTTCACCAAAGGCCACGAAGACATTGTGCTGCGTGGTCGCCAACTGTTTGACGAAATCATTATCAGTATTGGTTACAATAGTGGTAAATCGCAACGGTATTTTCCCATCGATTTTATGGTGGGCAAAATCCGCGAAACATTTGCACACTATCCAGATGTGAAAGTGGAGACGTATGCCGAATTAACTGCTGAATTTGCGAAGAAAAACGGTGCCAAGTATCTGCTTCGCGGCTTGCGTAATACAACCGACTTTGAATACGAAAACAGTATTGCTCAGGTAAATAAACACCTCAATGCAAACTTAGAATCTGTCTTTTTGATTACATCTCCCATGCTGGCCTCCATCAGTTCTTCCATCATTCGCGAGGTGCACAAATACAATGGCGATGTTTCGGGGTTACTCTCTTATCGGCTAGACCAAATTATTGCTTTTGTTGGTAATACTCCTCAAAAACAAACCGGATCGAATTGTACGAATTCTCTAGGGCGTGGTACACTTCCTTTTGAGTCATCCAGCGCAATTCTTCTATATCCTCTTCTAAACTCGGCTTGCTGTTGCTATCGTCAACCAAGTTCATATCATACCACTTGGTTTTCTTCAGCATGCTGTTTTTGTTCATGGTATAGGTATGCCAGGTGGTGCAAATTTTCTTTCCCAATTTAACGCGCACATTGCATTCCTCCTCCACTTCGCGCACCGCAGTTTCTTTGTATTTCTCTCCCGTTTCACGTTTGCCTTTCGGCAAATCCCACTTCTTCATTCGGTAAATCATCAAAAACTTATCCTTTTTGCGAATGAGTCCACCGGCTGCATGGATGATTTTAAATTTTGACTTTAAATAAGTTTTAAATGCTTCATAATCTTTTACCGATACGGTAAGCGATAAGAGATTCATAGGCACTTTGGAGTTGATCAGATCAAATACCACATCCATATCTCGAGGGGTAGCCTGATCGAGCCACACATGATTAATTAACTTGGCTTTGGTAATGGGTTCAGAGGTAGCGTTGATCTGCAAATTGATATGACCTGGCTCAGGCTTCTCCCCATTTTTTAAAATTTGAATGGGAATATCGTTAACAAAGAGATTCATTATGTAAAACTGTATTTAAAGCTGAGATTCCATCGGCAAAAACATAAATAATTTGCAATCTGCCAACTGCCGTCCGAACAAAAACTGAATCCACCCTTTTTTCAACATCCGTTGCTGCGTTTTGGGCAATCGTGGTTAAATTGCCGCATGAGTAAGATTAAAATTCAAGAAAGTACGGCACGTGTAGTTGCTTCTAAATTGTTGGAAATAGGAGCCATCAAACTTAATCATAAAAATCCCTTTACGTGGAGTTCTGGCTGGAAATCGCCCATCTATTGTGATAATAGGTTAGCGCTCTCCTACCCTACTATTCGCACCTTCATTAAAGATCGTTTGGCGCAAGCCATAAAAGAGAATTTTCCGGAGGCCGAATGTATTGCCGGAGTGGCAACTGCGGGCATTCCGCAAGGCGCATTAGTGGCTGAGGCATTGGGTCTGCCTTTCGTTTATGTTCGCCCTAAACCAAAAGAACATGGGATGGGCAACCTGATTGAAGGTAAGATTGTGAAGAATCAGAAAGTGGTGCTGGTAGAAGACCTGATCTCTACCGGTGGCAGTTCTTTGAAGGCCGCTCAGGCCATGCGCGATGCAGGATTTCAAATTAGTGGCATGGTAGCCATTTTTACGTATGGATTCGAACAAAGTGAAGTAAGCTTTTCAGCTGAAAATGTTTCACTGGTTTGCTTAAGCGATTTTAATCATTTACTGCAGGAAGCAGTGGACAAGAAAACGCTGGACGAGCAGCAATTAATTTATGTGAAATCGTGGAGGTTAGATCCTGCCAACTGGAAGTAGCTCGTTTAGCGATCTTTCAGTCGGAACATAAATTTTAAGCCCGACCATACCTCATCTACAGCACAAACTTTTACATCTACCAACCCATTCGCCAAGCCGAAATCACGGATGATATTTTCATCCAGATCGGTTGGCACTTTAGACGCTCTTTTTGGCCACGACACCCAAAAGGTGCCATCTTTCTTGAGATAGCCCTTCACTTTCAGAAATTCCTTTTCAAATACATTGGCCTCTTTCACAAAAACGTGGGCAAAATCGAGGCATCCTTTGGTGGGTTTAACACTTCTGGTAAAACCATCGGGTAACGGAGCAACAGCATCCCAATACGTGACAGGTTCGGCAAAAATATGTAAGCCTTGCCGGCTTTGATGCCCAACTTCTTTTGTAAAGGTGTTCCTGAATATCCGGCCATATCCAAAAATAAAAAATCCCGACCATTTTATTGATCGGGATTTCGTTTTGATTTATGCAGTGATTAGTTACCGCTTTTTCTTTTCTCCATCTCTTGATTGAAGGTATCCTTGAATTTTTCGTAATCGTAATCAATTTTCAAGCGATCATCGGTAGAAAGGCGCTGGTTGTATTGTTTTACCAATTCATCAGCAGAAAGTTCAATAGCGATGTACGTTTTGTAGTTACCATCTTTGGTTTGAACTAACTTCTCGCAAATGGTTCTTACACCTTGCAATGTTTGTTCAACTACTTCACGGTTTAAGCTCTCAAACTTTTGCTCCAATTCTTCTTTACGGTTCATAGAGCGTGAATTGGTATAGTTATCCGTTACTGTTTTTACAGTAGTCTGGATCGCTTGAGCGAGTTCGTTGCGCGCGTTGGTAAGCGCTTTCTTTTTAGAAGTTACCTGATCCATGCTTTCGCCAATGGAGTTGGGACGAAACACCTTTGCGTTGGTGAAAAAGTCTGGGCCTGAGCAAGGCACGACTACTTCTTTCTCTCCATCTGGTGTAGGAGGAGTTTTACTTTTACATCCTCCGATAAAGGCAGCAGCTACAGCTACTAAAACAAGGGAAAGATTCGCGATTCTTTTCATATCAATTATTAATTTGGTTAGCAAGATAATCAATGCAATTAATAGGCCAGTCTGTTTTATTTACTTTTTATCAGCCACTTTTTTTTCAAAAAGTGCCCATTTATTGCAAAATCGAGTTCAAAAGCTCCGGCAATTTTTCTTTCTCAAGCACTTCCAAGGACTTATTATACGCTTCCTGGCTGGAACGCTCGTAATCCAGGCTAAAGCCTTTGATCCGGTCGAGTGTAGTGGCATAGATTTCTTTATTGTCCTTGGCGGCAGCTACGCGAATCACGGCTGTCACATAGGTAATATAAATGCTTCCGGACACCGCACCTTTCTCTGAATTGGCTTCCACACTTAACGAAAGTTCTGCTTTTTTCTTGTCATCGGTAAATTCAAAACCTGCATTGGTCAGGTAGTTTCTGATTCGGTTAGAAATTTGCAAACTGCTTTTTACGGCTCCTAGGCTTTTTTCAGAGGCACTGAGATAAACCAATGGACGTTGTACTTTCAACAATAAAGTGGCTCTGGGCACCACCATCTTCAAGGCGATAAGAGAATCAATCTTAGTGGCCGATGGACCCGCAAAACTAAGTGGATTTACTTTTATGGAAACAGTCTGCTCCAAATCGCGAGAGCTGATTTTGGTTAACAATACTTTAGCTGCTCCGGCTGCATCGGTTTTGTAGGTAGGAAATACATTGCCCGATCCTTTTTCAAAATCGGCACGCAAGGGCAAATCCGCAATGGCCTTTTTGGTTGCCTTCTCTATTACTTTGGCTACAATGGATTGCTCGCTCAGGGATACTCGTCTATTTAATGCTATTTCAGTTGGATTGACTGAAACATCCATTTTATCTAATACCATTTGCATGCTGGCCACCACTTCGCTCGTCAACAAAATTTCTTTTCCTTCAAAATCAATGCGAATCGGTTCACCTAAATATTTTTGAATGGCGCGAAAGCCTTGATAATAAAAGCCTAGTGCCAATACTAATTCTCCATTGCGCTCCGCCTGCTTGGCTTTACTGAAGAAATCCAAACTGATGGATACGGCATTGCGTTTTTGCTCTTCCTTGATCTCTTTATAGCGCTGTTTCGAGAGGCGATAGTACACCCAATAGTTGCGCTCATCTTGCCATGAGTCTACCTGCTCAAACTCTTCAATTTCATCGGCAGCGGTGGTCTGAATGATTTGCTCGTATTTTTCTTTGAACTCCTTATTGGCATCTATCTGGCTAAGCACCGAAGACGAAGACACATTGACTTTGATCTCGGATACTAAATCTTCCAGTGCGCTTTTCTTGGCTTCCTGTAAATAGTTGTTGGTGCCATTTTTAGTGCTCTTTCCAATACCGATGTAGTAAAAAGACTGATCTGGCTTGTAAGTAAGCCAATCGGGTTTTACATTTTTGGGATCGGTTTTAGAGGGTGCTTTGGC
This sequence comes from Cyclobacteriaceae bacterium, assembly GCA_013140555.1. Taxonomy (GTDB): domain Bacteria; phylum Bacteroidota; class Bacteroidia; order Cytophagales; family Cyclobacteriaceae; genus ELB16-189. The sequence goes on along the minus strand of JABFSO010000037.1, from coordinate 8,542 downwards.
TGTAGGGCCACATGCAACAGCCAGCAGAAGGAGGATAAGGTATCTTTTCACAATCAATGGATTTGGATCAATAGATAGTAAACCATATTTGTGCCAAACTATCTGTGGAGCAAATCTAAGATCAATTTGTGAGTTTCAGAGTTCTTTTTTGAAGCGTCTGTGAGGCATTATTTTCCAGATCCGTTAGTTACGGGTGCGGTGGCGTAGGGCGACTTATACGTTTTCAAAAACTCTGCATATTGGTTTGCACCTTTTTTATGATGATTTTCAGCGAAGAAGATCAACAAAGGGTGAAACTCTTCCGGTTTACGATAGCCTGGAATCGGGTAAACCGCTGTAAAATCGTCTTCTAAAAAAGTAACTGTGGGGTAGCTTAATTGATTGTTGAGTAAAGCTGCCGCTAATTGATGGGTGCCCTTATTCCCATAAGGAACGAACTTGAACGTAGTGCCATTAAACACGATGTCCGCAGTTTGTTCAGCATCTAACTTTACAGGATAGAACTTTTCATTTAACAATTTGGCAATAATCGGGTCAGAGAAGGTATTCTTGTCCATTACTTTGCACCAGCCGCACCAATCCGTGTAGACATCTATAAATAGCTTTCTTTTCTCCACTTTGGCTTTGGCCACCGCCTCCTCAAAGGTCATCCACTTTACTGGGCCGCCTTCCTGAGCCTGTACAAGTGCAACTGTAAAAGCGAAAATTAAACCCGTAAACCATTTAAGTTTCTTCATAACCGCACTATTTATAAAAATCTGAATCGTTTTTGTAATTATAGAGCTTCTACAGCAACAAATCTACCAGAAATTATCCAATCTCGGTTGGATGTCTAAAAAGGCAAAATTGTAACCTTTGGCCGATTGCTGAGTAATTAGATACGAAAGGGCTAAAGAATAAGTTCCTAAGTAGTTAGAAACGCCAAATGAAGGGAAAAAGAGGTATGAAAAAGGTCAACAAAAATTGGATGTTGGGATTGGGATTAGGAGTTGCGCTGATCAGCTTAACGATTTTGGCAAGTGGAAATCTGCAAATTTCTGCTTCTCTTCCCCTTTCTAAGCTAAAGAATCTGGAACAACGATTACACGAACTACCCAAAATCGGTCAAACCTTGTTACACCTCATTCACCGATAGGCGTAGTATTGCAGCACCGTTTCAATGGCTTTGCGCATGGCCACATTGATCGGAAAAAATTCACGGGTCAATTCAAAATCGATGCTGTGCAATTGCATATAGAAATTGCTCATCACCGGCACTTCCAATCCATTTTCAATAGCAGCTTCCGCCTTCAAAAAGTTTTCTTGTTGTTCTGTTTTAATGATCTGGCACGTGACCAATTCGGGCTTACCATATTTGGTGGTGCGAGCCGAGTAACCAAAAAGGCGACAGATCAATCCACGGTGTTTGTATTGCGAGCAGAGCCCGGCTCCATTTTGTGTGGGGTTTAAAATAAGACAGATCGAAGAATCCGTTTCTTGAAGATTGTTGAGCCATTCCTCCACCTGATTTTGCTGATGCAGAAAAAGCGCGAAAGGTAAAAACTCCAAAATGGTCGCTTCGATGTCGGCTTTGTAACAACATTTGCCACAGCCCCATTTGCAATGGAGCGAAGTGGCACTTTGAAACGCTGCAATCTGCTGATCCAGTTGATCGAACACGCCCTCTACTAAATTTACCTTCTCTTCGATGGACATGAATCAAATTACTTTATTTGGTTTTAGGAATTTTAGATTTACCACCTCCTCCTCGAAGTAGTCCTTCGAGGTGCAGTGCCGAAGAGCATACCAAACACGCCTCGAACCAACTCTTTGCCAATCTGCTTAGTGATGGGTGAATTAATAACTTCTTCAAACGTACTCTTTTCTGCGCGACCAGATTTGGGTGCCGGGGCAGCTTCTGCTTTCCGCTCTTTTTCCTCTTCTTCTTTTTGTGCAGATGATTGGATCCGCTCGTTCAATATTTCAAAAGCACTTTGCGGATCGATCGTCTCTTGGTATTTCTTGTACATCTCCGACTGACTCAAGTTCTCTTTGTATTCCGCCTCGGTCAATGGGCCCATCAGTGATGCCGGTGGTGCCAAATGCGTCAATACGGTTTCGGTAGGAATTCCTTTTTCATTCAATACGGTGATGAACGCCTGCCCTATTCCTAACTGGGTAAACTGTTGTTCCAAATCATAGAATGTCGACTTCGGAAAAGTTTTTACGGTTTCTTTCAATGCCTTCACATCATTAGGTGTAAATGCGCGAATCACGTGGCTCACCCGGTTTCCCAATTGCGACAACACCGATGCCGGCACATCTTGTACCAGCTGTGTGCAAAAGAATATGCCGACACCTTTCGAGCGAATCAATCGAATCACTTGCTCGATCTGATCCATGAAAGCCTTGGGGGCATCTTTAAACAACAAGTGCGCTTCATCCAAAAAGAAAATCAACTTTGGCTTATCCAAGTCTCCGGCTTCCGGCAGTCGCTGATACAACTCCGCCAACAGCGACAACATGAAAGTAGAGAAGATGGCAGGCTGGCCTTGAACATCTGATACGTTGAGCAAACTGATCACGCCACGTCCGTCTACCTTCTCCATCAGGTCTTCAATGTCAAACGATTTCTCGCCAAACAATTGATTTACGCCTTGCTGCTCTAAGGCAACAATTTTGCGCAGCATCGTGCTGGCTGTTGCCGGAGATATTTTACCGTAAGCTTCCTTGATCTCTTTGGCGCCCTCTCCTTCCGACAGGAAGTTCAACACTTTCTTCAAATCGTTTAAGTCAACGATCGGGAGTTTTTTATCATCGGCATACTTGAAAATAATCATCAGCACACCCGACTGCACTTCATTTAGTTCCAATACTTTGCCAAGCAAAACAGGACCGAATTCACTCACTGTGGCGCGCATCTGTGCTCCTACTTTCCCGCTAAGGGAATACAACTCTACCGGAAAACCGGCAGGCGCATAGCTAGGCATATTCAACGCCTTTACGCGTTCGCTAATTTTGTCGTTCGTGGCTCCTTCTTTTGCCAATCCCGAAACATCGCCTTTCATATCAGGCATAAACACGGGTACACCGGCTGCCGAAAGTTGCTCCGCCATCAATTGCAGTGTGCGTGTTTTACCAGAGCCCGTAGCACCTGTTACCAGCCCGTGTCGGTTCATCATCTTTAAAGAAAGATGAACGGGTGCTTCGGCCACAATTTGTCCTTCTACTACACCGGCTCCTAAAAAAATTCGAGGACCTGCAAACGAATACGAAGAGCTGATTGCATTAACGAATGATTCTTTTGACATACAATTCTATTTAGTTGTAGTTAATCTGCGTTTTAATAACCAGTCAATTTGTGGATCGTCTCCCATTTGAAACACGTGTTCGCTGAAGCGGATGAAACCATACTTCTGATAAAATGCTTGTGCTTTGAAATTTTGTTCCCAGACACCTAGCCAAATCCAATCGAACTGCCGGTTAATTGCATATTCGAGCGCCTTCTGGATTAACAAGGCACCAGCTCGTAATCCTTGATGCTCGGGGTGAATGTATAAGCGTTGCAGTTCAATTGCCGTTCCATCCAGATGCTCATCGGCTTCGTGGCTGATGCGCAAGCGAATAAATCCTACTACTTGATTGTTTCGGCAAGAGACAAATAATATGGAATTCGGTTCATTGAATTCAGCGGTGAACTTGTCAAGCGTGTAATTCTCTGCATAAAAAGCATCCATGTTCTCACGCGTATTGAATGCCGCAAAGGTATGTTCATACGATGCGATAGCGACTTGCAATATAGACGGTAAGTCTTCTTTCGTTGCCTCGCGAATGATAACGGCCTCCATGCTTTTTAAAATCGTAATTACTTTTTCTCTTCGTAATTCTGGAACGTATACATCACACCTAGGGAAAGTGCCTGACTTAATTGTACATCTTTATCCTGTGCATAAAAATACATCAAAATTCCGCCTAAACTTACGTTTACGAATTTGTTCACCTTGGCCGTAAGATTGAGGTCTAACCGATGATCAATTTTATTGACATCAATCTTTTCGTAATCCATAAACATCACATAGCGCCACTTGAGATTAATGTTTTCGGCAATATCTTTATTGAATTCGGCCAACATTTGAAATGCTAACCATTGGAAGCGAGTTGATTCGTTGGGATTTACACCAAATGGGGTTGGGTTCGTAACCGGATCAAAATAGCTACCAATTTCTTTTACGATAGTCAAACGTGGAGAAAAAGGTGAAAGGCGAAGTTTAAAATAATCAGCCGGATGATACTCAAAACCGAGAGCGGCTGTAATGTAAGCAGGGGCTAAAATATCTGAGATGAGTTTCGGTTGCTCGACTCCGTTCGCATCTTTAGTATAGGTGTAACCTCCGGCAAACTGCGACTGAAAATTTGCTGAGGCTGAAAGATCCCACTTATCATTCAATGCCCGGCCATACTTTGTATCTAAAAAAATACGGTCAATGGTTTTGCGGTAACCCTGACCTTGGTTGCTCACCATGCCATACGAAAGATCGATTTCATTATCCCAGGATATTTTATCTTTCTTATAGTTGGCTTTGTAATTGAGCATGGCGGTAAAGCCGATGGAATTAACACCACCCGCCTTCCAATTGGAAGAGAATGTGGCTTGATTCAGATTTAATCCGGCTTTAAATGCCTTCTTCCAATGCGTGACGGTATCTACTTTAATTACTTGAGCCTGCGAAGTAATAAAGAGTGATAAAAATAAAGCTAAAAAGAGAGGTGTAAGGGTGGGGATTTTTTTCATGGCTAGTTGTTTTGAAAACTAGCGCAAAATAGCAAACCTTAGTTACTAAGGCTAATATTAAAGATTGCTAAGTTTAATCTCGTCTAATGCAACTTCGGTGAGTGGCTTGGTGATAAACTTGATGACGAAGTTGTTATTGACAATCTTATCGATGTCGCGTTTGTTGTCGGAACTGGAAAGGATGATGACTTTGCACTTATTGCGCACCAATTCGCCAAACTTTTCAAATTCATAGAGAAATACAAACCCATCCACAATCGGCATGTTGATATCTAAAAAGATAATGCTAGGAAGATTTTCGGCATCTTTTTCAAACTCTTTAAGGTAATCGAGCGCTCCTTTTCCTGAACTTTTCACTTCCACTCGCTTCGCGAATTTTGTGATTTCGATAATACGCTTGCTGATAAAATTATCAGTATCGTTATCATCCACTAACATCACAAGATCAAGCACTTTGGCGGAAGTTTCAGTCAACATTCTATTTCTATTTTCTAAATACCAACAAACTAAATCAATTGTTCAAAAATAAGCTATTAAATCCATACTAGACCGAGCCTATGCACAAAGAACCCATCTAGGTAAGAATTCGATCCACTAAAATATAAAAAAGATGGTTACTTCTTACGAATTTTTAATTTTTCGCCTTCTTTCACAGTTAATTCTTTTTTATCGTTCCAGGTCATTAATTCTTTGATTGTCACCCCATACTGCCTAGCGATAGCGTACAATGTGTCACTTTCCTTTACAACATGGTAGGTTTCACGAAGGGTATCCGTAGAGGTGGTTTCCGGATGTACTGTTTGGGCAGCTTTAGGAATAAAAAGGTTCAGCTTTTGCCCTGTATAGAGTTTACTCTGTGCGGTTAATTTATTCCATTCGATCAAATCCATTACTGATACTTGATAAATTTTGGCAATAGAGTAGAATGTTTCTCCTTTCACCACCGAATGCACCACAGCAGAATCGTTTTCCGGAAGAGTAACTGTTGATTGCTCTACTGAAGTTTGTGGAAGCGAATCCGTTGCTGGTGGTGTGGTGGATACCGGAATCGTTGTGCCACTCTCCGGTTTTACATCCCAATTAAATGTTTCATTGGCCAGTGCGATTACTTCCTGATTGGTAAAGACAATTTGTTTTTCCGGAACTTGAGCCTTGCGGTTGGCACTGAGCCAAATAACTGACCCAACTTTTAATTGCTGATCGGTAATTTCTTTGTTCCACTTCTTTAGTTTCTTTACTTGAACTCCATATTGCTGGCTGATGGACCACCAATCATCGCCCACAGCTACTTTATGCTGGGAAACTGCTGAGATTGTCTTTTTCTTTTGCAGGAAATAATATTGCGTACTTTCCAATGAATGATCGATTTGGATTTCATTGTATTTAAGAAGCTTGGATAGGGATATGCCTGCGCGATTCGATAAGGCCACGATAGACTCTCCGACCTGTGGCTTAATTGCAGTAAGGCCATTGATCGTTTTCGTTTCCAATGTTGCACTCATGGGTGCCGATTTCTTTCCCATTGGTTTTGCCTTCGCTGCTTTGGCAGATGACATCGTAATTACGGGCAACGAAGATTCGATTTTTCCATTCGGAACTACTACTATGTAAACCTTGTCGTCCGGAACGAATCCTTTCAAGGCCCATTTGTTATATTGTTTGAGAAGTTGCTCCTCTACTTCTACTTCCTTGGCAATATCAGCCAAAGATTTGCGCTTATTCACTTGTAAGAAATTGGCTTTGATGGCGGCTTCTTTGCCGATGGCTTTTTCAAAGGCTACTTTGTGTGCCAGGAATTTTTTGATGTACCAATATGTTTCGGAAGTCACTTCAAAATGGCGCTTGCCATTGTGCACTTCGCCCACTGATCGTTTGACACCACCCGCTCCCATTTGATAGGCTTGCAATGCTAGTATCCAGTTATCGAATTGCTCGTTGTTCTTTTTCAAATAAAGTGCAGCGCCACGCGATGCGGAAGCGATGTTCATGCGCTCATCTACTTCGCGATCGACCCGCAAACCTACGCTGAGCGCGGTGAAATCTTTGAATTGCCAAAAGCCGACTGCATCGGAAACCGAAACCGCATCGGCTACGAGCGAACTTTCTTGCAGGCTTAGGTATTTGAAGTCATCGGGCAAGCCTTCTTCGGCAAATATCTTGGAGATGAGTGGAAAATATAATCGAGCACGCTCGGCTGTTACGTTGAAGTATTTGGCGTGGCGAGTCATGCCATCCACATCTTTTTGAATTTCGCGCCTGGCATCATCACGAATGGTGAGTGTCATGTTAGCGAAATGCATTTTATGGGGCACTTCAGGAGACTGGGCTTGTGAGGCAGCAGTTCCGAAAAAAATGAGTGCTACTGCAAAAAATCTCATTGGGTACAAAGATAGAGAAAAGTATAATCTATAAAAAGGTAAGTTGCCTAGGTACCAACCGCTTTTAACCCAGATTATCCGTTAGGAATTAAAGAGTTAGTCAATTTACTGACGAATCCTGTGGATTGTCTTGGCTTAACCTTGACAAGAAAATCACCAAATGAGTAGTTTTATATTAATCCTAAGCTGTTGATTTTCATTCGTCAAATTATGCAATAGAATTTCTATTGCATAATTAATTATGGATAAACTCTTCAATTAATAAAAATTATACCGTGAATTATTACACCCCTTCGGGGTTCGTACTTCTGCGTAAAAAAAATTCTACAAATATGGCACCCCGATGGGGTGCTGGTTGCGTGGAAAAATTATTGCTTAAACCATCTTCGACAGGATCGTCCCGTAGGGACGAAATATTTGTAAACAAAACAATTTATCGCCACACAGCCCTGTAGGGGCGGAATGTTAAACCTCGATGCCCCACTATAATTTTCTTGCTTACAGAATTCCATCGCGCGGTGCTATTTCGTATCAATAACTTTCTAAAAATAGAGCACCCGATGAGGTGTTGGTTGTGTACAAAAAATTATTGCTTAAACCCTCTTCGACAGGATCGTTCAATATTTGTAAACAAAACAATTATCGCCACACCGCCCTATAGGGGCGGAATGTTAATCCCGTATGCCCGCATCATAATTTTCTTGCCAACATTATTCCATCGCGCAGTGGCAACAGCATGTTCTCTACACGGGAATCGTTCATCACAAAATCGTTGAAGGCCATGATGGCGCGGGTGTCTTTATCTTTCTTCTCTCCTACCACCTTACCACTCCACAACACATTGTCGGCCATGATGAATCCACCGGTTGCTACCTTGTCAAATACCAGATCGTAATAGCGTTGGTAATTCTCTTTGTCGGCATCGATAAAAACGAGATCAAATGTTTCGTTGAGTATGGGAATGATTTCGGCTGCATCGCCAATGCGGTAGTCGATTTGACTTTCTAAACCGGCCTCTTTGAAATATCCGCGGACGCGGGTTTCTAATTCTTCGTTGATATCGATCGTAATCAGTTTGCCTGTCGGATTTAAACCCTCGGCTAAGCAAATGGCTGAATAACCTGTATAAGTGCCAATTTCTAAAATACGTTGTGGCTTCATCATCTTGCTAATCAATGACAAAAAGCGGCCTTGCAAATGCCCCGATACCATGCGCGGCATCAACACTTCGGCATGGGTATCGCGATTGATCTTTTTCAACAGCGCACTCTCCGATGATGTGTGATCACGGCAATAGTCATCAATGGATTCAGGTATAAACTCCATATTTTATTTCGGTAACATCACCTAACAACTCAAGTCTCGTTCCACAAACATTTCATTGGCTAGCTCT
>JABFSO010000462.1 GCA_013140555.1 Cyclobacteriaceae bacterium | reverse complement strand
GAAGGCGGGCTGAATGAGGAGTTGGTAAAAAAATGGGGGTTGCCTACGAAGCACATCATTGGCGCAGGGCTTGCAAAACAAAATGATTTTACTTGATCCATTTGGGTGGATCAGTCACCATTGGAAGTGTTTAAAGCCATTAACAATCCGCGTGGATGGTGGCAAGGTGAAATTGTTGGCAAGACCGACCAGCTGAATGACGTGTTTACCTATCGCATGGATGATGTTCATTTTTCACAGCAAAAGATTGTTGAACTCGTAGACAATCAAAAGGTAGTGTGGCTGGTAACTGAAAGTAATTTGAGCTTTGTTGCCAAGCGTGATGAATGGACCAACACGAAAATACAATTTGACATTCACTCCGAAGGAGGAAAAACAAAAGTTACTTTCACCCATCATGGATTAGTGCCTGCCTTCGAATGTTATGAGGGTTGCTCCGGTGCGTGGGGTATGCTAATTGAAAAAAGTCTATTTAGCTTTATTACCAAAGGAAAAGGTGTAAAAGTTTTTTAATAGCTTTTTTCTAAAGTCCGATAAGCGGCATAGATATACTTAGGCAATGGTAAGCGGTGATGTGCGCAAGCTATTCAATTTATACTTGGTGACATCCAGTGCCACGCCCATGTAGTTTCCATTGGGCATAATAGAGTTGGCCCAAGTGAGCCATACCTTTTGGCCGTCTTTGGTGCGCACGCTTGTTTCGATGGTGATGATTTCTTTGGGCAGAATGTTGGGGTAATTCAAAATAAACTCGCGCTCAATCCATCCGTCCTCCAGATTTTTCGTTCGCCACCATCCCTCTTTCAATAATTCAGCAGGCTCGTAGCCAAGCAGTTGTTTTACTGATGGACTGACAAAAATAATTTCACCTTCTTTATTGGCAATCAATGCCAACACATTCAGTTTTTCTAAGTTGGCATGTGAATTTTGCAAACTGGAGATAAGGCTCAAACGCACGGCAATCACAATACCAAAAGCACCTAGCGCCAACAGCAGGTTGAGCAATGCAATTAAATGATTGTTGTCAATTGGAAAGCTTACAAAGGCGATGGCACAGGTAACTATGATGAATAATGATTGAATACCGTAATAAAGCAAACTATTGATGATGATGGTGCTCGCTCCTACTACCAATATCAAAATAGTGACTGCGTTTGGATCAAAATGATTGATGACGGCAAAGGCAATTACATAAATCAGTGTAAGCAGATAAAGGAAAAAGGAAAAGTAGGGTACAATAACACTGCGTCTGTATGGTATAAACGTAGTGAGGAAGAAAATAGAACCGAGGGCAATAATCGACCATCGCAAAAAATCAATATCCACCAGCTCGGGAAGAAAATGATTGTAAAGTAATTTAATGATAGCTGCACCGATGGTAAACAAGGCGATGATTAACCGCACAGAACCAATGGACTGCCACAAGAGTGCCTTTTTGACAAACGGACTGGAGGTGTGCGTACTCATGGGGATCGTGTTTTGATCGATCAAATTACGATGATCGGATTCACATTTTAAAAGGGTTCATCGGAAAGACTGAAAAAGGTTGATGGATCAGCTCAAGCTTGGCAGACCTAAATTACGATCATCAAAAATCCGCTTCGTATCCATGGCCATTCTTTCCGTAAAATATCAACCATTTGGCCAGTGAATAAACAATATGCAGTTGTTGTTCAATGCCGCTTCCCTCGTTTGGAGGAAGGCGCTGATCTTTTAGAAACACGAGATTATTTTGAGAAGCAATTTCATCTGCGACCTTCATTAACCGTTTCCCATAATCTAAGGTATCTGCTGCAAGCTTGGTCTCCCACGCTTCGTCCACCAAATCCTTTCCAATCAAGCCGACACAATCATTCAGAATCTGTCCACGAAACACATTTTCATCCTGATTAAAAGAAACATAAACGGGTACTCCATCCGTCTCTTTCGCCAACTCGATTACATAAAACCCTGCATGTCCTTGCATAAATTCTTGTTCGGAAACACTTTTATTTGATTCAGCATATTTGGCCTTCACCCAATCATCTGCTTCCGCATCTCTTCCTACCTGTGGAGCACGGATAGTTTCGTATGTTTTTATGGTATTATCAAACCATTCCTTCAATAGTTCATCGCGTGTGGGTAACTTCTTCCCCATCAACTTTTCAAAAAAAGTAGGCACCGGTATTCGATCCTTTTGGATCATCTGAAATATCTCATCAAATCTTTTTTCAAATCCTGGCTTGGGTTTCCCCATCGGACGCATGTCTAATCCCATAATCTAAAGTGGTAAGTAGTTGGATAAAATTGTCGGAGTGTAGTAGCTGCAAAAAGAAAATAATCTGCTAACGCTTAAACGTAACAGGAACAGTCATTCGCGTGGGTACATTTTTATTCAATGAAGTTATCCTTCCCGGAATCCATTTAGGGCATTCAGAGATCAATCGAATGGTTTCCTCATCACACGACTTTGTAAGGCCCTTGATTACTTTTATAGTTTCTGGTTTGATACTACCCGTTGAATCGATCACAAATTGAACCATTACTTTGCCTTCAATTCCGTCTCTTCGAGCGTCAGCCGGGTATTTAAGATTCTTGGCTATGTATTGGTAAAATTTAGGATACCCTCCCGGAAATTGAGCTATCACATCTACTTCATACCAAATCTCCTCCTGATTTCCAGACGATGATTCATTTTGCGTTTGGCCGTTTGTTTGTGCATTCGAATAAATCGCTCCTATCAAAACAAGTGTTAAAATTCCTACTAGTCTTTTCATTTTTATGATCAATTACCTTTTCAAGGTATAAAATAATACTATGCTGGCAAAAGGCCGCCATGATGTTTCACCGGTCAGTTAAATATCAAATAAAAAGAATCTTGCAGTTACTTAAGTTCCTTCAGATTTTCAGTCGCGCGCGGATTACCAGGACGGAGTTTGAGTGCTTGCTCAAAACATTTTTTCGCTGCGGCTTTGTCATTTGTTTGCAGGTAGAGTTCACCGAGTTCATTCCAGCACACCACAATATTTGGGAATGCCTTTGTATAATATTGATACAATGCAATGGCCGGTTTCAGGTGTCCTTCGTTGGTTAGCTTCTGCCCTACTTCCAGCAACAGCATATCATCATCTACTTGTATTTTTTGTGCAGATAACTGCGTTTCAAATTGCGTATAGTCGCCTTGCGTGAGTAGTTCATACATTTGATTCATCACCGGGTGATCAAATTTCTGCGAGGTGAAGTCGCGTTCAATTTTACCATCAAAATACAACTGCGTCAGATTAGGCATCACCAGGTTGGCATTCACTGCATTATTATTGGTAATCACATAAAAAATCAATTTCTCCTCGGGCAAACGAATCAGCCGCGCATGATAGATTCCGTTACTCCCTCCATTGTCAATTAATGGAGTGTCTCTTCTGCTTTTTGAAATGTTGCAACCATATCCGAAATAAGAATCGCCACCATAACCTTCTTCTGCCACTTGTTTGGTGAACATTTGCTGAATCGAATTCTGCGACAGCACCGTGTGTTTTGTAAATGCATTTACCCACTTTTCCATATCATCTAATGAAACTTCAAGGCCGCCATTCGCTTTTAAATTCCAGTAAGGGCCACCACCGGCTTTTTCATAACGTTGCTGATGAGTGCCCCACACACTTCCGTTTTTATAACCAACAGCAATTCGGTCGGTGTAGGTAACTGGATAGGTATAGGCAATTTCGTTTATGCCCACGGGTTCGAGGAGCTGTTTTTTTAAAAACTGCTCGGAATCCATTCCACTCACCTGCTCGATAATAATTCCCAAAATGCTCATGCCTACATTGGTGTAGATCGCCTTGCTGCCCGGCTTAAACGCCAGCGGTTGCGCAAACGCACGTTTTAAAAATAAATCCGTTTTTATCACTTCGAAATCGCCTTGGTCGCCTTCCAAAAATTCTACAAACCCACTTGAATGCGTAAGCAGTTGATGTATCGTGATATCTTTTTTATCTAATGGAACAGTGGCAAAAAAAAGAGACAGTGGATCAGAAAGATGAAGTTTTCCTTGTTCAACCAATTTCATAATGGAAGCCGCTGTGAACAATTTGGTGATACTTCCAATAGACCCGAGTGTAGACGATCGGTAAGCGATTTGCTTCTCGCGGTTCGCAAAACCATAACCTTTCTTTAAGATAGTTTCGTTGTCTTTAATTACCAACACCCCTCCTGAAAATGCCTTTTCTTCTGCTAACTTAGTTAAGTAGCTATCCAGTTGCCGCGCTTTTTCTTGGGCGGCAACATAATCTTGACTATTCGCACAAATGCTCGTTATCAGAAAAAGGAAGAGTAGAGTTGGTTTCATAATGCAATGATTGATAGTTGAAGATGTTTGGCATTAATGAATCTCATAATTAGCTCAGAAAAGTTTAACATTCTTTTTCTTTAGTATCGGCCAACCATAAGTTTGTGTTAATTCATCTCGATCTTACTACCAAATGCCAAAGTAGTCAAATCTAATTTGATGAAGTAAAAATCGGTGTCTTTATCCGTAAACTTTCCATCTTTGTTCATATCTCGTTGAATCTTTACCAATGCTATGTTTTGCTTTTCATACATCTGGAAAGATTTCACGTTTTCCTCTTCAGATGTGAGTGCTTTCAGGTTATCGCCATGCGTGTCAGAAACGTACAACACGGTAGGATCTTCATCATCGATTTTGTTATTTCGGTTGCGATCCACATTCAGCACTTTATAAAATATCCATTGGTTGGTAGAAGTTTTATCTAACTTTGGAACAGCATCATAGCGGTAATCTGCCTTTTCTAGGCTTACGATGTAAGTATCCTTCGCAAAGAGTCGTTTACTCACATCGGTTTTAAAGTTGTAAAAAATAATATTCGAATAATAATTGCCCCAAAAAGCTAGTTTGTTGGAGGTAAACATCGAAACCTCATAGATAGTAGGAATCAAAAGCATTGAAGCAGAATCGATCAAAATCGGATTCCCAAAATTAAGGGAATTTTTTGTGGATGTCTGCGCGACTGCGGCACTCGTAATCATAACAATGGCAAATGAGATGATTATTCTATTCATAATTTTGTTTTAGTAATTTAACGATTATAGAGTACCACTGTTATTCCTGATCCTGCATTCTAATTCAACGATCACACAACACAATTTCTTTATCTAATTGAAAGCACCACTCTAAAATAGACCGAATTGTTTTCGGAGTAACAACATTATCCACCATTGCGCTTCTAAAATCCGGACAAACTATTCTAATGCTATTACCCGTCATCTTATCCAATCCGGGAAAATAATGTCCTACAATAGTCAGATAGCTTTCAGCCGGATTTAGTTTTACAAGAAAGTGTTCGACTATAAATTTTTTATCTTCTGATGCCATATGAACACTAAGCATGTTACCATTCCCATCAAAATCATCTTTCACCCACCAAAGAAATCTCATTCCCTGATATTCGATGGATCTTCTTTTCTTTTTAGAAATTGCCATAACAATTCTACCTGTTAAGTTTGTCTTTTACGCCATCCAGCTTTCGAAGCACACTGTCTTTCTTCTATTTCACTTCTATGTCAACTCATTCGATCCGACAATTCACTTAGAATTGTCATGGCGCCTTCGCCATCTTTTTGATCGACAAAAATATGATCGTGATAAAAAGCGGCTACCACATTGCAACTGATCCCCTTATCTGCGAGTGCTTTCGAAAACGCAGCTGTTAAACCCACCGCTGCCAATGAAGAGTGAACGGTCAACGTAATCCAGCTAGCAACAAAAGAATACGAAAGGTGTAGCTGATCGGCTACTTCTTTTCTAAGAATGAGCGTATTTCCTTCTTCTTCCCGAAAGGTCATGATGATGTCGCTCGAGTTCAAACTTGAAATATCTCCAACCAAACAAAAAACAAATTGACCTTCGTGAAGTTTGGGCTTCATGCTTTTCAATAGCTCGTTCAAATCCGTTTGGCCGGTAGGTGTCATTTTGATTTTCTTTGCATCATCAAAAACCTTCCTTTTGATTACCTCATCCCTTTCCCTTCTCCACAAGAGAAGGGTTAAAGGAGTTTTTGAAGATGTATTAAGATAATTAACTAATCCATACAACGACACGAGCGTCCAGCAACCTTCCAGAATAATAAAAGGAATATAGTTGAGAAGAATCGATGCTACGCAGGCGATGGCTGCCCCTATCAGGTTCATCAGAATGTAGGCGAGACTGTCTTTCTCAATGACATTGCGCAAGTTCAAAAAGAAGGCCACCAGCAAAATGGTCACGCCTATAAATCTAATCCAGTCGGTATAATTCATCGTTCAAGGTTACTTATCAAAGGTCGCGTAAGTGGTTGACATTTAAAAAGCAGGAGTTGCTAAACTGACCTTCACGATTCACTCTCAATATCTTTTCCTACCACGTACAAAACGTTCCGCACACACGCCAAATTTTCCTATTTTTGCCGACTTATATAATCGACAAATGGCACTGGCAACTAAATACAACCCGGCAGAAGTAGAAGACAAGTGGTATCAGTATTGGATGGAGCACCGCTTCTTCCATTCGGAGCCGAACCCCAACAAAGAACCTTACACCATTGTGATTCCGCCACCGAACGTGACGGGTGTTTTACACATGGGTCACATGCTCAACAACACCATTCAGGATGTGTTGATCCGCAAAGCCCGCATGGAAGGCAAAGAGGCTTGCTGGGTTCCGGGCACGGACCATGCTTCGATCGCTACCGAAGCCAAGGTGGTTGCTATGCTAAAAGAACGTGGCATCAAAAAGTCAGACATCGGTCGCGAAGAGTTTCTGAAATATGCGTGGGAATGGAAAGAGAAGTACGGTGGCATCATCTTAGAACAACTTAAAAAATTAGGTGCATCATGCGATTGGGATCGTACCCGCTTCACTATGGATCCGCCCATGACGGAAGCCGTTATTGACGTATTCATCGACTTGTATAAGAAGGGCTACATCTACCGCGGCATGCGGATGGTGAACTGGGATCCGGTGGGCAAAACAGCCTTGTCGGATGACGAGGTGAACTACAAGGATGTCAACTCGAAGCTGTATTACATTCAATATCCAATCGAAGGAAGTGCGGGTGAATTTGTGACGATTGCTACGGTTCGTCCCGAGACCATCATGGCCGATGCGGCCGTTTGTATCAACCCGAATGACGAGCGCTACCGCCACCTGAAAGGCAAACGCGTATTGATTCCATTAATTAACAAATCCATACCAATCATTGAAGATGAGTACGTTACGATGGATTTCGGAACCGGTTGCTTGAAGGTGACTCCGGCCCATGATACCAACGACTACGCGCTTGGCCAAAAGCACGGACTGGAGGTAATCGACATCTTAAATGACGATGGCACGCTAAATCAGTTCGCTCAAATCTATGTAGGCGAAGACCGCTTTATCGCCCGCAAGAAGATTGGTAAGGAGTTGGAAGAGAAAGGCTTTTTGGCGAAGGTGGAAGACTACAAAAGCAACGTGGGGCACTCGGAAAGAACCGATGCGGTGATTGAGCCGCGCTTGTCGCTGCAGTGGTTTGTGAGCATGAAAGAGATCACCAAGCCTGCGTTGGAAAATGTGATGAACGACACCATTCAGTTGATTCCACCGAAGTTTAAAAACACCTACAAGCACTGGATGGAAAATGTACGCGACTGGTGTATATCTAGACAGTTGTGGTGGGGACAACGCATTCCGGCATGGTATGCTCCGGACGGAACATTTATAGTAGCGAAGACACAGGAGGAAGCTTTTGCTCAATTGTCAATGGTCAATAGTCAATGGTCAATTGATGAAATTAGACAAGACGAAGATGTACTCGATACTTGGTTCTCGAGTTGGCTTTGGCCGATCTCGGTGTTTGACCCGACTATTTTTGGTGATAACAAAAACAAAGGCAATGCCGATGTGAACTACTACTACCCTACCAATGATCTGATCACTGCACCGGAGATTCTTTTCTTCTGGGTGGCACGTATGATCATTGCCGGTTATGAATATCGCGGTGCCATGCCATTTAAAAATGTGTACCTCACCGGTATTGTTCGCGACAAGCAAGGCAGAAAGATGTCGAAGAGTTTGGGCAACTCACCCGACCCGTTAGAGTTGATCAAAACCTACGGAGCAGATGGCGTGCGCACAGGCATGTTGTTCAGTTCACCTGCGGGCAATGATTTGTTATTTGATGAGAAGTTGTGCGAGCAAGGAAGAAATTTCTCGAATAAAATCTGGAATGCCTTCCGTTTGGTGAAAGGTTGGCAAGTAACGAAGATCGAGCAGCCACAAGAAAACAAAGTGGCCATCGAGTGGTTTGATGCCAAGCTGCACGAATCGTTAACAGAACTGGAAGATCATTTTTCGAAATTCCGTATTTCAGATGCATTGCACACAACCTACAAATTGGTGTGGACCGATTTCTGCGCGTGGTACTTAGAAATTGTGAAACCGGAGTTTGAAAAACCGATTGATTCAGTAACATACGAGAAAACGGTTTACTTCTTTGAAGAATTGTTGAAAGTGCTGCATCCTTTCATGCCATTTATTACCGAAGAGTTATGGCACGAATTGAAGGATCGCAAAGAGAAAGAGTGCATCATTGTAGAAGCATGGCCGAAAGCGAAAGCGAGTGATGAGAGCATCGTGAAGAATGGATCGGTAGCGTTTGATGTGATTGCACAAGTGCGCAATGCACGTAGCAGCAAAGGTCTCTCACCGAAAGAAGCATTGAAGCTGATTGCCAAGCCTGAAAGCAAAGAGGCGTTGCAGGTATTTTTGCCGGTGATTCAAAAACTTTCAAACCTGAGTGAATTGTCTTTCTCGAACGAGAAGGTAGCAAATGCTACGGGCTTTTTAGTTGGCACGTTGGAGTTTTTGATTCCGATGGAAGGCAAGATTGATTCCGCGAAAGAACGTGAAGCCATCTTAAAAGACATTGAATATCAGAAAGGATTTTTGACTTCTGTAGAGAAAAAGCTTTCCAATGAAAAGTTTGTGAGCAGCGCACCACCACAAGTAATTGAAAACGAGCGCAAGAAAAAAGCTGATGCCGAAGCGAAGATCAAATCGCTGGAAGAAAGTTTGAAGGGATTTTAAAAACTAGTTACTGGTTGCTGGTTGCAGGTTAGATCCAGCAACTGGTAACCAGTAACCTGAAACTACTTCAATCCGCCTTCACAGCCGTCACCTCAATTTCTACAAGAAAGTCAGGGTCGATCAACGCTTTGATTTCGATCATGGAAGTAACGGGCTTGATGTCTTTGAAAAATTCTCCGTGGGCCTTCCCTACTTCCTGCCAATACGAAATGTCGGTAACGAAAATGCGGGTGCGCACCACATCGGTTAACGCAAATCCACCACGCTTCAAAGCGGCTTCAATCTTCTGAATAGCATATTTGGTTTGCAGGTAGAAATCGCCTTTGCCTACTACCCCATTTTCATCCGAAGCCACCGTGCCTGAAACCTCCATGGTGTTGCCCACCTGCACGGCTCTGGAATATCCTACAATATCTTCCCACTTGGCACCACTGGAATAATTGATTCGCTTGCTCATAAATGCTTATTTATATTTTGATTACTGATGATTCAAAGATGGAGTATCCTGCTTGATTTTCAAAAGAGTAGCAAGACTCACAGTCGTTTTATCGATCCATAAGCAAACCGGAGATAATACCTCCAACTAATTCGTTCATTCTGATCTTAACCCATATAACAAAAGAAATCACTCCCCAACTTGAGAAGTGATTTCATTACTAATTTAGCCAAACGAGCTTACTGAATTTAAGAGATTTTACATTGGCGCACGGTTGCAGCCACCTGTTACAAGAGGATTCAGGCTGACTGTGCATGTAGCATTGGTTACCAGATCCGTGTATTTAACAATAATCGGAACATAGAACCCTGAAGGGAAGTTTATATTGGCGTTGATGTCAAACTGTGAAGGAAGAAGAGCTGTAGCATTAGGGCCTAAATTGTATAGTCCACCTGCTACTTGAAATCCTGTAAAGTTTGCCGGATCCCATTGGATGAGCACTGATGCTGTATTAGAAAATGGGTTAGTAGCAAAAACATCTACATTAATCATTGCATTATAGCCTGCCGAACCAGGAGAACACCATATACTATTTATTCTCGCGTTACATGTAACTGTATTGCCTCCTGTACCACCGCCAGTATTACCTCCGCCTCCAGTATTGGCAGTTAGATTCAAGAAAGTGTTACAGTCATATTGTCCATTTGGACTTCCTGTTCCAGCCACAATTAGCGTACAACTTTGAAAGTTCGCAGCGAATGACACAGATACACTAGTTCCACTATTGGAAATAAGTGTTACACTACCTGCAGGTACAACATTTACAACACTCCAAACAATACTTGGAACAGAACCAAGTGAATTTGAATATGTATAAACCACCGTGCTGCCTGGTGATACTGTTGCTGATGTACCCCCTATTCCATTTATGGCACATCTAGTTGCAGCAACCCTCGCATTTACAGAATTTTTTGTTGGGCTCGTTGAATTAACAGATTGTTCTTGTTGCGAACTTTTAATAGGATCTTCATTTGTTGAACAGCTAAAGAAAAACAAAAAGGAAGTTAGACTGACCAAAAAAACAGACAATGCAATCTTTTTCATAAAATATAAAATAAGTTTTGCTTACTATTTTCGCATTTCAGCATTTGCGGCATTGTTGAAGAAGCTAGCATTCTCAACTCTGCGAGTTAAAAATATATATTGATAGTGCGGTAATTCAGGACTCCACAAATAAATCTTATATAAGTTCGAGTAGCTTAAAAACTCAAAGTCTCTTATAGAAGTTAAAGATGATATTCAGATTTATAATAATATGTTCTTGTGGTCTCACAGAATTGTATTGGCGCACCCATCTCTTTCAAATCTTTTAAATTTTCCATTAATACACTTCGAGAAATGCCCAATCTACGGGCAAATTCTTCAGAACCACCTGTAGCCCTTCTTCGAATCAAATCATCCATTCGCCTTGCCCGCTCTATGTATTTTAATAAACTCATAACTCATTAAATTTGATGCAATAACTAAAATTGATTTAGATTACCTATCTCATTGGGGAAGGTTAATCATTCCAATTACTTCACATGAACTTGATGTTATCGTTGCATTAATTCCTGATCATTTGTGTTTAATAGTATTTTGTTGTCAACTTCGAATCGATGTAATCAACTTTGATGGTCTTTTTTTTCCTGGCTATCTCCCTCTAGCCTAAAACCAATTTCAATTTATTTTTGTATGACTTCTAAATCCGAAACTTGAAAACGGCTTATTTTCCTATGAAAAGTCATTATCTTAGCTGAATGACATTTGTTAGAACTTGCTAAAATTACTTTCTCATTTCTTCTACACATTCGCTATGCGTTCCCCATCTCCTCTTTTGCAATTCATTCTTTTTTTGTTGCTCATTCCACAATTCGCTGTTAGCCAATCCGATACATTGGTTTACCATCAACTATTTTTAAAAGGAGAAACTGCGCTTGCTGAAAGAAAACTGGATGACGCGAGAAATTTTTATTTGTTGAGCTTAAAACAAGCTAAGCTGACTATCCACCAGATTAAATCAAGGCGTAAGATTGCTTCTGCCTATTACCTCATGAATCAATTGGATTCTGCAGAAATTGCTATTGCCCCTAACCTGAATTTAAAAACTGAAGGAATTAATGCTTCTGAAGCCATGGAGCTCTCGGAAACTTATTTCAGAATAGTACGCGCATTGGCAATCAAAAAAGCGGATTATAAAAAAGCACGCTACGCCATTGAAAAGGCAATTGAATTGCTCTCATCCAAAAACGTGAGCATAAAGAAATACGCGAGCTACTATATTGATCTGGGTATCACTTATTGGAATGACGGAGATTATGATAATGCGGAGGCCTATTATCATAAATCGCTAAGCTTGCTGACAGAAGCTGGCCCCTCGTTTGGTGAAAAAGATAAAGTACGAGCCTATATCTCGTTAGGTCTTGTCTATTGGAGCAAGCGCCATCTCATGAAGGCAGCCGATCACTACCAAATAGCACTGCGCATTATGGAGCGTGATCCTTCCAATTATGCCAAGGACCTTTCTATCACCTACAATAACTTAGGGAATCTTCTGAGTGAAAGTAAGCAATACGATAGCGCTGTTCATTATTTTACAAGAGCCATTTCAAATTTAGAGGAAGTCAAAAAGACTCCATTCTTTAATCTGGTGGAAGGATTTCGTGCACAGTTTCTCAACAATTTAGGAATCACTTTAGTGCATCTTCAAAAGCACGATGAAGCCGAGCGTACCTATCTGCAATCACTTCAAATTTTAAAGACATATTCCGACAAAAACCTTTTGGCAAAAGTTCATCTCAATCTAGGTACATGTTATCAGAAAAAACAAGAGTGGCAGAAATCCATTTCTAATTTACAGCATGGCTTAAATCTCAAAAAAGAAATATATGGGGCGATGCACGCGGAAGTAAGTAAAGCTTATAATTTGTTTGGCGAACTCCATATCGCAAAGAGAGAATTTCGACTCGCGTCACTTTACTTCGATAGCGCCATTCGCTACAACCCCAAAGTAATCGTAGATGGAGTTTCCGTTTATTCCAGCCTTGAAGAAATCTGGTATTCCATATCTGGAGGAGTTGAATGCATCCAGCAACAGAATCTTCTCACTAAAAGCGAAGCAAAACTGGAATCTCTTTTTCTAACTGCTAAATCGCAATTAGTCTACACCTTCCTTCATTCGCAGGATGAGCTCTTGATGGAAGATATTCAAATGTTATTTAACCGGTTCTTCACTGCTTACTATACGCTGTATGAAAAGGGCAAAGGCAAAAAACATCTTCAACGCTTATGGGAAATTGCAGAATACAAAAAAGGTTTAAAAATTAACAGTCAGTTAAATCAGCTGGTTGCACTACATCAGTTAATACCCAAACCTTTGGCAGAACTGGAGCGAAGCCTACGCGATAGTCTATCGCAACTTGTCAATCTTAAAATGATGGATAAGGCTACTAACCAAACGGATTCATCGTTGCTGCTGTTGCGAAACCAATATGATAACCTCGTACAAAAATTTGAATCTGAGTATCCATCGTATTTCGCATTGCGCTATGCGCTGCCAGAGACTGATCTTGATAAATTACTAAAGTCTATTCAGCATTCGGACGTGATCATTAACTACTTCGAAACACCCGAAAAATTATACAGCATTGTAGTTCATAAAGATAGTACCTATGCACAGGCGCATCATGGCGAAATTAACAAACGAATATCTGAAATGAATCAAGCGCTCTTTACCAATCAACCGGAGCTATTGAAATCAAATGCAGCCCTGCTTCAACAATTGATACTTCCCACTTTCAAAACAGCAGGCATACGGCATTTGATCATTTTGCCCGATGGAAATATGTGGTCGGTTCAGTTCACATTGCTTCCGGGGTATCTTCCCAATTCTCTATTAGGGCAAGAGTTAAACATTACGTATCAATACACTGCTACTAATAATCAGCCGACACGAAGAGCCAATTCAAACAACGGGAAAGTTCTGGCTTTTTCTGCATCCTCACTTGAAAGCAATGAAACTCAATATTATACAACATTCCGGAACATTAACGATGAAATTCCCGGAGCCTCGCAGGAAGTGCAGCAAATTGCAAGCGTTCGAGATGGTGACTACTTTTTTGGAGCAGGCGCTACGGAAACAGTTTTCAAACTAAATGCACCCGAATATCAAATTCTACATTTAGCTACGCACGGTGATTTAAATTTGAAAGAACCCAATTATTCTAATTTAATCTTCTCAAAAAATGACACGATCAACGATGGGCTATTGCACGCGTATGAAATCTATTCGCTTCATCTCAATGCCGAGTTAGCCGTTCTCAGTGCGTGTAATTCGGGTAACGGACAAATTCGCAATGGCGATGGCATTATCAGTCTCGGCCGGGCTTTTGCTTTTGCAGGCGTCAACAGCTTGCTCTTAAGCAAATGGGAAGTTTCTGATGCCACTGCTCCATTGATTATGAAGTATTTTTATGAGGGACTTGAAGAGGGACTCACCAAAAGTGAAGCGCTTCGATTAGCAAAACTAAAATTCCTGAAGAACGATGCCGACAACATTACTTCCTCTCCGTACTACTGGGATTCGTTTTATATTTTGGGCAGCGATGAACCCATTGCAAAAAAATTGAGTACCACCTCAATTATTCTTATCACGCTGGGATGCCTTGCTTTTGTGACTGGAGTTTATTGGGTCTTTAACCGAAGGAAGAAATAATATTAATCAATCATTTTTTCCTGCCAACTTCCACCAGAATTTTTTGTGCGCTTTCGAAATTGAATTGACCGCTTTTTATTTTTAGCAAATAGTTAACAGCATTCAAACGATCACTCTTCGATAGATGCGCCAATGCCAGATACCAATTGGCTTGCTGTTGAAACACCGAACCTGGAGTTATCTTTGACAAATTAGAAATCGCACTATCCGATTTGCTCAAAGACAAATTGGCAAGCCCCCGATAGAAATAGACGGTATCGGTTGCCGGGGCAATCGTAGTAAGCAATTCACTTGCTACCTGATAATGTTGACTACCGTATTCCGATAAGGCATTGGTTAGTTCATTACCAGCCGAACGAGTGGTAATTACATTGGGATACGCTTGATAATAAGTA
>JABFSO010000177.1 GCA_013140555.1 Cyclobacteriaceae bacterium | reverse complement strand
ATACGCCTTTTCGCCACCTGAAATGTATAAAATCTTAAACCCCATGTGTTCGGGTGTGATTTTCGAAAGGTTTTTGGGTGTGGAGAAAAACTCCCACGCTTCCGCCACAGTAATTGGCAAAAATTGGTTCCGCGTCAGATTATAAATCTTCATGCAATAAAAACACGGAAAAACGGAAATGGTTTAGGATGTATTTGGTATAGATAATCTTTAGAAGTCTTTGCCTAAAGATCAAATCGAAGGTGGCTTGTTTGGATGAAAATGGAAAGAAAATAAAATGGGACGGATTCGAGCTCTGGTCATCTTTGCTAACTTCATATAATTCTTAGCCACTATATTTCAAGCAGACATTTGTTCTGCAGCACAAATGTCTGATTAGATTTGAAGCAGCCTAGTTCGTGGTGGTAACCTCTTTTGTGGCCGAAGCTACAGAAGATACGGTACCCTTTTTGGCATACACGCGGAAGTAGTACTTCGTATTAGCAGTTAATCCGGTCACATTAGTAGTTACCGCAGTAACCTCTTTTTTGTTATACCCTGTAACAGTTGTTGCAAAGGTATTTACCGTTGAAACATCTAATAGGTATTTATCGGCTCCGGTTACGGCTGACCATGTAGCAGTAAAACCGGTGGAGGTAATAGCCGATGCATCACTGAGTGTTGGAGCAGCAACCGTAACTGTCTGCACATTATCATCTTTGCAACTAGCTGCAGTAAATAATGTAGCGCAAACAAAAAGTAATGCTGCTAAACGATGAGTGATGGATTGTTGATTTGTAATTTTCATTTTAAAAATGGTTTTGTTTTATGCACGATAGACTACAAATAGTGGGAGAAGGTTGGGAAGGAATGAAATAAAAAGAGAGATTGTGATGTGCTACCCTACTTGCCATTCGTGCATAGACACACATTTTCCTCATTAGGTTTGATTGAAAAAAAATACATGGCAATCAGCCTCCTCGTTGCACGATTGGGTGAATGCTTTCGTTATCTCTGATTTTCTTAAATTCTTTAAAAGAAATTCAAAATATCTTGTAACAATTCGGTCGGCACTGTATCCAAAGGGAAACGAAGCAAAAAATAATTCCTAAAAGGTAAACCCATGAAATGGCCATTAAGAAGTTCTACACCCAATAACATGATAATCTCGGCCCCAGCTTGCAGCGGGGTGACCACTAAAAAATAAAATATTAACACATGAAAACAAAAGCTATTCTCGTATTCTCTTTGATCATTTCCATGTTTGTGGCGTCCGCGCAAACTTCTTTTAAGGTAGAAGTGAAGGGCAAAGGTCAACCGGTATTGTTGTTTCCCGGATTTGGTTGCCCGGGAGAGGTGTGGAATGAAGTGGTGGCCGAGTTATCGAAGAAGTATCAATGCCATATTTTTACGTTTGCCGGATTTGGCAATGTGGCACCTATCGAAGGCCCTTGGCTGGCAACCATTCAGCAAGAGGCGATTGCTTATGTGAAGAAAAACAAACTGAAGAAGGCTGCATTGATTGGACATAGTTTAGGCGGAACACTTAGTCTGTGGATGGCTTCCACTGAGCCCGATTTGTTTCGTCAGGTGATAGCCGTAGATGCGTTGCCATGTTCGGCTGCTTTGATGATCCCAAATTACAATGGTGAACAGATGGCATACGATAACCCGCGCAGCAAAATGATGTTGCAGATGGATAGTGCTTCTTTCGCTACCATGAACCAACAAACAGTGCCTTATATGTGCAAGAATGTGGAGAAGCAAAAACAGATTGTCCAATGGATGAATCAAGCGGATCGCAAAACATATGTGTATGGATACATTGATATGCTTAACTTGGACTTGCGCGAAGCGATTGCAAAAATTAAAGTGCCGGTATTTGTCTTGGGTGCAGCCAATCCCGATAAGGTTACGGTAGAAAAAACGTATCAGACACAATATGCCAAGTTACCTGGTACTGTGATGATGTATGCCGAAAACTCCGCACACTTTATTATGTTCGATCAACCACAGTGGTTAATGGAAAAGTTAAATGAGAATCTAAAATAATAATGGCCGGTGGATAAGAAGGCGCGCTTCAACGAATTGTTTGACCTGCATTACAAAAAGGTATTCCGGTTGTGCAAGGGATACTTTAGTGGTGATGAAGAACTGGCATCTGATTCCACGCAAGAAGTATTTATTAAAATTTGGGAATCTTTAGATTCTTTTCGTGGAGAGTCGAGTGTCAGTACCTGGATCTATCGCATCTCGGTGAACACGTGCTTGTTGTATTTACGCAAGCCATCTACCCGCAAGGAAAAAGCGACCACTATTTTTCCACCGGTTGCGACAGAAACTTATACTGGCGAGGAAGAAGAGAAACTACAAAAAATGTACGCCTGTATTCAAAAACTGGAAGAGAAAGATAAAATGATTACGCTGCTCATGTTGGAAGGAACCAGCTACCCGGAAATGGCAGAAGTAGTCGGCATAAGCGAAGATGCACTTCGTGTGCGAATACATCGTATTAAAAAGAACTTAACCCGTTGCGTACAACATGGAAGCATTTGATGAACTACAAGTTATCTGGAACAAACAGCCACAACCACGCGTAGCTATTTCTTCCAATCAATTAATGGAGAAGGGAGAGGCACATATAAAAGAATTGCGAGCCGGCCACCGTGGCACGATTGTTATATTAACGATTTTAATAGCAGCATTGGTAACCTACTTCATTTTTATAAAGGCGCATCTATTCAATGAGCTTACGTTGGGCTTGTCCATTATGATTGGAGTGATCATCGTACGTGTACTGATTGAGTGGATCAGTGTTCGAAAATTTAATGCAATCCAATATGATCGATCCTTGGTTGCGTTTACCCAGCTAATGCAACAATACTATGCTTGGCGAAAGAAAGTACACCGTGTATTTATACCTGTAATTTATATCAGTTACATCATTGGGTTTAGTCTGTTAGTGCCCATCTTTCAGGAAAACTTATCAACCGGAATGTTTTGGTATGTGGTGATCAGTGGTTATGGTTTCTTAACGGGCTTTGCGTTTTTAATGGTGCGAATATTACGCAAGGAGAGGAAGCTGCTGAAGTTTTTGACTGGGATGAATGAGCAGGATAAATGATTCTGCTTTTCCAGTTTTAGAATCCAATTTTATTCACGTGAAAACGCTCCCCTCGTTACGGAGCGTTTTTTCTTTTATATTGGGTTAAATTGAGGTGTTATGCCACGACAACGAATAATGTTTATCGAATGCAAAGGTGATTCGCTTACAGGCGAAGCGCGTGTTGGGTTAGTCACCTTTTCGAAATCCGGCAAATCCATCCATTACCAAGGGAAGACTTTTGAGACGTTAGATGGAACCGGATTTAAGGCAAATTATTTTGATATAGAAACTGGCGAACATTACTGGATTTCCGGATGCAAGAAAAATGGTGAAGATCGACTCTATGGCGAGCGACTTCCGATTTTTATTGACGATGATATTCGTGAAACGTATTGGGTGGAAATCAGAAAGACGCCCGAACTAAAACATATTTCACGGATTCATTAATGAGCTTTAATGTATGAATGGAGAGCTACTCATTCTTGCTATTTCACTTGTTCTGATTGTAGTGGGTGTGCTTCTTTGGCAAAAGGGGAATCATCTATTAGCCACAGGCAAAAAAGCGAAGGCCATTGTTTTTAAGAATAACTACAACGCGGGCGTTGGCCGAGATGGAGGCGTCTATTATCCTGTAGTTCGATTTCTCACCGACAAGCAGGAGTGGATTACCCAAGAGTTGAGTGTAGGTTATGATCCGGCCATTGAAGAAGGAACCGAATTAGAGATAATCTACGATCCGGACGATCCGACTACTGTTGAAATCAATTCTTCATTTCAGCTGGAAGTTTTGCCGCGCCTGCTCATTGCTATTGGAATTTGCGGGTTGGTATTCGGTTTTTTGGAACTTTTAGAGATTACCCAAATTATGGGTGATTAAAAGCAATACCATTCTACCGCACATTTCATAATTGGCAGAAACTACTAGCTCTAACGCTCTCTAAGTCTTAACTCCTGATGACCATGAACCATTGACAGATAACCATTAGCTAAAGTCATATTTCGTTTATATTGTTATTCATTTCGTTTTATATCGAGTAATATCTCTTCTGCTATTTTAGAAGTGACCAAATCATTAACAAATTGAATGATCTTATTTTGACCCTACTATTTAGAATAGAATCCGACATGAGCGGAGTGCTAGATTTAGTTAGTAAATGTTGAGAAAGAAGGCGCACACCATTCAATAGGTTTGGCACATAGCTCAGCTAAGCATGCTAAGTGCTCAGCAAAGGATGCTGAGCGCTCGGCAAGGCATGCTAAGTGTTTGGTAAGGCATACTGAGTGCTCGGTAAGGCATGCTGAGTCCTCGGCAAGGCATGCTGAGTGCTCGGCTAAGCATGCTGAGTGTTCGGCTAAGCATGCTGAGCATTATGCCAAGCGGTAGTATAAACCGGATTGTGTAAACAGGTCTAGAGTTACTAGTTAAGGTCTAATGACGAAGTTGAGCGTAGCGAGGCGGTCCGTTATTGAAGTTTGTAGTTCTTTATTTATCTTTATCATGTTGGACAGGGCGAAGTTATTTAATTGCCCGCCAGAGTGTTGACTACAAATCGCTCTCTAAAATCGACCCCAATTGGATTAAGACGATTGAAATTTTGAAAGGAGATGATCTCCATGGCGGTGGGACGAAGACAGTTGTTATTATCACCTTGAAGAGAGGTAAAGTGAAAAGATTACCGGGCAACATGAGAGCTAAGTTTGTGTGATGGAAAAACTACCACCAACAACAGCTTTAAAACTTATGCTTTTTTGTAGGTTCTTAAAATAAGTGTTTTACCAGCGCACGTGTGCGTAATTGAAATTTGTAGCTCTTTATAACCAATGATATTAATTCTCTCCTTTGTAGTAATAGTTGTTCTGTTTTTGATGTACGGTTGGCTTAGAAACAATCGAATCAGGAATAAGCAGTTTAAGGATTTTGAAGATGTTTTTAGTCAATCAGGTGCAAAGCTACCTGTGTTGGATTTCTCTTCGAGTTATTCATGGCCGACTTTCACCATTACATTTGAGACAAAGGAAGATATGGAGTTGGCAGAGCATAATGGACAGGTAGATGAATTTAAGAAGCGAATGAAAAGTTATTATGATTCTGCATTTGATCCAGACAGAGCTATAGTTAGTAGATACAAAGATTGGTTGCACGATACGATGGATGCGATCTCAAAGAAAACATTGGAAGAAATTGTGAATAAGTATAGTGCTGGTAATAACATTACACCCGAAGTTGCAATTGATTCAATGCTTGACTTTTATAAGAATAATAGGGCCCACAATCACAATGGAAATAATGACGATGACATGTTGTTATTTCAATATGGTATTTATGATTGGGATGGAACTGGCCAGAAGTTTGAACTTAATCTAACGCGACAGATGGCAGATACGGATGATGAGTATAATCAGGTGCGATTGATTATTTATTATTCGATAGAAGAAATTGGGGATGTTGGAAATTTCAATCTTTGGAGTACCGATCTACCAGATATGGAGCAGTGGAAGAAAGTTATTATGCACACAGAGGGATTTAAACGTGCATCGAGTGCGAAAGCGATTGATTATAAGGTGGAGTTAATAAATACAAATTGATTCCTGTACGCGCAATTTTATGGAAGCAGACAAAGGAATAAGCATTGGGGAAGATAAGTGGATCACCTGGATTGATTTTGATGAGAAAGACAATGTTAATCTCTTAGATGTTGACGCCTTCCCCGTTTTTACTTTCGATTTTTGGGATAAACTGGAAATCCATTGCTTGGCCGAATGCTGCGGAATTCATGCATACAGTTTTTGGGAGGAAGATATTAAAATCGCTCTTGGTAAAACAGACAAGGCAGAATTAGTAAAATGCCTTATTTTAGCGAAGGAAGAAGTAGCGCGAAGAGGTGAAACAATTATCATATCGGGAAAGCTAAATAACCTCATGCACAAACAAGTTTTTATTCAATTGCTTGAACATATTATTGTGACTATTCAATCAGCAGAAGAGTAGTCGATTTATTTTACAGATAATGGTTAGAGCTTAGACGGATCTTCTGGATTAATTGTGGAGTCAATTTAAGTGTGATCAACCCATTTTTAAATAAATAACATAGATAAAGATGGCCCAAGTCAATATCAATATTTTGAGAAACAATCGAATCAAAAATTTAGCATTGGGTGGTTTGCTCCTCATAAGCATGATTTTGTCGTTTACTTTTGTAGCGAGCAATTTTAATGCAACTAAACCCATCGCTAAAAGTGAAGCTATGTTGATTATTATTGTACCTATACTGGTGATTGGTGTATTGGCATTTATTCCATTCGGACAAATCCTGGAATCCAATAATGGCAAGTTGATTCTGTATTACCGATTGGGTTCGTTGAAGTTTAGAACTAAAAACATGGGCAAAGCAAGAGCAATTCTTCTGGAGCAAGACGAATTGAAGTATTACTGTATACGGATTCAATTAATAAATGGAGACTTGATTGATATGGAAAAGCATTCCACGCTTGATTGGGCCACTATCCGGTATGAAGAATATAAGAAACTAATTGACCATGGAAAAGTCGCAGTATGAGAAAATACGCGTTGAGTTGTTTAGGAAGGATTGGGTGGAGTGCCCAACGTGTAAATTTCTGTTTAATCTAAAAGACACCAGTCAATGGTCAGGATTGATCCATAAACGTTGTGGGCAACGACTGGAAATCGTGGGGCACAAAAATGAAATGACTTTTATCTCGTGCTTGGTAGCTAACATAGCAACCGATGATTCGAGCCGATTTAAAAAGGGGACGAAAGTTTATTTGTATCCTCCTTTATGGGGTGATGGATACCAGGCAATTAAAGTGATTGGAAAGGATAAGGAAACAAATAAGTTTATCGAGATAATAGTCAGCGAAAAGAAATTGAATAACTTCAAGGTAGTGAAGGTTTCGAAGCCGGATATCATTTCTCGTTTCAGTAATCATTGGAATAATAACCCGGATAACGTTCAACAAATGCTTAAAATGGCAGATGAAATGAACAAACGAACAGATCTTCGGAACAGTGAGAAATCGATGAATGGATGACTTTAGTTTCTATACAATAACCGAATGACTCTTAACAATAATTTGATCCTTACAGTGTTTTTCCATGCACTACTTAGCAGCAGTAGTTTCATTGCCCAAGCACAAAATCCGGATGTTTATAAAAAGATAAGTCAGATCGAAGCGTATGATAAGTATGAGATTATGGTTGTGGATAAACTATCGCTCAAACAATTGAGTGATAGTTCCAATACTTTTTTGGAGCTAATTAGTTACCTAAGAAATAGTAAGAAGAATTATTCAGGTAAAACCGAAGAGAAATTGAAGAATGAAACAGGTGAATATTTTCGAACTTATTATTTTGATGAAGAAGGAAAAATATTTGTACTGATAGAGCGTATTCAATCTCCGGGTAAACCGTTAAAAAAATTTACCTATTTCTACGAAACGGGTGACCTCAAATTAGTTGTTGATGAGAATAATGTGGATGTGACGAGCACGATTGATAGAGAAAAACATTTCCATTGGCTAAGGCGTATGTTTGATGTGTATACATTAAAGTAACAACGGTAGTAAAACGCATCACATGAAAAACCTACTGAGTTTCATTTTTGTTATTCTGTTGATAAGATGTCATCAGAAACCTACAGATACTCTTAGCTCCAGCAGCATTTCGGAATTGGATAGCATTCCTTCCAAAGTAATGTTGGATAAAAAAGTATGGATGACGAAGAACTTGAATATTGTTGTTGAGGATTCATTTTGCCATGCTGACAGTTCAAATTGTCAATTGTATGGCCGTCTGTATACCTGGAAGGCGGCTATGGAAGGATGTCGTGCGTTGGGTGATGGATGGCGGTTGCCCACGAACGAAGAATGGCAAAATATGGCCAAACAATACGGTGGTATAATTTGTGATTCAGAAGATGAAGGAAAAGCTGCTTACATAAATCTGTCGGAAGGCGGTAGTGCGGGTTTCAATGCTTTGTTAGCAGGTAATCGCCAGCCGAATGGTGACTATCAACGTCTGGCCGCTCATGGTTTTTATTGGACAGCAACGGAGTCAGATAGCACGGAAGCTTGGTTCTACAACTTTGCAAAGGAGGCAACATTGCTAAATCATCATACAGGTAGCAAACTCCGGGCAATCTCTGTTCGATGCATTAAGTAAGCCATTGTCACATACTTTATGGATTTCTCGGAAGCTGTATAAGCTTCGCTACGCAACAGGCGACCTGACTGAAAATTACATATATCTACGAATTAGTAAATTTATGAATTGCAACGTAAATCTTATGAAGCAAACTATTGAACGTAAAAGAACCAATTTTGAATGAAATCTCATTTTATCCTTTTCTGCGCAAATCCAATCAACCCAACCGAAGTGGATGAAGATTTTTCAAACGAATTTTTAGCAGCAAAAGAACTCGGATTTGGATCATTGCTGGTCAATTTTGAAGACCTCACAAATGAAGCGCGGGTTTCGTTTGCCACTAAACGTATTAGGACTGCTGACCAAGTATCGCAGGTAATCTATCGAGGATGGATGCTCACTCCCAAGCAATATGATGTTTTATTCAATCAGCTTTTAGCTAAGAATTATCAGTTGATAAATACCGCGCGCGAATATCAGAATTGCCATTACTTACCGGATAGCCTTCAATTCATTGAATCGCGAACTCCTCGTACGATTTATCAACGAATTGAAAACGAGCAAAATATTTCTGATCTCATCGAGAAGACCAAAATGTTTGGAAATAGTCCGGTGATCATTAAGGATTATGTCAAATCTGAAAAACATCATTGGCACACCGCCTGCTTTGTTGAAAACGCTAATGACCAGTTGAAATTAAAATCGAGTTTGGATAAACTAATGGAACTTCGTGGCAAGCATCTAAACGAAGGGATTGTGGTTCGAGCGTATGTGGATTTAAGTGATTTAACAACACACTCTAAAAGCGGTATGCCCTTGAAGGAGGAGTATCGATTATTCTTTTGCAATCATCAGTTATTGGGAGCTTATCCATATTGGGAAGAAGGCGAATACAAAACTGTCCAACCTGATTTGAATGAGTGGATAACTTTAGCGAAACAAGTGGAGAGCAATTTTTTTAGCATGGATATAGCCAAAACCAAATCCGGAAAGTGGATCGTGATTGAATTAGGAGATGGCCAGGTGGCAGGTATTCCAGATCGAGTGGAAAAGCAATTATTTTATGCAGCTCTTAAAAAGTTATTAC
This sequence comes from Cyclobacteriaceae bacterium, assembly GCA_013140555.1. GTDB lineage: Bacteria > Bacteroidota > Bacteroidia > Cytophagales > Cyclobacteriaceae > ELB16-189. The sequence goes on along the minus strand of JABFSO010000177.1, from coordinate 5,509 downwards.
CGATGTAAAGTTTGGTAACGCGGATAGTATTTTAATCAGACATCAACTACATTACAGAAAATATATTTACCCAGTATGGAACTAGTCATTTTAAAAAGATTTTCTTCATCCGAAGATGCAAAAGAACTAACTGACATATTAAGTCAAAATGCCATTCAATTTCATGTAGTAGAAGACAAAGAATCACTGGATGCTCTTTATGGTGACAAAAATTTTACTCAGCAGTATTTTGTAAAAATTAAGAGTGAAGATTTTGATCGAGCCAATAATATTCTTCAGCAATTAGGCGAACGAGCTTCGCACGATGTAGGGAAGGATCATTATCTATATTCCTTCACTGATGAGGAGTTGTTCGATCTCATCAGCAAGCAGGATGAATGGAGTGAAATGGATTTTCATCTGGCAAAGAAAATACTGACAGAACGTGGCAAAGAAATAAACGACTCTACGATTCAATTATTAAAGCAGCACCGCCTCGCTACACTCTCCAAGCCCGATGAAACACCAAAGGCCTGGATATATGGAGGATATCTTTTCGCATTCGCAGGTGGATTTCTTGGAATATTGATTGGCTACAGTTTTTGGACATCCAAGAAAATAATACCTAATGGTACGAAGGTACCCATGTATTCAAACGAGGTGCGGATGCATGGTTTTAGAATTATGATTATCGGCATAATCATGTTTTTTATTGTACTGGCGATAAGATTTCTCACCACTGACTTTTAAAATTGACAGTTTGAGTTTATTAATTTCGATAGCATGAAAGTCGTAAGATATGTAACAGCAGTTATCATCGGCTACGCCACCTTTGTTGTAAGTGCGCTCCTGTTATTTAAATTCTCGGGAATCAAACCGCATGACGATCCTACCTTGAGTGTGATGTTATTGACCGTTGCCTTTGGATTCATGTTTTCATTTTTAGGTGGTGTATTAGCACAGCTCATTTCGAAGGCAAGAAACTTATGGCCTAATTATATCCTCGCAGCTATTTTGGCTGGATTTGCTACCTTTTCCTTGCTACAATCTTCCGGCAATCATTATTCCCAAATCGCAGCTATATTTTTATTTACTCCAGCCTCGCTTGTGGGCGGATGGGTTTTTCTGAAAAGGAAGAAATCGTAACCCACCGATTGCTTGTTAAAGCAACCTTTCATTATTTTCTTATCCTAGTTTTGTCACACTTGACGGAAAGCCCCGTCTAATCGACAAAACAAATCAACATGAAGCTTACTCATTCACGAAAGTATGTGGCGCTGATCGGCATAGCCATCATGGCCATGGCATTTCAAGTTCTGACTCCACGTTCTAATTCAAAATATGTAAACACAACCATGATGTCCAACAGTCAACCAACCATCGTAACTATTACTTATGTGAAAAAGCCATGGTATGCGTGGCGGTCTCTTGTAGTGAAAAAATTTAAAGAATCTATTCCTGAGTATGAGGCCATACCGGGATTGCTTCAAAAGAATTATCATTTCACCGAAAGCGATGGAAAATTTGGGGGCATCTACCTTTGGGCGAGCGAAGCCGAAGCCCGTGCGTGGTTTAACCCAAAATGGTTTGAACGTATAGTAAAAACATATGGCGAAGCAGGTGTAGTCGATTACTATCAGATTGTTCAATCCACTACCATTGCCAAGCATGAGCTGACAGGCGATTATTGGTTGACATTGCAGGTGGGCAAATCGCTCTCTATTCCGGAATCCACATCGGGTTTACTCCGCATCACACAAATCAAAAGCAAAGATCAATTGGGCACCATTGCATTATGGAAATCCAAAGAAGAAGCCAAAAGATACTTTGGTCAGCAAAAAGATGCCGGACAGATTTCATATTTTGATACTCCGGTGCTGATCGATAAACTAAAATAGGAAATTTGTAGCGAATGTCGTTAAGTTAAGCACAATTTGACCTCCTCTCTTGTGGAGAGGAATGAGGTGAGGTATAAAATAGGGCTTAACTTGACGGCATTGAATTCGTAATTTTAAGTTATGAATCTATCAGACGCTCGTGGTAATCTGGATGACCAGCAATTGGCCGAAGAGGCTGTGTTGGGAAACAAACAATCGCTGGAAAAGTTGATTCAGCGTCACTATACATTTGTTTATAATGTAGCGCTCAAGCTGGTGGTCGACCCTTCCGATGCCGAAGACATTACCCAAGATGCGTTGGTGAAAGTGATCACTCATTTATCACAATTTAAAGGTGTGAGTTCATTTCGCACGTGGTTGTATCGCATCGTGGTGAATCATTTTATGGATATGAAGCGCAGAAAGATGGAAGATGTGTACGTGCAATTTTCTTCACTCGTAGGAAACACAACTGCACTAGAAAACATAAGTGAAGAAGAAACCATCGGCATCAGCGAGGAAGAAGTAGAAGAGACCCGGTTGATGTGTACCACCGGTATGCTGATGTGCCTCACACGTGAGCAGCGACTGATTTATATTTTGGGCGATGTGTTTGAAATTGACCATACGATGGGAGCGGAGTTGCTTTCAATTTCACCTGACAACTTTCGCCAGCGATTATCACGAACGCGCAGGGAGTTACAGCAGTTCATTCACAATCGCTGCGGATTGATCAATCCCGCTAACCCATGTCGGTGCCCAAAAAAGACACGCCTATGGATTGATCAGGGCTTGGTGAACAAAGAGAAACTGCAGTTTAATATCCGTTACACACACCGCATGAAAGAAGTTGCGAATGGTTTTTGTGATGATGATGTGAAAGTAGCACTGGAGCTGAAAGAGAAATTATATCAGAATCATCCCTATCAATCAGGAACTCGTGAAAAACAATTTCTTTCTGATTTGCTGACACGACCGGAGCTTACGAAATATCTGAATTGGAATTAATTATTTTTTATGAAGGCGAAGTGAAAAGAAGATGCTTAGTGCCTTTGTGCCTTCGTGGCAAAAAAATCACTGATTCATCACGATTCGCTGCGCCATCTTCGGGAAGATGAGCCCATGAAACGGCAGCACCGAGTACCAATACAATCGTCCCCATAAACCCAGCGGACGATACGTAGCGGTTTGCATCAACATATATTTATTACCGATTTGCTTTACTTTGAATTCCAACCACGCTTCTCCCGGCAATTTCATTTCGGCATATAACAACAACCTGCCATTGTGTTTGTCAGCCACCAGCACACGCCAGAAGTCGAGCGCATCTCCGGCTTTTAGATCGGTATCACTTCTTCGCCCTCTGCGCAAGCCAACGCCTCCTACCATTTTATCCATGACCCCGCGAATGCGCCACATCCAATTACCAAAATACCATCCGCGGTTGCCTCCAATCGTCCAGATGTTTTCAATTACTTTTTCAGGGTTATGCGTGAACTCAATCTGTCGATAGTCAGTGTATACCCCATGCTCTGGAACAAATGTGTTGTTGAGAAAATTCTTATCCATGGTGCCAAGCGAAATGGAATCCTTCCAACTCGATACGACATTCTTCTGACTGATTTTATCGAAGGCAAGTTCCAGCGCTTCTTCGTAGCTCAATAATCGCGTGGGTACGATCGTGCGAATGCGATGATCTTTACAGATTACTTCATTCTTCATGCTGTTCACTAAACTACGTGCGAGCGAGTACGTGGTGGATGTTACAAACACTAACCAAAGCGATGATAATTTTGGCGTAAGAACGGGCACCGTTATGATCCATCGTTTCAATCCACGCATGCGAGCAAAGCCATAAAGCATTTGATTGTAGGTGAGAATCTCCGTGCCGCCAATATCAAAAGTTTGGCCATAGGTCTCCGGCTTGTGCAACACGCCATTTAAATATTGAATCACATTGCGAATACCAATGGGTTGGCAACGTGTCTTTAGCCACTTCGGTGCAATCATCACCGGAAGCTTCTCTACCAAATCACGAATAATTTCAAACGAAGCGCTGCCGGAGCCGATGATGATGGCTGCCCGCAAAACCGTGAGTGAAGCTTTGGCGGTAGCAAGTATATCTTCTACGTTTTTTCGCGAGAGCAAGTGGTCGGAAAGATCTTCGTCATTGACGATACCGCTCAAATAAATAATTTGTTTAGCCTTTGTTTGATTAACGAGTGCTACGAAGTTTTGTGCCGATTCTGATTCCAACGAAGTGAAATCCGGATTCGAAGAACTCATTGAATGAACGAGGTAATACGCGGCATCAATATCCGCTGGTATGGAAGGTAGATCACTCAACTGATTTAAGTCGCCTTCAATGACCGTTACTTGTTGAAGAAAATCTTTCGTAAAGTCTTCCCAATCAAACCTGCGCTGATCGCGCACGAGGCAAATCACGTGATGCCCTGCCGCTACCAATACAGGTAATAACCTGCGGCCAATGTAACCCGTGGAGCCGGTGAGTAAGATTTTCATAGATGTGTTTGTTGATCTAACAACACATTTATAGTATTGTTCAGGCAACAAGCCTATTAATGTTTCAATACCTAGACAGAATATTTCTTACTAAGTTAGTGGATTAATTCTACGTACTATGCCCAAAAAAATGAATATCATTATTGGAGAAAGACGATTTGCAGCTTCGCTCATAGATAACACAACTACTCAAACATTTCAGAAACTGTTGCCATTAACATTGAGCATGATCGAATTGAATCAAAACGAGAAGTATGCTGAACTACCACAGTCATTACCTACGAATGCAAACAATCCCGGCACTATTAAGACTGGCGACATCCTGTTGTGGGGCAAAAACACACTCGTGATTTTTTACAAAACATTTACAACATCTTATAGTTACACACGCATCGGATCTATAGATGTACCATCGCAACTAGCGGAAGTACTTGGCAGCGGGAACGTAATTGTGCGTTTGGAGTAATTAATGATCGGAGAACAAGCTGGGCGCATAGAGTTGCTTGGAACACTTTTTCCAATAAGCGAAGAAGGAATTATGATATCCCGTCACCTGTGGGTAGATCCAATCGCGGTCATCTTTCTGTCCCGGATAATGTGTGAAGGCCGGATGTTCTTTTGAAATAAAGTTTGGTTTGGTAGCTGAGGTAGAAACGGAAAGCTGCACAAGTTCATTTACTTCGCCCACATAAACTTGAATAGAAGAAATGTTTCTGCTTAATGCTAAAATGAAGTTCATCACCTTCTCGCTTACCGGAAATTTTTCGAAGTGCGAAGGTTCCAGTAACAAAATGCGATTCACGTCTTCGTCTTTTCTCCAGAGTGGATCCAGGTTGTAACTGTTGTAAAGCAAAGTAGGTTTTTGCCAATCAATTTGTATTTCCTGCTTTCGCGGAAGCGGGGTGATCACTTGCCAGCGGATTGTTTCTGATAACTCTCTGGGAATTTTCAGCGAAGCGAGTAGCTCGGTAGGTGTATCTACAAATGTATCTTGTTGAGATGAGTTGGTAAACCGGTTGATATTCTCTTGAATGCAATAGTATTTTTTGGAAGAGAAAGCTCCGGCCACCCATTGCCAACTGCACGTGTTGCTGGCCACGTCACCATCCAATAAATGATAATACATCCAC
>JABFSO010000405.1 GCA_013140555.1 Cyclobacteriaceae bacterium | reverse complement strand
CAGATAATACGAATGTAACAGGGGAGAGCCTGGCAGCGCAGACGGGCAATGTGATCACCAATACATTGATTAACACGACAGGAGTAGATCAGGTGGTAGTATATACAGTTACTCCGACCGGCACGGTGAGTGGTTGTTTAGGAGATAACTTCACGGTAACGGTAACCGTGAAACCTGAGCCAGTAGGTATTGCAGATTCATTTACAACATGCAGCGATGTAGCTTCAAATTATAACTTGATTAACAATGTCGCTCTGCTGGGAAATAATGTGGGAAGTACTTTCGCATGGATAGCAACGGCTAATCCAAATGTAACGGGTGAGAGTACCACATTGCAATCTGGGGCAATAATTACGGATGTGTTGAATAATGTTACCAATAGTAATTCAACAGTAACTTATACAGTGACTCCGACCGGAGTAAATGGTTGTACAGGATCATCATTTGTAATTTCGTTGATAGTAAAACCAGAGCCTGTTGGTACATCTTTAATGGCTCCTACGGTTTGCAGTGGCTCGCCCGTTAATTACAACCTACAAGGCAATATCAACTTATTGAATGGTTTGACGACTAATTTCACTTGGATTGCAGCAGTAAATCCATTGGTCTCAGGTGCTAGTGTGTTAAGTGCACAAACAACTTCAACGATTACAGATGTGCTAGTGAATAATTCCTTCACCCCTCAAATAGTGATTTACACAGTAACTCCTAATGGTGTGAATGGATGTGCAGGAGATGCTTTCACGGTGAGTGTAACAGTCAATCCCAAGGCACAAGTTACTGCTGGACCTGATTTGGCACACTGCTCAAATATTTCATCCATCGCATTGCAAGGAGGCATTACCTATGCTCCCAATGGAGTTATTTGGACGGGTGGTGCTGGCTCATATTTAACTAATACAAGTGAAACATCCGATTATAGCTACAGCAATCCTTCGGAGATTAATCAAACTCTTGTTTTGACTTTAACAGCCAATGATCCTGATGGGGCTGGCCCTTGCTTAGCTGTTTCTGATCAAATGAATTTAAAAATCAATCCATTACCTACCGTGGCCATATTTGGATTGGCTTCGATTGGAAGATTCCAGGTTCCAGAAAACTTGCCTGATTTCCAAATCAGTGGAAGTCAGTCTGGCGGATCATTTAGTATTACTCCGGGTACTGGATTATACGGGTACAGAGTGAACCCATCTACCTTGTTTGATGAAGTAACCATAGACCCCAATGCAGCTTCCATTTATGATGGATCACCAGCTTCAATCAATGCGATTACCTATACATTCACAGATAACAATGGATGTACGAATTCTAAAACAGAAACGCTTATCGTAAATGCACTCACAGTTGTTGATTTTGGAATTCAGGGGGCCACTACAGATGCTGTAGGTGATTTTCTGGTATGTAATCTAACTGGTGATATTGAATTGATACCTTTCACTTCAATACCCGGAAAACTTCCGGAAACTGGATTCTCCAGTTCCACATTAACATTGAGGAAATCGGGTACAACGTACTTTATTCAAACGGATGGCTTGGCTCCGGGAAGATATGATATTCAATACACATACAAGAACCCATCGGATGTGGTATCCGTGACATCTAAATTTGTAAAGATTCTTGCGAGCCCAACACCATCAATTCTTGCTGCGAGTAACTGTATTGCAGCGGCTATTCCGCTGAGTGGTTCTATTACTTTCCCTCCGGTAAATCCATATCCACCGGATTTGACGAAGACGACCTGGAATTGGAATTTCGGTGATAATATTTCTCAGTCAGGTCAAAATGTAACTCATGTTTACGGTTCGGCAAATATTTATACGGTTACATTGAATGTTCGCACATCACAGGGATGTGTTGGAACCGCCACGCAAAACGTGCGCGTTGGTGATGTGCCTAATGTGGATTTTGATTGGTCTGCTATTTGTACAAATGATCAAACTAACTTTAAAGACCTTACAACGAAAGTGCAGGGGGCTACGCCATCCGGTATTAGTTCTATTACAAACTACACGTGGGATTTTGGCGATGGAGATGTTTTAAATGGAACTGCAGCAGGCTCGGTTCCTCCGTCAACGCATGGAGGTAGATCTACCGGAACTTATAAGCAGCCTAAGCATAATTATGTGCTCAATGGCACTTACACAGTGAAACTTTCTGTCAATACAGATGACGGATGCTTTAGTACTTTGCAGCGAAGTGTATTTATTCTTCCAGGAGGAGCTACCGTGCAGCCGACTGCTGTGATTCCTTACAATGCTGATTTTAATGGTTCACCTGCCGGTTGGATTCCGGAAGGCTTAAAGGTGAGTTCCACTCCATTGGTAATATCACCTTACAGCTGGCAACATGGCCAAGCTACGGGTGCAACTATTACTCCTACTGCCGGTAACGATATTTGGTGGACAGGTCTGAATAGTAACTCTTACTACACAAAAGAACAGTCAGTAGTGAATGGTCCTTGTTTTGATCTTACACAATTAGAACGTCCTATGGTGGCGCTCGATTATTGGTCTGATTCAGAAGAAAATATTGATGGTGCAGTGTTGCAGTATTCTACTGATGGTGGATTTAACTGGCAGTTGGTTGGGCCAGATGGGGCAGAGTCGATTAATCAGGGTATTAACTGGTATAACGAGAAGGGCCTTCCGTCTAACCCTGGTCAGAATTCTTCGTATGGTTGGACAGGTAAGCAAGGCAAATGGAAAAATGCCCGATACAATTTGGATATCGTGCCCAAAGCAAACCGTGCTCAGGTTCGTGTTCGAGTGGCTTTTGGTAGTAATGACGGTAATGAGTCTTCTAAAACATATGATGGCTTCGCATTTGATAACTTCTTTGTAGGTGAAAAGAAACGCATTGTTTTAATGGAGCACTTTACGAACTCATCTTTAACCGGAAGTATTACGGCTGATGACTATATAAATGATTTATATAAAGAACAGATTGATTTGTTAAGTGGTATTCGTCCAGGTGGGCAAAGTGATTTTAATCAAATCCAATATCATATCAGTTATTCCAGCTCTAACTCTGATCAGTTAAATGCAGATAATCCGAATGATCCAAATACACGTGCAGCAAATTATGGAGTTTCGCAACCACCCAGAACCTTTATGGATGGTATTAAGAATGCGAAGTTCGATGGAACCTTTACGAAGCTAAACAAAATAGAAGTAGACAGACGTGCATTGAAGGATCCGAAGTTTACACTGAAACTAGATACGATTCCGATTACAGTTAACAACAAGAGTAACTACATCAGTGTAAAAATGACCATTACGGCAGATACGATTGTAAACGTGCCGCTGATTGCTCAAGTGGCTTTGGTTGAAGATGATGTGGCTACGACTACACCTAACCGAATACATAAGAATGTTCTGCGTAAGCTTTTGCTGGGAAGCGACCCGACTAAACCAGATGGTATTACGATTTCCACTCCATTTGTAAAAGGAGATATAGCAATTCGCCCTAACCCGACTGTTGAGACACAACTTAATGTTCCAATTAAAGATTGGACAAAACTTAAGCTGATTGGTTTTATACAGGATAAGGTGACCGGTGAAATTTATCAAAGCACGATTTTGAAACTAACGAACAAGAAGATTGGATCAACTATAGTAGGGGTAGAGCCTGAAGAACCAACTGTAGCTTCGTTGGATCAGATTCAAATCTATCCTAACCCTGCAAATGGTAAGTTCAACTTTGCAGTGCCTAGTGAATTCCCGTCCGGACACATTTGGAAGATTTCAGATCAACGAGGTATTGTTGTAATGAAAGGCGACTTTAATGACGGAGCAAATGGGGTGAAGACCGTGGATATTTCGGGTCTAATCAATGGAGTTTACTTTGTATTGATTGGTGCCGAAGGTG
>JABFSO010000380.1 GCA_013140555.1 Cyclobacteriaceae bacterium | reverse complement strand
GGCTCGCTTGCTCTCCCTCCTCTGGTTCTTCCCATTTTTTTTTTGACGGTTGAGAACTTTTAGAGGTTTCAACAGTCGATTCGTTATCCACATCGCCTTCTTCCAGGCCGGTATCATCCGGATCTTCGAGCGCCCTGATTTTAGAAACTTTGAATTGCGACAGACGATTGCCAACAGCTTTCCATCCTTTGATATCTACAATCTCTTCGAGGTTGACAACTTCGGTCTCTTTGTCTTTGCCTTTTCCTTTGATCATATCTACTTCGATCTCCGGTGAATCGGCTGTGCTCGCATAATCTAAGCGCGAGCCAATGCCTTCGGAAATAAAACCGAATTCTTTATCGAGCGTATTGGTTTCAATCAAGAAGCGCTTTACAAAATATTGTTTGCTTTCACCGTCCATATAAACAGCGGTGATCGGCTTCTTCGCATTATACTTTTCGACTAAGATAGTTTTCTCCGCTTCATAGCGATTGGTTAACTCATACGTAGTAATCTTGTAGGAACCACTCTTTGTGATAGCAAGGATCTGATCATCGCCATCGAATTTGCCTACGTATTTACCGCGTTTGTCTTTATTCAAGCGACCACTTGCTTCGTCAAACCACAAATCCAAACCACTTAAAGTTGAGCCGAGCGCTTCTTTGAAGTCTACTTTGCGCACCGGATACTTAGTGATCACATTACCACGCACACCACGACCTTTCACTTCCAATTCTGAAAAATCGAAATCAAAAATCTTTTTGCGTGCGGAGCTGGCAGGTGTCAGTTTCACCTCTACAATTTCGGCTTCGCCATTGGGGTTGGCACTGAGGTAATGCACTTTGCTGTTTGGATTACCCATGTCGAGATCATACTCCTTGTCGCGGGTAATGGCCGGCATAGCAAAACGTTTTGCATAGGTGATGCCGCCTTTTCCATCGGTGTACACCAAATTGTAAATCATGCGATCATCGCCTTTGCGCCAAATGCCCACGTGCAAAATATCTTTGCCCATGAACACCTTTTCGTTGATGCGACTCACTTTGGCTTTTCCGTCTCTGCGAATGACGATCACATCATCAAGCTCGGAACAGTCTGCAATGAATTCGTCTTTCTTTAATCCCCAACCGATAAATCCGTCTTCGCGGTTGACATACAACTTTTGATTGTTGGCAATTACTTCCGTAGCGGCTACTGATTGGAAACTCTTGATTTCTGTTTTACGCTCGCGGCCTTTGCCATATTTATCCAACAGGTTTTGGTAATAGGCAATAGCGAACTCGGTGAGGTGCCTGAGATGATGCAAGGTTTCTTTCAACTCCTTCTCTAAGTCGCGCATCAACTCATCAGCTTTGAATGAGTCGTATTTGGAAATACGCTTGATACGAATTTCGAGCAACCGAAGAATATCATCGCGGGTGATTTCGCGATAGAATTGTTTTTTGTACGGGCGAAGACCTTTGTCTACTGTAGTGATTACTTCTTCAAAGGTTTCTACATCTTCAATGTTTCGATAAATTCGTTTTTCAATGAATATTTTTTCGAGTGATGAGAATAGAATTTTCTCCATCAGCTCGGCCTTTTTGATTTCGAGTTCTTGCTTGAGGAGTTTTACCGTTTGCTCGGTGTTGTATTTCAAAATCTCATTCACTTTCATGAACTGAGGTTTATCGGCTACGATTACGCAGGCATTGGGTGAAATGGAAACTTCGCAGTCCGTGAAGGCATACAATGCATCAATGGCGATTTCCGGAGATATACCGGATTGTAAGCTTACGCTAATCTCCACATCTTTAGCGGTGTTATCCACCACTTGTTTTACTTTGATCTTACCTTTCTCGCTGGCCTTCACAATGGATTCCATCAACGAAGCCGTAGTGGTTCCGAAAGGAATCTCGCGGATCAGTAGCGTCTTTTTATCTTCTATTTCGATTTTGGCGCGAACTTTTATCTTACCGCCTCTAAAGCCTTGATCGTATTCGGTAAAATCTCCGATTCCACCCGTAGGGAAGTCGGGATAAATTTTTGGATTCTTGCCTTTTAAAATGTCAATGGATGCTTTGATCAACTCGCAGAAGTTGTGCGGCAAAATTTTAGTAGACAAGCCCACCGCGATACCTTCCACACCTTGTGCCAGCAGCAAAGGGAATTTTACCGGCAGAGTAACTGGTTCTTTTTTTCGACCGTCATACGAAAGTTGCCATTCTGTTGTTTGCGGATTGTAGACTACATCCAATGCAAACTTGGAAAGTCGTGCTTCGATATATCGCGGAGCAGCAGCGCTATCACCGGTGCGCACATCGCCCCAGTTACCTTGGGTGTCAAGCAGCAAATCTTTTTGTCCAATGTTCACGATCGCTTCACCGATAGCAGCATCTCCATGCGGATGGTATTGCATCGTGCTACCGATTACGTTGGCAACTTTGTTAAAGCGACCGTCATCCATTTCTTTGATGGCGTGGGCAATTCTTCGTTGCACCGGTTTCAACCCATCTTCAATGCGTGGCACGGCACGCTCTAAAATTACATACGATGCATAATCCAAAAACCAGTTTTCATACATACCATCAATAGCGATGGAGTGTACGTTTCCGTCTTTGTCTGTTGTTTCGTTGGGAATTTGTTTCTTAGCCATTACTTCTTAGCTTAATCATTCAATATTTATAAGGCTACTCGCCAGCCTCCACAATTACTTCTTCTTTAGCCTCTACTTTGTCTAATTCGATGCGAAGGTTTTCGATGATAAACTCCTGACGATCGGGTGTGTTTTTACCCATGTAGAATTCGAGTAGCTTCGCCAGGTGACCTTCTTTCGACAGCAGAACCGGCTGCAAGCGAATGTCTTCACCAATAAAGTTTCCAAATTCATCCGGTGAAATTTCACCCAAACCTTTGAAGCGCGTGATCTCCGGTTTGCTTCCTAGGTTGGCTACCGCTGCTTGTTTTTCTTCTTCACTGTAGCAATAAATGGTTTCCTTTTTGTTGCGCACGCGGAACAGCGGTGTTTCCAGCACATACACGTGGTTGGCTTTCACCAAGTCGGGGAAAAACTGAAGGAAGAACGTCATCAGCAACAAGCGAATATGCATTCCGTCCACATCGGCATCGGTAGCGATAATTACTTTATTGTAACGCAATCCATCCAATCCATCTTCAATATTTAAAGCGTGTTGAAGAAGATTGAATTCTTCATTTTCATAAACAACCTTCTTGGTGAGCCCGTAACAGTTCAAGGGCTTACCACGCAAACTGAAAACAGCTTGCAATTCTACGTTGCGCGATTTCGTGATTGAACCGCTGGCCGAGTCACCCTCAGTAATAAAGATCACCGACTCGCTTCCCTTCTCTCCTTTTTCATCATCAAAATGAAAACGGCAGTCGCGGAGTTTTTTATTGTGCAGGTTTGCCTTCTTCGCGCGTTCGTTGGCGAGCTTTTTAATACCGGCAATTTCTTTGCGTTCACGCTCCGACTGCATGATGCGCTTGAGCATCTCTTCGGCAACTTTCGGATTTTTGTGCAAGTAGATTTCTAACTCTTTGGCCACGAAATCGCCCACAAAGTTTTTAACACTTTGCCCTCCTTCCGGAGCCATGTTGATAGAACCCAACTTGGTTTTCGTTTGTGATTCGAAAACGGGCTCTTGAACGCGAATGGCGATAGCACCGATGATGCTGGCGCGAATATCCGCAGAATCAAAATCCTTCTTATAAAAATCGCGAACACCGCGCACCACACCTTCGCGGAAAGCAGCTAAGTGCGTACCTCCTTGTGTCGTGTTTTGACCATTCACATATGAATAATATTCTTCACCGTATCGGTTTCCGTGGGTCAGTTCTACTTCGATATCATCTCCTTTGAAATGAATAATTGTATAGCGAATTTCAT
>JABFSO010000422.1 GCA_013140555.1 Cyclobacteriaceae bacterium | reverse complement strand
CATTAAACCTTATATCCTCCCAGTTTTTCACCCGCGTAAGTTCTGTTTTTGTTGCCGCACTCAGAAGCAGAATTTTTATCTATTTTTAATTAAATTTGATTCATGGACGTATTTACACTTCGTTTCCCCGCTGAAGATAGCCTCACAGACGATGAGCTGTTTAGGATTTGTACGGCCAATAAAGAGTTAAGAATCGAACGAGATGAGTTTGGTCAATTACTTATTATGTCACCAGCGGGAAGTTTTTCAAGCAACAGAAATTTTGTTTTGAATGGCATTTTTGCCAAATGGGTTGAATTAAACCCTCATCTAGGTTATGGCTTTGATTCCTCGGGTGGATTTATTCTTCCGGATCGATCGATGCGTTCACCCGATGCAGCATGGATAAAGAAAGAGCGTTGGGAATCATTAACCCAAGATGATCAGGAGAAATTCGCTCCTATTTGCCCAGATTTCGTCATAGAATTAAGATCTAAATCAGATTCACTCCCCCAACTAAAACATAAGATGGAGAAATGGATAGCCAACGGTGTGGAACTTGGTTGGCTCATCGACCCCATCGAGCAAAAAGCATACGTTTATCAGCCAAACAAGGAAGTGATTGAAGTGCTTGACTTCCAACACAAGCTAACGGGCAATACGCTTCTACCAGGATTTGAGCTGGACTTACAACGCTTATCCTGAACTAATTCTTAAACCCTCTTAATTCGTCATCTTCTTCGCTGTCATCTTCATCCGGACTAGGTGGGCTGAACATGCTGCTCAACAAATCTTTGAATTGATGTCCGGCAGTCAGGTGGTGTTTGCTGATTAAACTGTATTCGGCTAATCCGTGGAGCGCAAACTCCATCAAAAACAATTTCATAGCAGCATCTTGGCCTTTATGAAATTCATTGACTAAATCAAGCAAACCCGGCACGGCTTTCAAGGTCTTTTCAAAATCAGCCTGATTCATATCATGCAACAAGTCGATCGTGTTGCCATCGCCAAACCAATTGGTGATTTTTTTGTACGGGCTTTTTTCTTTTTGCTTTCTGAATTTATCCGGATCAGGGAAATAATTTACAAACTGACTACGAATGGCTTTGCCGACCAAATTTTGCGCTACAATGCCCGGCCCTTCTTGCTGGCCTTCATATACCAATTCTACCTTGCCGGTGATAGAAGGAACCACACCAATAAAATCAGAAACGCGAATGGTGGCGGTTTTTTCCTGATTGATAATACTTCTGCGCTCTGCAGCAGCTACTAAGTTTTCATACGCAGAAATAGTAAGGCGTGCAGAGACACCACTTTTTGAATCAACAAATTCGCTCTTGCGAGCTTCGAAGGCAATTTGTTCGATCAGATCTTTGGTAATCTCTACTCCGGTCACGCGACTTTTTTGTTCTTCGCGAATGCGTGCTTCCTGTTGTGTAATTTTTTTACCAATATCCATCGTCTTCGGATAGTGGGTAATGATTTGACTATCGATACGATCTTTAAGTGGCGTCACAATACTTCCCCGGTTGGTGTAATCTTCTGGATTGGCGGTGAACACAAATTGAATATCCAGCGGCAAACGCAGTTTAAATCCACGAATTTGAATATCACCCTCTTGTAAAATGTTGAAGAGCGCCACTTGAATGCGTGCTTGCAAATCGGGAAGTTCGTTGATCACAAAGATGCTACGATGCGAGCGCGGAATCAATCCGAAGTGAATCACGCGTTCATCGGAATAAGGTAATTTCAAAGTTGCTGCTTTGATCGGATCGACATCACCAATCAAATCGGCAATCGATACATCGGGCGTGGCCAGTTTTTCAGTATAGCGTTCATCGCGGTGCAACCAAGTGATGGGAGTGCTATCGCCTAACTCAGCTACCTTATCTCGACCAAATCGCGAAATAGGATGGAGCGGATCGTCATTCAACTCAGAGCCTTCAATAACGGGAATATATTCATCCAATAAATTTACCATCAATCGCGCCAAGCGTGTTTTAGCCTGACCGCGTAACCCGAGCAGATTTACATCATGGCCAGCGAGAATGGCGCGCTCCAAATCGGGGATAACCGTTTCTTCATAGCCCCAGATTCCTTCAAAAACATTCTCTTTGTTTTTTAATTTTTCAATCAGATTCGCGCGAAGCTCATCTTTGATGGTTTTGAATTTATAACCGGCCGATTTTAACTGTGCGAGTGTCTTTATGTTTTTGTGGTCTTTCATTTATGTAAGAAGTCAGAGTGGAATGAATTTAAAATGATGTTAAAGATTTTTCGAGCGGTTTCTTTTAAAGTCTTCGAAGATCAGATCGCCCAATCCTTGCAAGCTGCTGTAATATGCGTTGCCATTGTTGGCTTTCGTGAATTCGCGCACGAAGGCTTTCAGATAAGGATCAGTAGCAATCATGAAAGTGGTGACGGGTATTTTAATTTTTCGAAGCTGCGTGGCCAGGTCGAGTGTTTTGTTCAGGATTTTGTGATCCAAGCCAAAACTGTTTTTGTAATATTTAATGCCTTGTTTGATGCATGTGGGTTTCCCATCGGTGATCATAAAAATCTGCTTGTTGGCATTTTTGCGTCTTCGCAAAATATCCATTGCTAATTCCAGTCCGGCAACAGTGTTGGTGTGAAATGGCCCCACTTGTAAGTAGGGGAGGTCTTTGATTTCAATCTGCCAGGCATCGTCACCAAAAACCAGAATGTCAAGCGTGTCTTTGGGATATTTTTTCTTGATCAATTCGGCCAACGCCATCGCCACTTTTTTGGCTGGCGTGATGCGATCTTCGCCATACAAAATCATGGAGTGCGAAATGTCGATCATCAACACTGTGGAGGTTTGGGTTTTGAATTCACTTTCCAACACTTCGAGATCGCTTTCCATCATGCGGAAATCATCCAGACCATGATTGATTTGAGCGTTTCGCAATGACTCAGTCATGGAGATTTGCTCTACAGCATCGCCAAATTCGTAATCACGCCTGTCCGTGGTGGTTTCATCACCCCGGCCACTGTGAGGTGTTTTGTGATCGCCTGTTTTTGATTTTTTCAGCTTCCCGAAAATTTCTTCAAGAGCCGATTGACGCATACTTTGCTCTGCCTTCGCCTTGAGTTTGAAACCGCCATTGGGTCCTTCATCACTGATGTAACCGTTCTTTTTGAGATCTTCAATGAAGTCACCAATTCCGTATTGATCGTTGGTCAATCCATATTGTTTATCCACTTCCGTCAGCCATTGCAATGCTTCCGACACATTTCCCGAAGTGATCAGAATCAACTGCATGAAAATCTTCAGCAGTCTTTCGAAATCGCTTTTTTCGCTTTCGGGAGGAGGTGTATATTTTGAAAAACGATGGCCAAGCATAAGTGTCTAAAATTCTGATGTAGCTAAATAACCAAATAATTGTGCAATCTGTTTCAGGCGGCTCCAAACTTTATGCATTAAGTCACTTTATCTTCAAAAATGACCTCTTATGGAACCTATGTAAGGAAATTATCGTTGTGGACAATATAAATCGAAATGATACGTCTATTTTTGTATCAACTTTAATCGAATCATTATGAAAAAGTCAATTGTGCTCATTTTAGTGGTAGCTGCTTTAGCAACGGCTTGTAGCCAGTATACTTGCCCTACCTATTCAAAGGCACCTGAAGCGAAGCCAGCCAAGACGAACCGGATTTAATTCGGGGGTTCTTTTCGAATATTCAGCCACTTTACGTGGCTTTTTTTATTTGTGACTGAGCATTTCCTCTCTCGACTTTGCTAAGATTCGCTCGTAGTACGATTCGTATAGCGGCAAAATGTTAGAAATATCAAATTCTTTCGCGCGTTTCAGGGCGCTTTCTTTAAAGCGGGGAAGGTTATATTTATCTAAGATGAACAATGAATTGCGCGTCATATCTTCAATGTCGCCCACATTGCTCATAAAACCTGTTACCCCCTGAACATTTAACTCAGGCAAACCCCCAGTGTTCGAGGAGATCACCGGCACTTCGCATGCCATCGCTTCCAGTGCGGCTAATCCAAAACTTTCTTTTTCAGACGGCATCAAAAACAAATCGGCAACGGATAACACTTCTTCCACTGCCTCTTGCTTTCCTAAAAAGCGAATGTCGTGTGAGATACCCAGATCGTGTGCTTGCTTTTCTGCCTTAGCTCGTTCAGGGCCATCGCCAATCATCAGTAGCTTAGCCGGAATTTCTTTTTGAATGTTGTAGAAAATATCGACTACATCTTTAATGCGTTTTACTTTACGGAAGTTGGAGGTGTGTACAATCAGCGCTTCGCCATTGGGGCAAATGGCTTTCTTGAAATGATCTTTCTTTTGCTTTTTGAATTTCTCCAAATCGATGAAGTTGGGGATAACTTCAATGTCTCTCGTGATTTTGAAAAATTCGTAGGTCTCTCTTTTCAGATCTTCGGATACGGAAGTAACTCCATCGGATTGGTTGATGCTGAACGTAACCACCGGTTCGTACGAGGGATCTTTTCCCACCAGCGTAATGTCTGTTCCGTGCAAAGTGGTTACTACCGGAATGTAAATGCCTTCTGTTTTTAAAATTTGCTTCGCCATATAAGCAGCTGAAGCATGCGGAATGGCATAATGAACATGGAGTAAATCGAGTTGTTCGTTTTTCACTACGCTCACCATTTTGCTGGCCAGCGCCAATTCATAAGGTGCATATTCGAATAATGGATACGAGCGAAAATCAACTTCGTGGTAAAACAAATTTTCGTTCAGGAAATCGAGGCGGCTCGGCTGACTGTAGGTGATGAAATGAATCATGTGACCTTCTTTGGCCAGCGCTTTGCCTAATTCAGTGGCCACTACTCCACTTCCACCGAAGGTGGGATAACATACGATTCCTATTTTCATTCTTTTTTCCTAATCAATACAGTTTACTTTTATTCGCTTCGTTTGAGGCTTCTATAACTTTATTTTTCCCTTTTTGGTTTCCCTCACCTTTGGTGATTTGATAGCTATTTATTATTTGCCCTCCGCCTCTCCAATTGCGCAATGTCGTCCAAGTCTTTAACTCTTCGCGCCATAATTTTGTTTTGAATCAGATCATCATATCCGATCACTTTTACAGTTAATTTATCGTTGATCTCAAATTCGTAAGCTCGGTTGTATACTTCGTAATAATTTAATTTCCCATCGATAATCGCGAGTAATTCTATATAAAAACTTTCTAATGGAATTCGAATAAATGCCTTCAATGGATCTTTTGAAGCGTTTTCAATCTCTGAAGTGTCAAAGCCAAACTCGCGAATGGTTGCTAATAACTTTTGATAGTTTTCCTCTGTTGGATTGTACCAAATATCCAAATCGCCTGTTGCCCTAGTATATCCGTGTACATTGACGGCTACCCCCCCAATGATCATGTATTCAACTACGTGTTTATTCAACAATTCAAAAAAGGCCTGTACTTCTTTGAGCTTAGGTGTCATGCAATTCTTTTTAACAGGATTGTGTTTGGCTTCAGGGGCTTGGTTAGCTGATGATTGGGTGAGAATAAAATACTCAACTCGATGAGGTCAAACATTTTGTAAAACCTTCCTTTCGGTCCCAATTCAATGTCTTCTAGTATTTGAGCATCCTTTTTTTGCTCCAGTGGTATAAGAACGGCCTTTTTCATTTTTTGTGTAATTGATGATCCTCTTTTTGAAAAGTATACGTATTCCAAACCGACAGTACTTTAAATTTACTCTTTCTGTGAACAATAATCGAAAATGGATTGATAAATGACATCCTGGATACGTGGACGGATGTTGGCGTTTAATATTTTATTGTTGGTCATCTCCGGATACACCCGATTGGAGAGAAAAATATAGACCAAATCAAATTGCGGATCTACCCAAATGCATGTGCCCGTAAAGCCGGTATGACCAAAGGTTTGGGGCGAGGCAAAAATCGAAGTTGGTCCTGCCGGATCGCTCGGCACAGGTTTGTCCCAGCCTAATCCTCTGCGGCTATCGGCATATTGTTTGGCTGTGAAGAGTTCAAAAGTTTCAGGTTTGAAAAATTGTTGCCCGCCATAGCTTCCCTTCCGCAACCACATCTGTCCGAGTTTCGCCATGTCGTTGGCGCCACCAAACAAGCCAGCATGCCCGGCAATACCACCGTGCATAGCCGCACCTTGGTCGTGGACATAGCCAATTAACAAGCGCCTTCGGAACAACTTGTCATTTTCGGTGGGTGCAATTTGATTAGCCGGAAATTTGTTGCGTGGTAAAAATCCCACCGTGTAGGCACCGAGTGGTTCATAAATATTTTGCTCCAGAAATTCATGCATGGGTTGGTTGAGTATTTTTTCGGCTAAATGTTGCAGCATGTAAAAACCCATATCGCTGTAGCGATAATCGTAAACGGTGCGTGGCACTTTCTCTCTGATTTTTGAATGAACGATCCATCGCCAGAGGGAATCTTTCATGCTTTTGTGCGCGAACAAACTATCCGCTACCGGAAAAGGATAGTCAGCACTGGGCTTGGTTTGATAATATTCATTCAGGTAGGTGGAGTCTTTCACCGTTTGTGCCCAGAAGGGTAGGAATGGCCACAAGCCCGCCTGATGGGTGAGAATATCTTTGATCGTAAAATCTTTTTTGTTGGATTCCTTTAACTCGGGCAGGTAAACAGAAATCTTTTTGTTGATGTCGATCAGTCCCTTTTCGTGCATGAACATCACGGTTTGTAGTGTAGCCGTCACTTTGGTGACAGAAGCTAAATCGTAAATGGCTTCTTCCGTTACTGGAATTTTTTTGTCGTAAGTGAACCATCCGGCTGATTGCTCATAGATCACTTTTCCATGGCGCGCCACCAACACCTGACAACCGGGAGTAGCGCCTAAGTCAATGGCCTCTTGCATGATACTTTTTATTTTTTGCAACGTGCGACTGTCCATGCCTGCATCTTCGGGAACAGAGTAGCGCAAGCGGTCGATGCTTTTCGTTTCGAAACCTGTTTGAATGGAAAGTTTGGGAGAAATGGCAATTGGTAATTTTCCCTGAGCAGAGATGCCACCAAAAATAACTTCGGCTGCTGCTTTTTGACTTACATCATCATTGGTGTAAGCCGTTAACAATGCGGAGGTGTTTTCTAAAAATTTTAAATCTTCCGGATCGCCAAAGCTGCAAACAATGACTGAGTGCTTTAAGGTGAGTTTTTTGATGAGTGCCGCTACTTGTAATGTGATGCCTTTGGCCGATGGAAACAAAGCGATGATGACGATGGTGGATTTGTTTACTTTTTCTTGCAACCCCACCGTGTCTTTTAACGAAACGATTTCGTGTCTTTGAATTTGCACATATTTAGAGAGGTAATGATTGAATTCGTTGTCACTGGTTTTGCCAATAGTGATGGACGCAAAAGTGTTGCCTTCCAATAGCTGAACCGGAATGAGCGCGGATGAATTGACAACCAGAGTCGGTGCGGCTTCTGCCAGTTTGTGTTGAATGACACGCGCGGATGGAGCCTGTAAGCGAAGCAACAGATTGTCGGGATTGGTGAAGGCCGAGTTGGCTAAGCCCGCATCATATTTCGCACTCAGAATTTTTTTGACGGAGGCATCGAGTTGTTGTTGCCATTTTTGGTCTTTGCGCACCAGTTTTGAAATTTTTTTGATGCTGGAAGGAATATTTTTTGGTTCGATGATCAGATCGTTTCCGATTTCGAAGGCGAGCAACTCGGCTTCGCCTGCTCTCTTTTTTCTGGACACTTTTCGTAAATACGGCACCTCGGCAATGGAGAGTCCCTTGAACCCGATTTTATTTTTGATGATGTCGCTGATGAAAATATCCGAGATAGGTGCCGGAATCGGTTTACGTTTGCCCGGCACGGAGTAATCCAAATGCGAGGTGACGATGGCATCAACTCCCGATTCCATTAATTTTTGGTAGGGATAGAAACCTGTGGTGTCGAGTTGATTGAGGTTGAGTAATTCGGTGCTGTCTTTGATAACGATGTGTCGTTCTTTTTTTGGATTGGCTAAGTGAGCGGCAGCTACCAGTACGCCTTGTTGGTGCAGACCTTTCATGAACCATTTTGTTTTGGTGGTCACTTTCTTTTTGTCTTCGCCCCAATAGCGCAATGTGTTGGGATAAAGATCATCGGCCACGTGCACATCGGCATTGAGCGAAAGGTTGAGATGAATACCCAGCGTTTTCATTTGTCTGCCCAGTTCGTTGCCTGCTTCGAATAACAGTGTATCGTTGGCAATGGCTGCCAGTTGAAGAGGCGATGCCAAGGCAATTGTGCTGTCGATGGTTTGATGTAAACTGGTTTCGGCTCGAGCGGTTATGAGCAAGGGAACAGATGATGCCGATTGCAGTTTATTGATGAGGCGAACGTGACTAACAGGCGCACTGTGCGTTATGAGTAGGCCGCCCGGCTTGTGTTTTTTCAGTTGCGATGAAAGTGAACTTAACTCAGTCGTGGTTGCGTAGGTTGAAACCGGAATGATGAACAGTTGGCTGATTTTTTCGGTAGGGCTGAGGGTTTGAAAAACACTGTCGACCCATTGTTGTTTTTTAGTTTGTGCGTGAATTGAGAAATTGGAAAGCAATAGGATGAAAAGGCAAATTGTAAAGTTGACGGTGCCCTTGATGCGAAGTGCTTCGGGCAGAATTGGTGCGGAAATCCCGATAGCTATCGGGATTGGAGCGGATAGCCCGGTGTCCCGATAGCTATCGGGACAGCCCGCCAAAGGTTTAAAATGAAAGGGTAACACTTTTTTAAACATCGGGCAGTTGGTTTTTGTAACTTTACAACCACGAAGCTAGCGGTCATTTTCCTTAAATTAAAAGACTATGAAAATAATATCATTGTTTACGAAAGCGCCCCAACATCAGCGCTTTAGTTATCGGCCTCGGTATTACGATCCGAAGAAGGAGGAAATGCAGGAGCGTGAAGAGCGAATTCGCAGAGAATTGGAGTTGGAGCGTGGTGGCCATGCCGAGGCGGGTGATTATCGTAAACGGATTGCTGGCTCGTTTCAGGCGGCTCGCAAGCGCTCGAAACCTTCAGCCGAAAAAAGTGCTGTGATCATGCGCTTTGGTGTGTTGTTATTTATGACGCTCTTGCTGATGGCGATGTTTACGTGGGGTAAAGATGCCCTGTATGCCGGCTTTTTGATTGTTCCGTTTTATCTGTATATGAAGTTTAAGAACTTTAAGAAAAGTTAATAGTTGAAAGTTTGAAGTTAGGATCATGCGATTGACGGATAACCGCTAACTTGCCGCCATGCCTGATATTATTCATTTACTTCCCGATTCGATAGCCAACCAGATTGCGGCTGGTGAGGTGGTGCAGCGTCCGGCATCGGCTGTGAAGGAGTTGATGGAAAACTCCATTGACGCAGGTGCTACTGAAGTGAAATTAATCGTAAAGGACGCGGGCAAAGTACTGATTCAGGTAATTGACAATGGCGTGGGCATGAGCGAAACCGATGCCCGCATGAGTCTGGAGCGCCATGCTACTTCTAAAATTCGTACGGCTGAAGATTTGTTTAAGCTACGCACGATGGGCTTTCGCGGAGAGGCGTTGGCTTCTATTGCGGCTGTGGCACAAGTAGAAATAAAAACACGGCAGCCTCAAAATGAACTGGGCACTTTGCTGGTGGTAGAAGGATCGGAAATAAAGAAGCAAGAGCCGGTAGCCTGCGAGAAGGGCACGAGCATTAGCATCAAAAATTTATTTTACAACATTCCGGCTCGCAGAAATTTTTTGAAGTCGAACCCGATTGAAATGCGTCACATCATGGACGAGTTTCAACGACTCGCGCTGGCGCATCCGGGCATTGCTTTTTCGTTGACACAAGGCGATGAATTGGTGTATGAGTTGGTGCCCGGCAAATTAAGTCAGCGCATTGTGGCCTTGTTTGGCAAAGGCTATCAGCATCAACTGGCCGCGGTGCAAGAAGAAACTTCATTAGTAAAAATTACCGGATATGCGGGCAGGCCGGAGTCATCGCGGAAGACGCGCGGTGAGCAGTTTATTTTTGTAAATCAACGCTACATACGGAATAATTATCTGGGCCACGCGATTAGCAATGCCTATGAGGGACTTTTGCCGGAAGGTAACTTTCCTTTTTATGTGTTGTTTATTGAGATTGATCCGAAGCACATCGATGTGAATGTACACCCCACTAAAACAGAAATTAAGTTTGATGACGAGCGCGCAGTGTACGGTGTGGTATGGTCGGCTGTGAAGCAAGCATTGGGAGTTCATCATTTGGCACCGGCTTTGGATTTTAAGGCCGATGTGAATTTGCATTCGAAATTGTCTACGCAAGGTTTTACAAAAGACACGTACTACGAAGAGCAGTTTGGTTCTTCGCTCTCGCGATCGAATCTGCAAAATTGGGAGAAGGCATTTGAAGAAGGTAGTAACTCGCGACTATTTCAGAAAGAAGAGGTGGCGCCACCGATGGAGCTACGCTTTCAAAGTTCGATGAACCTGGAGGTAGATTCTAAGGAGCAGGAGAAAGGTGTGTTCCAACTTTTGAATAAGTACATCGTGCGGGCTACGCGCTCCGGTTTGATGATTATCGACCAGCAAGCTGCGCATGAGCGGGTGCTGTATGAAAAATATTTAGGGCAGTTGAAGGGAGCAGCCGGGAATAGTCAGCAAAGTTTATTTCCTCAAACGGTTTATTTTTCTCCTCCGGATTTTGCGTTGCTGATGGAGATGGAGAAAGAAGTGATAGCACTTGGTTTTCGGTTGGAGGTGATGGGCAAAAATGCGCTGTTGATCACGGGGGCTCCGGCACAGATTCAGAGTAATGAAAAGGAATTGTTGGAGGGCTTGATTGAGCAGTTTAAAAAGAATCAGTCGGAGTTGCAGTTGCCCATTGGCGAGAATTTGGCGCGGGCGATGGCCAAGCGCACGAGCCTGAAAACAGGCGATCGGCTGAGGCCGGAAGAGGTGGAAGGGCTGGTGGCAGGATTATTTTCATGTAATAACCCCAACTATTCGCCAGACGGACGCCCAACATTTTTTACTTTTGACTCGTCTAAGCTAGAAAGCTATTTTAACCGTTAAGAAACGACCATGTTGAATATAACCCCGCTGATTAGAAACATAATTTTTATCTGTATTTCTGTTTTTATTGTTCAGCGATTTTTTCCAGGCCTTTTACTTACTGAAAGAATGGCCTTGTATAAAATAGGTTCCTTTAACTTTCGCCCCTATCAATTGTTTACATACATGTTTGCCCATGGAACTTTGGGGCATTTGTTCTTTAATATGATGGGGCTTGCATTTATTGGATCTTATATAGAGATGGTTTGGGGCTTTAAGCGATTTATGACCTACTTTATAGCGACTGGCATTGGCGCGGCACTAATTTACTTAGTGTTGGAGTTTTACTTTGATCCGGGGCAAGGGGGTGTTATGCTAGGCGCATCAGGAATGATTTATGGTATTCTGGTTGCTTTTGGTATGATGTTTCCTGATAGAGAATTTTCCTTGATGTTTCCACCGATAAATGTGAAGGGAAAGTATTTAGCAATAGTAATGGGAGTATTTGCCTACATGACGGATATCAGCGGAGAAATTGCCCACTTTGCTCACTTAGGTGGAGGTGTTGTAGGGTTTATATTAATACGATTTTTTAGATTCTAAAAGGTACGATCATGCTAGACGAATTTAAAAACGCATTTCAAAGACACAACAACGCACACGTGCAGTTGATCATAATCAATGTGGTAGTGTATGTTGCGTTAGCTATTGTTCTTGTATTTTCTACCATTGCCCAGCATGGTGAAATATTTTCGGCCATCTTCAATAGCATTACGCTTCCGGGAAGTTTTTACGAATTTATCCAACAACCATGGACATTAATAACACACGCTTTTGTTCATCAATATGGTGACTTACGAGCTGTCTTACATATTTTCTTTAACATGCTTACCTTTTATTGGTTTGGCAAACTGTTGATTGAATATTTGGGTAGCGATAAGCTTGTTGCGGTATATGTTCTCGGAATTCTTTTTGGAGCTTTGTTTTTGTTATTGGCCCACAATACGATTCCTTACTACATTCAACAAAATAGCTTTCGTGGTTTTGGCGCTTCTGCCGCAGTAAATGCAGTAATTGTGGCTACCGCAACATTATTACCAGATTACACTTTTTTCCTATTGTTTATTGGTCCCGTACGAATTAAATGGATTGCTGCATTTTATGTTTTTCTTTCTTTTTTAGGAGCCATTGGTGGTAATGCCGGAGGAAATATAGCTCACCTCGGTGGAGCATTAATCGGATACGTTTACATTAAGCAGTTGCAAGCAGGTATTAACTGGGGATCTTGGATCACCGCCACACTGTATTGGATCAAATCTTTATTCCAACCTCGCCCGAAAGTAAAAGTTACTTATCGCAAAGAAGAGCCCAAAGGACGTAAAACCACATCGGTGGCGACCAAAGCTTCGCAAGATGAGATTGACGCTATTCTCGATAAAATTTCTGACCGCGGTTATGAAAGTCTTTCCAAAGAAGAGAAAGAAAAACTTTTTAACGCCAGTAAAAAATAAATCAGCGAATCAAAAGCGCGTTGGCTACCCAGCCATAGCCGATAATTCCAAAAATGTAAATCATCGGTAATGAGCCGGCATCGCCTTTCATGGCATGAACTACAATTGAGCTTACTCCAAAAAATACCAGCAAGCACGTGTAAGCGACTAATATGTTTTTGGAGCGCTTGGACTTAGGTGCAAAAATCGAAGACAATGGAATCATCATCGTGATTCCGAAGAACGCTATCATCGCATACAGAAAATCGGCTGTTACTAAAAAAAGTGCTGCGCCCAATAAGCCCAACACTAATGATGTTCCAACCAGATTGGAAGATTTTATTTCTTCTTCGGAGAGGGCATAGCGACCGTACACATTTAATCGCAAGAATAAGTTAGATAATGGTGTGATAATCCAGGTGGAAACGGCAAACAAGGTATACAAAATCAGAATGGGCGTAATGAACGGTTCGAGTGATGGATTCGACTCCGCTACGCCTCGAAGAAGTCGAGAGCCCACATAGAATCCGATGATCACAGCCCACTGAAGTTGGCCTTTCAAGTTTCCAATCCAGAAAACATATTTTAAGAAAATACGGTAGAAGAGATACCTCGCTTTCAACCCTTCTACTAATCCGGCTTTAGCAAGTGCATTTTCCGGATTGAGTTTCAACGCTTCACGAAAGTGCTCGAGTGCTTGTTTGTGATTACCACGCTCTAATAATCCCCAGCCAATATTGGCATGCGTAAAATCATTTTCAGGATCTTGGTTCAATGCTTCCTGAATCGTGCCAAACGCTTCCTCTTTTTTATCCAGTTTAAAGAGAGCGGTAGATCGAACGTTTAAACAGGTAAGGTTATCAGGATCGATCGCTAATCCTTTATCTGCACTTTCGAGCGCCAGTTGCCAATCTTTTTGATGAAGTTGAATCGAGGCGAGCAATCCAAAATAATCTGCATTGTATGGATTGAATGCAATGGCATTGTTGATGAAACTCTTGGCCGACTTTACGTCATCTTTGCGCAACGAAAAGAGCGAATGCAAATAAAGAAAGTAATCGTTATCCGGTTGCTGACTGATAGCTTGTTTAATCAAGGTGAGTGCTTCCTCATGTTGATGCAATTCGGATTTGCAGAGAGCAAAAAGCGCGAGGGCATCTGCCAATTGTGGATTGATAGCCAAAATTTCCTGCAGCGGCTTTTGTGCTTCTTCAAATCTTCCGTGTGCTACCAGTTGCGAAGCACGCTCCAATAATGTATCAATCATGTGGTTGTTATTTCTTGATCTTGAGATAAGCTAAAATATCATCATACAAACCCGACTCATTGGAATAGAGCGCGTAGTTGCGTGCAGTCGTAAACCACTCTTTGGTAGATGGTTTTACATCCAGAGCACTGGTAAGCAAGTCTTTTGTTTCGATCGGTTTTGGTAATCCTGTTTTCAGCGCTTCGCGCAATTTAGATTCTACAGCACGATCAACTACTGCCATTAAATCCGCTCCCGAAAACTCTTCTGTTTTTTTTGCAAGTGTTTTGAAGTCGATCTCTCCAACCGGTTTGCCTTCCAGTAATATTTTCAAAATGTTTTCTCTCCCTTCGGCATCTGGGGGGTGCACGAAAATGATTCGATCAAATCGGCCCGGTCTGCGAAACGCATTATCTAAATGCCACGGAGCATTGGTAGCTGCCAGAATCAACACACCATCGTTGGAGTATTGCACACCATCTAATTCATTTAGAAATTGATTGATCAACATTTTAGATGAAGATTGGCGCATGTCGGAGCGGCTCGCACCCAGCGCATCAATCTCGTCAAAGAACATAACACAAGGTGCTTGCCTGCGCGCTAATTCAAACAACTCATGCAGTTGTTTTTCGCTGTTGCCCATCCACATGTTCAACACGTCATGAATGCCGATGGAAATAAAGTTGGCTTTGATTTGCCCTGCTGTGGCGCGGGCCAGATGCGTTTTACCGCAACCGGGAGGCCCGTACATTAATATACCTCCACCAATTTTTTTTCCGTACTTTTTGAATAATTCTTGGTTAAGAAGTGGCTGAACAATTTTGATGTCAATCTCTTCCTTTACATTTTTCATGCCGCCTACGTGACTGAAATTAATCGAGGGCTTTTCGATTAGCTTCATACCTTCTTCCAAATCCTCAATCAACTGATTCACATCCGAATTTCCAGCGCTGCTGTTTCTTAAATTTTGATCAAGTTCTTCATCGGTGAGTGAAGGATTGATTTGCAAGCTCTTTTTATAATATTCAATTGCTTTGCCGGCTTCATTGTTTCGAAACAATGCTTTACTCAACATGATCAGATATTCGGCACTCAGCGATTTAGCATCCGCTATTTCTTCCAGTATCACAATCGTCATCGAGTAC
>JABFSO010000325.1 GCA_013140555.1 Cyclobacteriaceae bacterium | reverse complement strand
TGTCTATACAGGTTTGTCGTTTTTCCGTGAGCTGCCGGAAGGGGTTTCCGGTGCGTATAAATTGTTTGCGAATTTGGTTTCGCTCGGTAAGCCCAAGAAATTGGAAAAGACGAAGGTGAAGAAGCGGTAATGATTATTTGCTTTAGGTTAATCTTGATTGGGATTTTTTTACGAAATGAATTATTAGAGATGTTTTGAAATTCTTAACTTTAAGTAAAGACAATGATATGAACATAGCGGAAGAAAAGGAAGCAGTCATTAAGCAGGTTGAGAAAGTAAACGATATAGAATTGATTCGAGCCATCAAGGGAGTTCTCGATTTTGGGCTTAGCAAGCAACAGGCTGATGAAGAAATGGAAGCCTCCATTAGCCGAGGTTTACTTCAATCGCAGCTTGGCCAAACTCGATCACATGAAGAAGTAATGAAGGAAATTAAAGAAAAGTATAAACTGTGAAGTATCACATTCGTTGGACAATAGAAGCTGAAAAGACTTTCTCACAAAATTTAGACTACCTACAACAGGACTGGGGCAATCAAACAATAAAGGATTTCATACTGCGTGTGGAAGATGTTCTTAAAATAGTTGAGGAAAGACCTCAAAATTACCCAATATATAATTCGGTTTCTGGAATTTATAAATGCATCGTCAACAAGAGAATTATTCTCTTCTTTAAGGTTGTTGATGATCAGAATATTGATTTGCTCACCTTTTGGAATACGTATCAAAACCCATCAAAATTGAAGTTATAACCTCATGCAAGAAAAACCTCCCGTCTTTGAATCTTGGAATAGCTGGTACGCGCTGGTGTTTGGTGTGATGGTCGTACAAGTAATTCTGTTCTTTATTCTCACCCGATCTTTCAGCTAATATGCATCTACTCGATTGGTTGGTATTGTTCGGTACCATTTTTTTCATCGTTGCCTACGGAAGTTGGAAAACCCGTGGTGCCCAAAGCATGGAAGGATACTTGAAGGGCGACAGCTCCATGAAGTGGTGGATGATCGGCATCTCGATTATGGCCACTCAAGCCAGTGCAGTTACATTTCTATCAACTCCAGGTCAGGCCATTGAAGATGGCATGCGCTTCATTCAATTTTATTTCGGATTGCCGCTGGCGATGATCATTATCTCGGTCACGATGGTGCCGATTTATTATCGCTTGAAGGTTTACACTGCCTACGAATATTTAGAGAATCGTTTCGATCTGAAAACGCGTACTCTTGCTGCCATTTTGTTTCTCATCTTGCGCGGACTCTCGGCAGGCATCACACTGTTCGCACCTGCATTGGTGTTGTCTACCATTTTGGATTGGAACATTTTGTTTACCACGTTGCTCATTGGTGCACTGGTGATTGTCTACACCGTATCAGGTGGAACGAAATCCGTGAGCTTAACACAACGCCAGCAGATGACGGTGATCATGGGTGGAATGGTCTTGGCAGGAATCATTGCCTATCGTTTGATTCCCGATCATGTGTCTTTTGGAAACACTATTCAAATTGCCGGAGAACTCGGTAAACTCAACATCATCACCACCGATTTCAGTTGGAGTGATCGCTTCAATATCTGGTCGGGGTTGATTGCGTCTACATTTTTGTTCCTTTCGTATTTCGGCACCGACCAATCACAGGTTGGTCGCTACCTCGGTGGCAAATCCATCCGCGAAAGCAGAATGGGATTAATCATGAACGGCTTGCTGAAAATCCCCATGCAGTTTTTGATTTTGTTCATTGGTGTGTTGGTGTTCGTTTTCTATTTGTTTATCCAGCCACCGATTTTTCACAATGCCACCTTGAAAAATCAGGCGATGGAAACATCGCAGGCGGATTCGATCCGTTCACTCGAAGGAAAATACAATCTGCTCTATGTAGAAAAGAGAAAGGCAGTTGATCAATTGGTGGAAGGTATTCAATCCGATAACGAGGCATTAAAAGAATCATCCAAACAGAAGTACAACGCACTTAAATCGGAAGAAGATCAATTGCGTAAAGCCGTGAAAGCCACCATTGCGGAAGCAGTGCCAAAAGCAAAAACGCAAGACCGCGATTACATTTTTCTCAACTTCGTACTCAGCTATTTGCCCCACGGCATCATTGGTTTGTTATTGGCCGTGATGTTCTCTGCCGCCATGTCTTCGATGGCATCGGAGTTAAATGCACTGGCGAGCACGACCACCGTGGACATTTATAGACGGTCAATTAACGCGAACGCATCCGATGAACATTACGTAAAAGCTTCGCGCTACTTTACGGTGCTGTGGGCTTTAATTGCTATGGCGTTC
The DNA here is from genome assembly GCA_013140555.1 of Cyclobacteriaceae bacterium. Taxonomy (GTDB): domain Bacteria; phylum Bacteroidota; class Bacteroidia; order Cytophagales; family Cyclobacteriaceae; genus ELB16-189. The sequence continues at coordinate 1,595 of JABFSO010000325.1, read as the reverse complement.
GCAGCACTCGCCAATTTTGCTGAAAACCTGATTCAGTTTGTGAATATTGTAGGTTCATTATTTTACGGAACTATTCTCGGAATTTTCTTAGTTGCTTTTTACCTGAAGCATATCAAAAGTAATGCGGTGTTTATTGCCGCTCTGATTGCGGAGTCGTTGGTGTTATGCTGCTACTTTTACTTCTATGATCAGATTGCATTCCTCTTTTACAACATCATCGGCTGTGTGATTGTAGTAGTCGTTGCCTTGTTCATTCAGCAGTTCTCACCATCGGACATAAAAAAAGCTGAGGGTTAACTCAGCTTTTTTAAATCTTGATAAAAGAGGCGATTACTTCAATGATTTTTGAAGCTCTTCGTTCATCTTTTGGTAATCAACATTCTTAGCTTTGATGGATTCTTCCAAAGAAACTTTAGAAGTAGCCAAAGCACCTGCCTTGTCATTCAATCCTTTTTGGATTCTCGCTTTTTGGTACAACATCCAGAAAGCAGTTGGGTTGCCTTCCAATGCACTGTTCACAAATTTCAATGCTTGGTTCAAGTCTTTGCCATTCTCTAAGTAATAAACAGCTGCCTGGAAATAGTTGTTCGGACTTACTTTGGTGTTAGCATCAATTGACTTCATTACTTTCGCATCGAAATCAACTGTAACAGGTACTTTCACCGAAGTGTTTTCCCACATGATCTGAAGATTGGCAGTTTTATTATTCTCTGCGAAGTCTGCAATCTCAAGCGTAAAAGTCTCTACTTTTTCAGTTAGTTTCTCTGCCTTCACGATCACACGGGCTTGATCGTTTTTAGCATCATAGGCTTCTGTATTTCCACCCATCGCTACATCTTTGTAAAGAATGACAGTCCACTCAGTAGCTCCTGGAATGCTCAATAACAAATAAGTTCCTTTAGGTACATCCACACCACCAAACTTCACATCATCACTGAAAGTAATTTTTGATCCGTTGTTAGCAGCCGTGCGCCACAATTTGCCGAAAGGTGTTAAATAGTCTGGAGATGCACCGAAAATTTTGCGGCCTTTTGCTTTCGGACGAGAATATTCAATTTTAACTTCTGTCAGACCCACCACATTCGTAACGGTAGATGCGGTGCTAGGCTGCGGAGTTTGAACTTGTGCCTGCGCTACCAAACACACGGCACTGAGTAAAATTAAAAGGATGTTTTTCATAATTGTTTGTTTATAATTGAGCTGCAAATTTAAGATAATTCACTTACCAACGATGAAGCTTCCACAATCCTTTTACCAGCGGTCGAATGTGGTGCAAGTGGCTAAAGAGTTGATTGGTAAATTATTGGTTACCAATGTTAATGAGATGTTAACAAGCGGCATCATTATAGAAACGGAAGCGTATTCGTACAAAGAAAGAGGTTGCCATGCTTTCAAAGGGCAGACCGAACGCAATAAAGTGATGTTTGAAAAAGGAGGAATCAGCTATGTGTATCTTTGTTATGGCATGCATCATCTCTTCAATGTGGTCACCAATCAACCCGGCAAAGCCGATGCTGTGCTAATCCGCGCATTGGAGCCTGTGAATGGAATGGATTTGATGATGGAACGAATGAAAGTCAATTCAACTAATCGGA
>JABFSO010000237.1 GCA_013140555.1 Cyclobacteriaceae bacterium | reverse complement strand
ACTTATTGCAGATAGAAGCTTTGTTGTTTGGCCAGGCCGGCATGCTGGAAACCAAAACAAAGCATGAGTATATTACAGCCTTGTTTAAAGAATATCAATTTCTGAGTGCCAAGTATTCGCTTGCTGATTCAAAACTGAATCCGGTGCAATGGAAATTCTTGCGTTTGCGTCCCGCCAATTTTCCAACCTTGCGAATCGCACAGTTCGCTAATTTATTGCGAAGCCAAAGTGGCTTGTTTTCTCAAATCATCGAAGGCACCAAAGAGGAATGGAGGATATTGCTGGATGCCAATCCATCTGACTATTGGCAAACCCATTATCATTTTGCGAAGCCATCGAGGCGGCAGGAGCACGCGTTGGGCGAAGAAAGTAAATTAGTGTTGATGATTAACGCGGTCATTCCGATATTAGTAGCTTATAGCAAGCAAACCGACAACGATGCACTGATGGAAAAGGCGATTAACTGGTTGCAGGCGTTGCCCGCAGAAAAGAACAAAATCATTTCGTACTGGAATTCGCTGGGTTTGCAGGTGCAATCGGCTTTTGATTCGCAGGCATTGATTGAGCTATACAATCATTATTGTAGCCAGCGACAATGCTTAAACTGTGCAGTCGGCACATCATTGATTAAGCCATGATGTTGCTTCACATCCTTCTTATTCTTGGCTTCGTCTACCTTTTTTATCGGCAGTTGGGAAAAGAACAACCCATTTTGTTTTCGTTTGCTTTTATCAGCAAGGCAGCAGGCGCCATTTTCTTGGGATATTATTATTTACACTATGCTCCGGCCAATGATACCTGGAGTTTTTTTCAAATGGGCTGTGAGGTGGCGGACTTAGCGCGGAAAGATATAGGTGCTTATTTTGATTTTGTTTTTACCAGCCAATACAAAGCCACTGTTACACATTGGTTGTATTTTGAAGACCGCACTTCGGCCATGGTTAAGTTCATCAGTTTCTTCTGTTGGATTGGAGGTAACAATTATTGGATTTGCGCACTTTATTTTTCATTGATTTCATTTCTTTCTAGTTGGTATCTCTATTTCCAAGTTAAAAACTTGAAAGAAGAATATGCGAATGCAGCAGTTGTCGCTCTTTTTTGTATTCCCTCCGTTATCTTTTGGGGATCGGGAATTGTGAAAGAGACGCTGGCGCTGGCAGGGATTCTTTACCTCACCGCGCTTTTTGTACGATGTGCATCAAGTAAAAAAATAGCGTGGTGGCATGGCTTAGTAATTATCCCTGCGCTGTTCTTCACTTGGATTTTTAAATATTATTGGCTGGCGGTATTTATGGCGGTGCTCATTCCCACCGTGATCTTAGTTTTCGTGACGCGAAAAAAAGCGTTGTCAACATGGCAATGGATCAGTGGGTGGTTATCCATTTTTGTTGTGCTGGTGGCCATTGTTTCATTAGCGCATCCTAATTTTTACTTGAGTAGAATCCTATTAGTAGTGGTCGCCAACCACGACAAATATGTAGAGTTATCTTCACCCAATAATGTAATCCACTACACGAATCTCGAGCCAACTATAGCGAGTGTTTTACAAAGCAGTCCACTGGCTTTTATCTCCGGGTTGTTCCGTCCGTTCGTGTGGGAGGCAAAAAATGCTTCCGCTTGGATAGCTTCATTCGAAACTTTGATGATATTAATACTCACTGTTTCGTTTCTATTCTCATTGCGAAAGAAAATTAACATAAAGTTAATTTTTCCTCTGCTGGTGTACAGCGCAACCCTTTGCATCTTCCTCGCATTGTCCACACCCAACTTTGGAACGCTTTCCCGCTACCGAATTGGCTTCTTGCCCTTCTTTATCTTCATCATCTGGCAGGGTAATCCGTTCATCGATAATTTCATAAAACGTATTTCTTTTTTAAAGAATAGGTGAGGGGTTTCATTAACTTTGCCGTATGGAGAATCCGGTAATTATTTTTGGCGCAAATGCACTCGGCCGCACGGCTAAAGAGATTTTTGAAAGTAATGAAGTAGTAGTCTACGGTTTCTTAGATGACGACAAGAAACTCCACAAAACAGAATTAGACGAAGTCGTGGTGTTGGGCGATACCGATGACGATGGCTTCCTGAAACTAATTGGCAAGAAGTGCGAAGCCTTCATCGCGTTGGATGATATTAAATTTCGGAAGAATCTGGTGAACATGTTGAAAGAAGTTCGCCATGTGCAGCCGGTCAACGCCATTCACGCGAAGACTACTATTTCAGCACGTGCTTCATTAGGTCATGGTAACTTTATTGATTATGGAAGTTACCTCGGTGCTGGTACCACCATCGGTAGTTATTGCCTAATTCACGCCAATGTTATTTTGGGTGCCGAGGCAAAGCTAGGCGATCATGTGCAAGTGGGTGTAGGCAGCAACATCAATACCAATGTAACGATAGAAGACGAAGTGTTTATTGGATCGGGCGTAACCATTGTTTCGGGTGTTACCATTGGAAAAGGTGCACGCGTGGGAGCCGGCTCGGTTGTGATTGCTCCGGTGAAAGCCGGTGAAACTGTTTTTGGAAACCCCGCCCAAAAAATAAAATAGATGCCCAAAATTTCTGAAACCGATCTGATCTTAAACAGCGATGGAAGTGTATATCACTTAAATCTCTTACCTAAACATATCTCGGATACGATTATTGCCGTAGGCGACCCTAGCAGAGTTTACATGGTTAGTCAGTTTTTTGACGAAGTAGAATTTGAAATGAACAAGCGTGAGTTCATCACGCATGTGGGCAAATACAATGGCAAACGGATTACCGTTATCAGCACTGGCATTGGCACCGACAATGTTGAAATCTTCTTTACGGAATTAGACGCACTCGCCAACATCGATTTGAAGACACGCGAGATAAAACCCCGCAAGAAGAAATTGAAAGTGGTACGCATCGGTACTTCGGGTTCACTACAAGATGATGTGCCGGTAGGAGCACATCTCGTTTCCGATTATGCCGTTGGGTTCGATAATTTGATGAACTTCTACGACCTGCCCATGAATGATTTCGAAACCGGGTTGGCCCACGATCTTCAAAAGAAGACAGGTATTCCATTTATGCCGTATGTGGTGCAAGGATCAGAAGTATTACGCAACCAGCTTGGAGCTGATATGATTGTCGGGAACACCGTTACGTGTCCCGGATTTTATGCGCCACAAGGAAGAGAATTACGCTTGCCCATTCGCTTTCCTAAATTACTCGAAGATTTGAACTACTATCACAAAGGAGATTTCTGGCTCACCAATTTTGAAATGGAAACGGCAGGCTATTATGCGCTGGGTCGCATGCTAGGCCACGAGGTGTTGAGCGTCAACGCCATCATCGCCAACCGGATGAAGAATAAGTTCTCGAAGAATCCCACCAAAGTGGTAGAATCCCTGATCGAAAAAGTACTCGACCGAATCTAACCTTAAAAGGTAGCGCTGTCCATCTTTACAATTTGCTTTCCGGCTTTGAAAGGCTCATTATTATAGAAGCCAGAAAGAATGCGGTGCGCAATTTGTTCAATCACCAATTCATCTTCGGTTTTACCTTCCTTGCCCCACCAATACACACGCTGCGGATGTTTCTTCATGTCTTCCACATACAAGCGCGCATGCTGGTATTGATCTTCGGTGAAGGTGATGGTAAAGCAGGTTTTAACTTTTTGTGTTTCCATAGTGCAGGTACGATTACAAGTGTAGTGCCAAGAATTATACCGCTAGTTTATTCAATTTCATTGGTAAGGTCAAAACGCTTGCCCGAAGGTGGGCAACCCTGCCCGAAGTTGGGACGTGCCATTACCTCACAATCATTAACTTTGCACCATGAGAGAGTACGGAATTTATACGCTGAAGAATGGTATTCGGGTAGTTCACAATCAGGTTACTACGACCAAGATTGTACACTGCGGGATTA
>JABFSO010000093.1 GCA_013140555.1 Cyclobacteriaceae bacterium | reverse complement strand
CTTTAGTGAATAGGAAGCGGTGAGATCAAAAAGTAAAGACAAAAAAAGTAACAACAAAAAAGTAAACACTAACAAACCCTATAAACAAAACAAGTATGTCAATCAATTTAAAGAAAGGTGGTTCAATCAACTTAACCAAAGCCAATCCCAAACTATCTAAAATCTATATTGGCTTAGGATGGGAGTTACTCTCTCAATCGCTGGATCTTGATGCTTCCATGTATGTCCTAGGTGCGAATGGTAAACTGTTATCAGAACAACACTTTATTTTCTATAACAACCTGCGCACCCCAGATGGCAGCATTGCGCACCAGGGCGACAACCGTTCGGGCGTAGGCGAAGGCGATGACGAGTTAATCCTCGCGAATCTGAAACAGATTCAACCGGAAGCGCAAGAGATCTTGGTATATGTAACCATTCACGAAGCAACGGCACGTGGTCACAACTTCGGTAAGCTGAAAGATGCCTATGTGCGTGTAGTGGATGTTGAGAAAAAAGAAGAGATCGCCATCTATGACTTAGATGCGGAAGCTTCATTCGGAACGGAAGTATTGTTTGGCAAATTACGCAGAGCCGATGCCATCAACTGGGAGTTCATAGCGATTGGCGAAGGTACCAATGTAGGTATGCAAGGGTTAGTAGACCGCTATGTCTAATTCATTGCATCAATAAAAAGATTTGATAACTATTAATAAATAGAATATGAACTTGATCAAAAGAAATGGAATTAACCTGAAGAAAGGATCTTCGATTTCGCTGGAGAAAAAAGGAAGAGCACTGTCACAAGTGCGTGTGGGCATCAACTGGGGATCAATTCAACATCAGCTCCTCGGCTTCACCTACAACACAACCGCAGTTGACTTGGATAGCTCAGTCGCGCTGTTCAGCCGGAAGCAACTGGTGGATAATGTGTACTTCCGCAAGCTCGCGTCAACGGATGGAGCGGTGAAACACTCCGGTGATGATCGTGTGGGCGATCGCAATGGCGATGATGGAACGGACAACGAAACGATTCATGTGAATTTACGAACACTGAATCCCGCCATCGACCAAGTGGTATTTTACTTGAACTCGTATGCGCAGCAGGACTTCGAAACGATTCCCTATGCTAACATTAGCATTGTGGACTCCACGAATCCGCACGACCTGGAAGAGTTGGCATCGTTTAAAGTAGCAATGGATAAAACCTTCCGCGGTTATGTATCCATGGTGCTAGGAAAATTTGTTCGTACTCCTTCGGGCTGGGATTTTATCTCGGTGGGCGAGCCGATCAAAGCCCGCAACATCAAAGAGTGCGTGGAGAATATCAGCGAGCAGTACGTGTAGTTCTTAAACAAGAAGGCCGCCTTAACAGCGGCCATTTTTATTTTTTTCTTGCCGGAAAGTAAAGGGTCGCGGTGTGCGCTTCCGTGGATAATTACTTAATCACCCTTCGCGCAAAGCGGAATCGTTTTTTGTAATAATCAGAATAGAGATTGGTTTCAACTACGCCCAGCGTAGTCGATGCATGAATGAACTTTACATCGTCCTTTCCGCGCACCACCGTTACAATGCCCACATGGGTAATTGCATTTTTCTTCTTTCCGGTGGCGAAAAATAACAAGTCGCCCGGCTGCACTTCTTTCATCTTCACCTTCTCCCCGACTAACGCTTGTGCGTATGCCGTGCGTGGCAAAGGAAGTTTAATAGTTTGGAAGGCATTGCTGGTAAGACCTGAACAATCGATGCCGGAGCGTGTAGTGCCACCCCATTTGTAAGGTGTGCCGGTGAAGGCGCGTGCCGCTTTGATCACATCGTCTACCTTGTCTTCGCGGGTGCGGGCTGTGCGAGAAGCTGCGCAGGAACCAAGCAAGGTAATCGCCAACATTAAAATCGCCAGCCACCTAAAACTTACTGCCCAAATTGGGCGAGGTAGTAAAAGTATTTGGCTAATTTTACGGCTCATAAAGTCACGCATAAACATTTCAAAGTTAGTTGTTTGATGGCACAGATAAAAGAAACAGAAGCTCCTGTAGCTTCCCTGGTAGGAGAAGCAATTATCATGCAGTTTCAATCTATTGTGGGCGAAGAAAACGTTTTCGTAGATGAAGAACGTAGAACCGACTATGGCCACGATAAAACCGAAGACTACCAGTTCATGCCCGATGTTGTCGTGCGACCCGCCAATACACAAGAGGTAAGTGAACTGTTAAAGATTTGTAACGCACATAAACTACCAACTACACCTCGCGGTGCCGGCACCGGTTTGAGCGGTGGGGCATTGCCTGTTAAAAAAGGTGTGGTGATTTCGATGGAACGGTTCAACAAAATCATTCAGATCGATGAATTGAATTTGCAAGCCACGGTAGAGCCGGGCGTCATCACCGAAGTATTTCAAAATGCCGTAAAAGAAAAAGGTCTTTTCTATCCACCCGATCCTGCCAGCGGAGGCTCTTGTTTCTTAGGTGGAAACCTGGCGAATAATTCCGGTGGACCGAAAGCGGTGAAGTATGGCGTTACCCGTGATTATGTCATCAACATGGAAGTGGTGTTACCTACCGGTGAAATCATGTGGACAGCCGCGAATGTGTTGAAAAACTCAACCGGATATAATCTAACACAATTGATGTGCGGCAGCGAAGGCACGCTGGGCATCATCACCAAAATTGTATTCAAGCTTCGCGGCTTCCCGAAGAAAAATGTGCTGATGATGATTCCCTTCAGCACCAACGAAGAAGCCTGCAAAGCCATTGCAGCCATTTATGTAGATGGCATCACACCTTCTGGCATGGAGTTCTTTGAAAAAGAAGCAGCCGCTAAAACATTCGATTACTGCGAGAAAGTACTGAACAGCCCCGTCACCACCAAGTTAACGGAAGGCATGAACGCATATCTTCTCTGCGAATTGGATGGCAATGATGAAGAAGTGTTGATGCGCGATGCCGAAAGAGTCATGGGGGTTGTAGAAAAGTTCGAAAGTGGTGAAGTGCTGTTTGCCGACAATGCTGCACAGAAAGCCGAGTTGTGGAAAATTCGTAAAAACATTTCTCCGGCTGTCAACTGGTACACACTTACGAAATCAGATGATGTAGTGGTGCCACGTGCCAATCTGCCTAAACTGATCAATGGTATTAAAGAAATCGGCAAGCGCTATAATTTCAACACAGTATGCTTCGGCCATTTAGGCGATGGCAACCTGCACGTCAACATTTTGAAAGAAGGATTGTCAGAAGAATATTGGAACACCAAAGTAAACGAGGGGATTGGCGAAATCTTCAAGTTGACAGTTAGTCTTGGAGGAACTCTTTCCGGAGAACACGGTATTGGCATCGCCAAGCGCCCGTACATGCCCATTGCGATGAGCGAGATTAATCTTAACTTGATGCGTGGGATTAAAAAAGTATTTGATCCCAATGGTATTTTAAATCCCGGTAAGATATTTTAACCAACCTAGCATGAAAAATTTCGTCTTCCTTATTGTCTTCGCAATAATCGCCTCTTGCCAAACAAAACCTGCGGCAATTAGCACCCCGCTCTTCAATGGAAAAGACCTTACGGGATGGCAATTTTTCAAAGGAAAAGAAAACAACAGCTGGGAAGTAACTGCCGATGGCTTGCTGCACTGCAAACCGTTTGACGGAAATGAAAAGCGCGCGGATCTAATAACTGTTGCGGATTACGAAAATTTCGAGTTAACCTGGGAATGGAAAATCGCAGCACAAGGAAACAGCGGTGTGATGTTTGGTGTGGTTGAAACGTATGACGAACCTTATCTCAGCGGCCCTGAATACCAACTATTGGATGATATCGGTTATCCTGGCAAAATTGAAGATTGGCAAAAGACTTCCGCTAACTACGGCATGCACATAGCAGAAGGTGCGCAACCCAAACCCGTAGGCGAATGGAATACTTCTAAG
>JABFSO010000222.1 GCA_013140555.1 Cyclobacteriaceae bacterium | reverse complement strand
GTTTCGTGTCTTAAATCGTATGTCCAACAATCCGCCCAAATCCTTTTTAAAATTCTTCCGCTGGTTCTGCCACCCGAAGCTGAAAGATTCTATTGAAGGCGATTTGATGGAGTTGTATCAGGAGCGCAGAGCTGAAAATGGAAAGTTGAAAGCAGATTTAAAATTTGTGAGGGATGTGCTTTTGCTTTTCAGACCAAGTATCATCCGACCCATAGAAGGATATCAGAATTTAAACAACTACGGTATGATCAAAAATTATTTTAAGATTAGTCTCCGACAACTAATCAAAAACAAAACATTCACTTTTATAAATGTATTTGGTTTGTTGTTGGGCATTTCATTTAGTACGATGCTCTACACCTATGTAAGCAATGAACTTTCATACGATTCCTTTCATCAGAAATCAGACCGGATATACAGAGCACTCTGGGTGAATAAATCTATCCCCGATAACGTCCGCACTTTCGGCAGTATCGTGCCGCTGATCGGTCCCGAATTAGTAAACTCGTTTCCCGAAGTAGAAGAGATGACCCGACTCTTTCAATTTTCCGGCCAAGTGGTGGTGGAAATTGGGGACGCCAAGTTTAGCGAGCGAAACTGGTTCACGACAGAAGACAAGAACTTTTTTAATGTGTTCGATTTTGAGTTCATCGCGGGCGACAAAGCAACGGCACTCAGCCAATCGTTTTCAGTTGTGCTGCCGGAGTCGACAGCAAAAAAATATTTCGGTGAAGAAAGTGCGCAAAGTACCTTAGGTAAGACCATGAACTTGCAAGACATTGGATTGGTTAAAGTAACAGGCATTATCAAAGACCTTCCAAAAAATTCGCACCTGCAATTTGACTTACTGTTTTCTAAAATTCTTGTCACTCAGGATTGGACCGACTATCTGAATAGCTGGCAGGATGTAGGGGCTTTCACCTATGTGGTATTGAAAGAAGGAAAATCGATTCACGAGGTAGAAGCGAAGATGCCCGCGTTTAGAAAAAAACATTGGGGACCTGATCTGGAAAACCGTGAAATTGCTTTTCAGCCCATTCAGGATATTTATCTGCACTCAGGTGATATTCAGAATGGTTCAGAAAGTGAACAAGGCCAGCTTTCGTATGTGTACATCTTTTCCAGCATGGCGATATTCCTGCTAGTCATTGCAGCCATCAATTACATCAACCTTACTACATCTAAAGTTTCTTCGCGCGCCAAAGAAATCGGTATTCGCAAAGTAGCAGGAGCTGTAAAAACACAACTCATTTTTCAGTTTTTAACAGAGGCTTTTGTCATCACCTTCCTTTCCATACTGCTGTCACTGGTCATGATGAATCTGTGTTTCCCTTTCTTCAATTCAATCACCGGAAAGGACTTTGATCTTACCTTTTCAAACATTGGCGAGTTCATGCCCGCTCTCCTGGCAATTGCCCTGATCATTGGCGTCATCGCGGGCAGCTATCCCGCCTTCTACTTATCAAAACTAAAACCAGTCGCCACGCTCAAAAGCCAGACGGTGTTTACAAAAAGCAGATTTAATCTCCGTACGTCACTAGTGGTTTTCCAATTTACCATCACCATTGTATTGATTGTAGCTACACTGGTAATCAGCAACCAGATCAACTTCATTCAAACAAAAGACATGGGCTTTAATAAAGAGCAACTGATGATCATTGATATCAACAGTGGTGCGGTGCGCAACCAGTTTCAGGCGATGAAGAATGAGTTCGCTAAAATCGCAGGTGTACAGCAAGTGGCCGTTTCCTCGCGCGTGCCGGGCGAGTGGAAGAACATTCGTCAAGTGTATGCGCGAACCACCAATGAAGCTGGTGCAAATGCAGATTCGCTGCAGACGTACTTCATGGGGTTTGACGAAGACATGCTGAGCACCTATCAACTTCAACTGGCGGCAGGCAGTTTCTTTAAAGGCACCGCAGCCGATTCGATGAACGTGGTGATAAATGCGTCAGCAGCAAAGGCCATGAACTTGCAAAATCCGATTGGTACCGTGCTTCAGATTACCACACGCAATGGCAAATGGAATGCACACGTGATTGGTGTGCTGCAGGATTTTAATTTTCAGTCGCTGCATCAAAAAATTGCGCCCATCATTATCGGCTATCGCAACAATCCCGTTCAAGCGATCGATTACTTTACCCTCAAAGTTTCAGGCGACACACAACCGCTCATTGAAGGCGCAGCTAAAGTCTGCGAAAAGTTTGATCCCGAAACGCCTGTTGAATATCATTTTCTTACCGAGCAGTTAAACACCTTTTACGTATCCGAGAAAAAGGCAGGCATGATTTTTCAGATGGCCGGAGCGCTGAGCATATTCGTAGCCTGCCTCGGGCTGTTGGGCTTGGCCAATTATCATGTAGAGCGCAAAAGCAAGGAACTTGGCATTCGAAAAATATTAGGCGCAGGTTCGCTCAATTTATTTTTGATGGTGTCACTTTCGTTTACACGGCAGGTGGCGCTTGCCTTTGTATTGGCCTGCCCGTTGGCGTGGTATGTTATGCGCGAGTGGCTGAGTGCATTTGAGTACCGCATTCCATTGGGTGCAGGTGTGTTTGTATTGGCCGGTGCGATGGTGTTGCTGTTAGCACTCCTTACAGTAAGTTATCAATCCGTGAAGGCAGCCATGTTCAATCCGATCGACTCATTGAGAAAAGAGTAAATTCTGCAAGTTTGGATTAGGCAAAGTAGCCAATGGCATATTATGACTAAAACAAAATGTTTTTGAAAGACATTAGCAACCAACCACCTAAGACCTTTTTGAAATTCTTCCGCTGGTTTTGTCATTCGAAGTCCTCATTGTTTACCATGAGCTTTAACACAACAAACCATCTTTAGCTAATAAGTTGAAGACTTTGAAATCGATTTCCCAAAAAAATTAATTCTAATTATGAAAATGACAGAAGTTGTTACTAAAATACCAGTCGCTATTTCTACACTTCTTTTTATTTGCGTTTTGAATACATATGGTCAAACAAAAATTGGCAAAGAATTTTTAATAAGTGATTTAGATGTTCTGAAGAATAATCTGGAAAGAATCCATCCGGGTTTATACACGTATTCATCTAAAAAACAAATTGATGAATGGTTTGCTTCAACTAAAAATAATTTAAGTGATTCGATGGACTATATTCAATTTTATAAAGCTGTCGCCCCGCTGAACAGCGTAGTAAAAAATGGACATAGTTTTGTAGCACTTGAACGCTTTAAAAAGAGCTATCAGGTTATCCCGATTAGATTATATAAGGACGACAACTCGTTTTTTATTGTCGACTCATTTAAGCCGGAGTACAAAGAGCTCATCGGTAAAGAGGTCTTTTCAATTGACGGAGTACCTTTAATCGAAATATTTAACAATCTCCTCAACTATCAAACGCGCGATGGGGATAATCTCACATTCCCCACGGCAAAACTGTTGCATAATTTCAATTTGGACTACTCACTGATTTACGGTTCAAAGAGTAGTTACGAGATTGTTTTGTCGGAAAGCACAAAGCAAGTACCAATTATATTGACGAGTATTTCAAGTGGAGACATTAGTTTTTATAAAAGAGTGCCTTTGCAAGACTATTTTAATTTTAAAATAGCCGATTCCGTAGCGGTGTTGACTTTTAAAACTTTTGAAAAGAGTGAGTTAAAAAAAATTAGATATAAGAAGCGATTAAGGGAAGCGTTTACATCTATCAAGGCGAATCATGTCAAGCACTTAATCATTGATGTAAGAAATAATGGAGGTGGAGATGCTACCCCCAATCAAGAGCTAATTTCCTATTTATATGACAAAGAATTTAGACTATTTAAAAACATTTCAACCATTACCAGAAAGATTGACGACAAGAAGAATTATAAGGGGGAAGGCATTGTATTATTCAATACAGCCGTTAGTTGGTTCAAACTAAAGAAGATAAGCGAGAATTATTATCAAGCTAAGACGAAAGGGTCTAATGTGTATTTGCCCAAAGCAGATAACTATCGAGGACAGCTATACATATTAACCAACGGTCGAAGCTTTTCTGCGACTGGCGAGTTTACGTCATTTATAAAACACCATCGAGGTGCGGTATTTATAGGTGAAGAAGTTGGTGGCAACAAGTATCAGAATACGAGTGGGCTATCTTACTACCTTACGCTGCCAAACTCAAAACTGAGAATGTATATTCCTACCATACTGTGGGAACTGAATGTAGATGTTGAAAATGACGGACATGGCGTGAAGCCGGATTACATAGTAAGAAACACAATTACAGATGAACTACAGAGAAGAGATGCAGCCATGGATTTCGCACTTCAATTAATAAAAAGCGAGGGTGTGATGAATAAGTAAGATCAAGTTCAACTTTATCACTATCGGAATAAAGTAAAAAAGCTCGGACGGTTCCGAGTTTAATAAAGTGCAGAATTATAGCTTGTTCTCAGAGCTGCACTTCTGCTGAAACGTCAAGTCTCATTGAATCTCAAATTCGACCTAGCAGTGTAAATGGATTGGCTCGCAGATCGTTAATTTCGCGCTACGGGTAATATGCCGTTCCCTTTTTCCTTAAATGACGGGCAAGTGACGGGTAAAATCTGAACCCATTCATTCAACCGAACCCGTTAAACGCGTAACATTGTGCTTCAATAAAATGGTTATGCAACAATCCGAATTAGGCAAACGACTGACCGCTTTACGCAAAGAGCGAAATCTGACCCAGGAAGAACTGGTAGAAAAAAGCCACGTAAGTGTGCGCACCATTCAGCGCATCGAAGCGGGAGAAGTTTTGCCGCGCGTTTCTACGATCCGTATTTTATTGAATGCACTTGGAGAGAACTACGAATCATTTTTAACCACCAACCAAGTGATGGAAACACCCCAAACCAATTTGCCAACGGCAAATCGCAACAACCTGCTCATCGCAGTCATAGCCGGAGCACTTTATTTAATCGCTGAAGTTATTCTGGGCACACTGGATATCCTTTGGATGGAAGAGGGCCGCAACTGGGGCTTTCGTATGAATGCCACATACATCACGCTAAGTTGTGTGATGGTGATAGCGTATTTTTTTTTCGCACAAGGGTTCATTGCACTCAGCAATGTGTTTGAGAATAAATTGCTAAAAGTGGCAGCGTACCTGTTGATAGTAGGCACGGTTGGCAATGCGATTTTAGATGTTTCAACCCTTTCGGTGGAAAGCTTTGAAACCATTTGGATTCCGTATGCGCTTTCGGCCATCATCACAGGAGCTATGTCTATTGTATTTGGAATGGCATTGATACAACTTCAGGATGGGATGGGCGAATTATCGCGCGTTGCAGGCATACTCGAAATTGTATTGGGCTGCATACTGGTAACCGTGGTATTGTTCTTTGTGTCCTACATCATCTTAATACCCGCTACCGTTCTGGAGATTATCATTCTCTATCGTGGCTACGAGTACCTTTCAAAACCCACTGAGCCAACGCCTCAACTCGGTTAAGTTTTCCATATTCTCTAACTACTAAACTTTTTTTTTATGAAAATGAAAATAGCTGGAATCATTGTGTGCGCACTAATCATACTCTTTTTTATAATCAACCTGCAACCCACTTCCCTTCCGGATAACCATGGAAAAATGGATACGCATCTATACCTAAGCGATAGTGCACGGCAGCCCTTGTTAGTTGGCTTTGGAGGAGGCTCGGGTGGAAATGATTGGGAGCGAAATTATTTGAAGGCAAAACGCGATTCCATTCGCGCACTGGGATATGCCGTATTGGCCATCGGGTATTTTAATTCAGGCACTTCGCCCAAATCGTTGGATCGGATTTCGCTCAATGCCATTGCGGATACGATTTTAACTATTGCCAGACGTCATCCACAGATTGATACATCCAGAATTATTTTGATGGGCGCATCGAAGGGAGGAGAGTTGGTGTTGAATCTGGCAAGTCGCTATCCTTGTTTTAAGGGAGTGATTGCCCTTTCTACCTCACACGTTAGCTTTCCGGCACTCACCATCTCCGCCAATACATCTTCATGGACCTACCATGACGCGCCAGTTCCATTTGTGCCCGCACCATTCAAAACCATTTGGCCTGCATTGAAGGGCGATTTGCTTGGCGCATTTTCGATGATGTTAGAAGATACCGTGGCTGTAACGCAAGCCGAAATTGAAGTAGAGAAAATTAATGGCTCCATTTTAATTCTCTCGGCTAACGAAGATGAGCAATGGCCTGCAGCAGAAATGTCGCATCGGTTAGTGGAAAGATTGGATCAAAAAAACTTTCAACATCCCTATAAACATATTGTGTTGAAAGGCGGGCACATTGAGCCCTTGAATCATTTTAATCGTGTGTATGAGTTTCTTCGGTCCGCTAAACAAGCTTTAAGATAAATGAGGATCCATACTCCGGAATCGGATTGAACCACTCCATAGTGCCTTCGTTGGATTGCATTCCGCATAGATATAGCCGAAAACCCCATTTGTCATACAAATGTCGTATCAATGGCGGCCTAAAAATTTAGTGCTACTTTTGAGTGCCCGTAGCTTTGCATGCAAAAAACACTCAAAGAAATGACTGCTTCTTGGCTTCGTGATGGAAGGCTATCGAAAGGGCTTACCCAAAAAGAACTCTCTGAACAATCGCACATCAGCATGCGATCTATTCAACGCATTGAAAACGGTGAGCTTGTTCCGCGCAGCCACACGTTGAAAACACTTGCAAAAATTCTCGAGCTGTCATTTGAAGACTTTATGAAGTCTGCACGCGAACAGGAGTTTACCATTCCGCAAGGGGAGCCGGAGGTATTTACAAAACCACAACGGACGGTGCTTTCCGTAGGCATTTGTTTGGTTATTCTCCTATTAGCTTGGGCTTATGTGGCGCAAGCACCCAGCTTTCCTGAAACCACCTTTGAGTTGTTGGTTTTCGTAAGTGTAACGCTTACGCTGATTACAGGCATTCTTTTTTTGTTGTGGCGTAAGAACGCCTGATTTCACATTTTAATTACACACTTTTTATGATTGGCATTTTAATTCAATTGGCTTTGTCGTGGCTATTAGTTTGGCTTTTTGATAGAAGTAATCTTTCTGTTCTGGGATTTCGACCCACAAAAGAACGACTCCAACATTTTATAATCTTCTTATTAACGGCAGCAGCATTTAGCGCTTCGGGCTTTGGACTTAAAATGTGGATTGCCGAACAGCGATGGCAACTCAATCCCGAATGGACTTTACAACTCATTGCAGGTGGAGTGTGGTTTAACATCAAATCGGTTTTATACGAAGAGTTGATTTTTCGCGGAGCCTTGTTTTACATTCTCATCAAAAAGCTTGGTGCGACAAAAGCCATTTGGATTTCATCCACAGCCTTTGGCATGTACCATTGGTTTTCACAAGGATCGTTGGGAGAGCCGATCCCCATGCTGATCACCTTTGTAGTTACTGGAACGATGGGTCTGGTGTTAGCATATGGCTATACCAAAACGCAATCGCTCTATGTGCCCATCGCCATTCACTTTGGATGGAATG
The DNA here is from genome assembly GCA_013140555.1 of Cyclobacteriaceae bacterium. GTDB lineage: Bacteria > Bacteroidota > Bacteroidia > Cytophagales > Cyclobacteriaceae > ELB16-189. Next base: position 7,582 of record JABFSO010000222.1, on the reverse strand, counting down.
TATTACAGCAGGTTGTGTTTTCAAATGGACCGATCGGCAAGCGACTGCTAATTGAAGTTTTGCCTCAACCCGAAGTGACCGTTTCGTACTTCACCTTTTTCTTCATGCAATTATTTCCGATTGTGGGGGTGTTGGTGGTGTGTGCATTGGGAATAAGATATTTGAAATCGTAATGCCAATTTTTTTACTCCATCCTCAACGATTTTGTTGGATTAGCATTGGCCGCACGGATCGAAAGCACACTAATGGTTAACCATGCTATCAGAAATACCACAGTGCCGGCCATCACAAATCGGAGCGGATTAATTACCGCCTGCAACGTAAAATTTTGCTCCCACCGAGTGATGAAATACCACGTCAGCGGTGTGGCAATGGCAAGTGCAATTACGATTAACCAGATAAACTCACGTGTAATCAGCAACACTACGCTGGGTATCGATGCTCCTAATACTTTGCGAATACCGATCTCTTTGGTTCTTCGTTCTACGACAAAGGCAGTAAGCCCCAGCAATCCCAGACATCCGATAAACATCGAGAGCCCAGTAAACACACCAGCCACTTTTCCTAATTGCTGATCTGCTTTATACTGACGATCAAATTCTACGTCAACGAATGAGTAGTCAAAAGGAAGATAGGGAATGAGCTCGTTCCATTTTGTCTTCACATTGGCGATGGTAGTTGGTAAGTCTGTGCCTTCCAACCGTATCGACATTCTACCAACATACGTAGTCATGGCAACCATGAGAGGTTCTACTTTGGTGTGCAAGGATCGGTAGTTAAAATCTTTCATTACGCCAATGATCTTGCCTCCTTGTCGACCACGTACTTTTTTGCCAAGTGCTTGTTCGGGTGTCCATCCAAAATCTTTGATGGCGGTTTCGTTAATGAGGTAGGCAGTCGTGTCATCGGACTTTACATCACGCTGAAAGTCGCGACCGGCTAAAAGTTTTATTTCATACGTGCTCAAGAAATCATGATCCGCATAGATAAAGTTGATATTGGTGGGTGACATCTTGCCATCCGTCATTTCAATTTCGGTGTAGTTATTTCCGGCTGACTGTCCTGGGGTGGAAGTAGACCCCGATGCATGCACTACTCCCGGAATCCGTTTCAATTCATTTTTTACGGCATCGAGATAATTAACAATGGCAGTATCACCATTGGTTGGTACAACGATCACCCCTTTTTTGGTAAAGCCCAGATCTTGATTACGCACTACATCCAGTTGATCATATACCAGTAAAGTCCCAGCCACGAGCATGATGGATATAATGAATTGCATGCTGACTAATACTTTGCGCATTCCATTATGGCCAAATATTCCCTTAGTGGACGACCGAAAAATTTGCACGGGTTGAAATTGGGAAATGATGTATGCAGGATAAGCACCCGCCAGCAAACCAATAAGCAGTACAAGGCCAATCATTATTCCTGCCACGTACCATACATTGGGCAGTACAGAAAAGGATAACTGAGATTCAACCAATCCTCGAAAAGAAGGAAGAGAAATCCATACCAACCCGACTGCAAGAATTGATGCAACAAGCGTGATGATGAGTGACTCACCGAGAAACTGTGCAATGAGCATTCTCCTCAATGCGCCAAGCGTTTTGCGAAGCCCTACTTCTTTCAATCTCCTCGAAGCACGAGCCGTTGCCAGATTGATATAATTGAAGCAAGCGATCAACAAGATGAACACGGCTATGATAGACAGGATGTATATGTTGTTCATGCTGCCGCGAGTGCCATTCTCCCACGAACGAGGTGCGGCCATGTAAATGCTGGACAACGGCTGCAGGGGCAGGTCTTCGTAATACATTCCCCCCTTCTCAACATTTCTCTTCAGGAAGTCCTTCATTTTCGCGCGGACGTTGTCAACAGATGCACCCTCTCGAACCAGCACGTAGGTATGAAAGCCATTCCAGAACCAGGCACGGTCTTCGTTGTCTTTGTTATTGCGGCTCCACGTTGAAAAGGAAATCAGATTCGAGAATCGAAAGTGTGAATTTTCAGGAACGTCTTCCATAACGCCCGTAACTTTGTAATTATCATAATCCATTTTGAGTGTTTGGCCCACAGGTTCTTCGTTTCCGAAATATTTTTTCGCCATCGACTCTGTCAGTACAATCGAAAACGGCTCACGCAGTGCCGTCTTCTTGTCGCCTTTCACCAGATTAAAACTGAAAATATCAAAAACGGTGCTGTCCGCGATATACGATTCTCGCTCATAGCTTGATATGTCATTTCTCTGAGCTAACAGACTCCATTGCTGCAGACGCACATAGTTTTCTACCTCTGGAAAGTCTTTTAAAAATCGGGGGCCCATTGGGGGCGAACTGGTAGATTGAAACAGCTCCTCGTTCTCTGTCCGTAGATTTTCTACGATGCGAAAGATGCGGTCGGCTTTTACATGGTATCGATCGAATGAAAGCTCGCTGTACACATAAAAGGCGATGAGACTGAATGTGGCCAAGCCAACAGCCAACCCGACTATATTAATAGTTGAAAACCCGGCACTGCGCACCAACGAGCGCACAGACGTAATGAAGTAGTTTTTGAACATGGGCGATGAGTGATTAAAAAGTGATGGACAGCCTATTTTTTTTACGATCCCTGGACGGAATAAACCAAGAATACGAACAGAGAATTGAATTTTTGCTTTGGTGATATTTCCGTCATCTATTTCTCGCGCAAACATTTCTGTCAAATCTCCTTCGATGTCTTCCACGATGGCAGGGTCACAAAACCATCGGAAGAACCGCAAGAAAAATTTGGGAGGCTGTATATGCGGAATTGAATTCATGGTTTAGGAAATGCCATGCGTGGAATTGCCTTAAACATTTCCACGCGTTGTTCTTGCGTTTCGCGTAAGATACGCGAGCCTAAACTGGTAAGGCTGAAGTAGCGTTTTCGTTTGCCACCACGCACATTCGTGGCTTCACCAAATTCGGAAGTGAGATAGCCTTTGTCTTCCAATCGTCTTAAAACCGTTTGCAGCGCTCCGATGCTCACCTTCCGATTTTGGCGTGCTTCGATTTCATCAATGATAGCGACACCATAGGCTTCTTTATAGAGTATGCCAACGGTAAGCATTACGATTTCTTCAAATTCTCCGAGTTGATGTCGGTTCATGTAAGTGATATTTTACTTAAATGTAGTTATTATACTCCTAATCGGAAAAAAGGTTACAACGAGTGCATGAATTGAGTGGCCTGAATTTTTTTGAGTTGTTTACTTAACAAAAGTGAAACTAATATATTATATTCACGTTTGTTAAGTAAATATCCCTATGATACAGCAACAATCCCTTGGTGAATTTGAAGAACTCGTTTTACTCTTAGTGGCCGCCTTGCATGATGAGGCATATGGCGTTGCCATTTTAGAAAACTTGGAAGCGAAGCTCAAAAAGAAAGTGAACATCAGTGCCGTGCACGTAGCACTGAAGCGCATCGAAGATAAAGGCTTTGTCAAGTCGCGCTTTGGTGGCATTACCGAGGACCGCGGGGGACGGAGAAAAAAGTTTTATGTGATCACCGCCCTTGGCAAAAAAATGCTCGACAACCAGTACGCGTTGCGCACAAGCATCTACCAGCAAATTCCGAAAATTTCTTTTGGATGATGGCGCTATTAATATCGAAGGCAAATAAACCCCGAGGGGGTGAAATGATTATAGAAAAATATCAGAGCAGACAAACCCCGAATGGGTGAAATGATTATAGATCAAAAATGAAAAGCAACAAACCCCGTAGGGGTGAAATGATTATAGAATAATCAGAGGCAAACAAACCCCGAAGGGGTGAAATGATTATACAAAAATCAGAGGCAAACAAACCCCGAAGGTGTGTTATGATTATAAAATAGTTAAAGGCAAACAAACCCCAAATGGGTGAAATGATTATACAAAAATCAGAGGCAAACAAACCCCGAAGGGGTGTTATGATTATAGATAATTCGAATACAAACAAAAACCCCGAAGGGGTGATATAATTATGCCGGGAACATTTTCACAAATCTACATTCAAGTTGTTTTTGCGGTAAAACGCAGAGAGAATTTATTACAAAAGCCGTGGAGAGATGAAGTGTTTAAATACATGGCGGGTATCATCAAAGAGAAAAATCAGAAGCCCATCATTGTAAATGGTGTCACAGACCATGTTCATCTTTTTATCGGGCTTAAACCCGTCATGTCACTGTCGGATTTAGTTCGTGACGTTAAGAACAACACCACGAATTTTATTAATGACAAGAAATTTTTAAACACCAAATTTTCTTGGCAAGAAGGCTTTGGCGCGTTTTCGTATTCTCATTCGCAATTGGATACAGTTTATCAATACATTTTAAATCAGGAGGAGCATCACAAGAAAAAAACGTTTAAAGCTGAATACCTCGAGTTGCTTGAAAAATTTGAAATTGAATATGATGAAAAATACTTATTTGATTGGATTGAATGATTATTTCACCCCTTCGGGGTTGACGGATTGTTGTGCGTTACATTTCTATAATCATTTCACCCCTTCGGGGTTTATTGGTTCTTGGTTGACGAATTTCTATAATCATGTCACCCCTTCGGGGTTTATACATTGTCACAAAATAAATTTCTATAATCATGACACCCCTTCGGGGTTTATTGGTTCTTGGTTGACGAATTTCTATAATCATGACACCCCTTCGGGGTTTATGGATTGTCGTAAAATAAATTTCTACAATCATTATATCCCTTCGGGATTAAGAAAAGCAAAATTGTGAAACGTACTCCGCCCAAACTCCCTCTTCAATTTCTCCGCTGGTTTTGTCGGGAAGATTACCTCGATGAAATAGAAGGAGATCTGATCGAGGTTTTTGTTAAACAAGCGGAAATAAATCCGCGCCAAGCGAAATGGAAATTTGTATGGAGTGTGATCAAATATTTCCGGCCGGAGTTTATGAAGTCATTTCGAAGGTGTCAACCAAATGCATACGGTATGTATAAAAGTTATTTTAAAATCGGGTGGAGGAATTTAGTGAAGAACCCTACATTCTCCTTTATTAATATTTCGGGCCTTGCACTTGGATTGACCTGCAGTATTCTTATCGCCTTATGGGTGCATGACGAATATAATATGAACGCGTTTCACGAAAATATAGATCGTATTCATACCATTACCAGCACCGAATATTCAGGTAATGAAATTACCTACGGAGGATATGACACACCGGGCCTTTTAGGGGAAGAGTTAAAGATAACAATGCCTGAAGTTGAGTATGGATGTACCATCAATGGCTGGCTAGAATGGAGAACTTTTGGAGTCGAAGGCAGGAGACTAAAAATGCCAGGCTATTATGCCGGTGCGGATTTTCTTAAAATATTTTCTTATCCCTTATTGATGGGATCAAGAGATACAGCATTGAGCTCACCTGAAAGCATTGTCATATCCAGAAAAATGGCAATTGCTTTGTTTGGAACACCTGAATCGGCAATGGATAAGTCTATACGGTTCGACAATGAAGCAGACTTAAAAGTGACTGCCGTGTTTGAAGATTTGGGAGACAATGTTTCCGATAAATTTGAATACCTGATCAGTTGGGACTTCTTTGTTGAAAGAAATGAATGGGTTAAAGACTGGGGCAACAGCGGACCAACAACATTTATTAAACTCCGTGAATACACCGATGCTAAAACAATAAAACCAAAACTCAGACATTTTATTAAAGATTACGATAGCAATTATTCTGATTTTCACCGTCTTGAATTAAGCTTGCAACCTTTTAGCGAGAAGTACCTTTATTCGAACTTCAAAGAAGGTAAAGTGGCCGGTGGACGAATCGAATATGTGCGGCTTTTCAGCTTGGTAGCGCTTTTTACCTTGCTGATAGCTTGCGTCAACTTTATGAATTTGAGTACTGCACGTTCTATCAAGAGAGCCAAAGAAATTGGCGTCAGAAAAGTAAATGGTGCCCAAAAATCCGCGCTGGTCGGTCAGTTTATGATGGAGGCTTTTCTCTTCACTTCCATAGCGGTTGTGTTTGCATTGATAGCGTTGTTGGCTTTATTGCAGCCATTCAATTTGTTGACCGCAAAAAATATTCAAGTTCCTTTTACAGATGGAAGGTTTTGGATGGGGATCTTAAGCTTAGCATTAATTACGGGCATTATGTCCGGTAGTTACCCAGCGCTTCTATTGTCGTCTTTTAAACCGATCTTGGTTATAAGGCACAGTTTAAAGTCTAGTTCCGTGGCTATCTTCTTCCGAAAAGGATTGGTTGTATTTCAGTTTGCCTTGTCAATGATATTTATTATTGGTGTGATCGTGATTTCCAATCAGGTACAATTTATTCAAAACAAGAATCTGGGATATGAAAAAAATAATTTGATTTACTTACCCTTGACTGGAAATATTTCAAACAACTTTAATGCGTTTAAACAGGAAGCATTAAAAATTTCTGGCGTTTTTAGTGTCAGTCAAATATCTCAGCGACCTGTACAGTTGGAAAATGCTACCGTTGATGTGGATTGGGAAGGTAAGATCCCCAACACGAACCCGATATTTGTTGGTGCCAATGTAGGATATGATTTTACAAAGACAATGCAGGCAACAATAGTCGCGGGGCGCGATTTTTCAGAAGATTTTTCAGACTCTAGTAATTATATAATTAATGAGAAGGCCCTACGAATCATGGGTTATAAGAACCCAATCGGGATGCCGCTTGCCTTGGGAAATAGAAAGGGAACCATTGTAGGGGTAGTAAATGATTTTCATTTTAAGTCCCTGCACGTACCCATCGAGCCATTGATTTTAAGATTTGCAAAAAGTGGTTGGGGTTATGCACTGATTCGTACTGATCCTGAGAAGACGTCCATCGCGCTGACTGGTCTGGAAGAACTTCATAAGAAACTAAACCCTGATTTCATATTCGCTCATCAATTTGCTGACGAGGAATATGCTTATCTATACCAAAGTGAACAAGTGGTCAAAAAGCTGTCATGGTGCTTTGCTTTTTTGGCAATATTCATTTCGAGCTTAGGACTTTTGGGACTAGTGATTTTTACTTCCGAGCAACGCATAAAGGAAATAGGCATCCGTAAAGCGTTGGGGGCGAGCGTATCGCAGATTACAACGCTACTATCAAAAGATTTTATGAAGCTGGTGTTAGTATCGATTATACTTTCGATACCGGTTGCTTATTACGTGATGGCTAATTGGCTAAAAGGTTTTGAATATCGAATCACCATCCAGTGGTGGATGTTTCTAGTCGCAGCGGTTGGCGCGATTGCAATCGCTTCATTGACAATAAGTTTTCAAGCAATCAAGGCAGCGAAGACGAACCCTGTAAATAGCTTGAAGGCAGAATGAAAATCCCTCCACCCAAACGCCCTCTTCAATTTCTTCGCTGGTTTTGTCGGGAAGATTACCTCGATGAAATTGAAGGAGATCTGATCGAGGTTTTTGTTAAACAAGCGGAAACAAATCCACGTAAAGCAAAACGAGTATTTACATGGAGTGTGATCAAGTATTTCAGACCGGAATTCATCAAATCGTTTAAGTATCCTTTACAATCTAACACAACTGATATGTTAAAAAACTATTTGATCATCGGATGGCGC
>JABFSO010000139.1 GCA_013140555.1 Cyclobacteriaceae bacterium | reverse complement strand
AATTGTTTGGATAGATTTGCAGTTCAATTAACTCATTGAACTATGTGCTTATTTGTTGCTTGCCTATTCGCTGTTTCTATCCTTTCTTGTCAACTGAAAAAGACGGAGACTCAATCAAAAGATTCTACAGTTACAAAGCCTGTAAAAGACGAAGGTGCAATCATTGGAGAGCAACCGGAAGCTGACTCGTTGAAAGGCAGCGTACGCGCTCGCGCATTCGGAACAATAGGAACAGCGGAAATTAAAATCGCTTATTACTCTCCGGCTGTACGCGAACGGATCATCTGGGGCGGGCTGGTGCCATTTGACAAAGTGTGGGTGACTGGTGCCCATTCTGCTACTAACATTGAATTCAATCAGACTTTACTGATTGGTGACAAAGAAGTTCCTGCCGGCAAGTATGCGTTCTTCACCATACCGGGTAAGAAAGATTGGACTATCGTTATCAATAAAAACTGGAGACAACATCTCACTGATTCATACGATCCAAAAGATGATGTCGTGCGTGTGCAAGTAACGCCCGAAATTGAAACTAAAAATCAGGAACGCTTGCGTTATGTGATCGAATCAGAGTCGGCTACACAAGGAGAAATTTCTGTGTATTGGGAAAAGCTCGAGATTTCGTTGCCGATTAGAGTGAAGTAAACAGCAAAAGATCTAACCACTTTTAAGAATTTACCCTACCACAAACCGGTAGCCAATACCTTTGATGGTAATGATTTCAATAGCAGAATCATCTTTCAGATAGTCGCGGAGTTTAGTGATGTACACATCCAGATTGCGTGAATTGAAAAACGAGTCATCGCCCCACACACGCATTAAAATCGTTTTGCGGTCGATGTTGTTGTTTTGGTTTTCAGCCAGTATTTGTAATAAAATGGCTTCACGATGTGAAAGTTTACGAAGCGAATCCCCCTTTCTTAATTCATATCGCTGTGGCGCAAATTCAAATTTACCGATAGCAATGTTCTCTTTCGGGCTGGCTTGTTGTTTTTGAGTAAGTTGTAGCAAGTTGTTGACACGAACAATCAATTCTTCCATGCTAAATGGCTTGCGCAAATAATCGTTACCACCCACTTCAAAGCCTTTGATCAAATCTTCCGTCTGTGTTTTGGCTGTTACAAATATGATAGGCAGATTTGGATCAATTTGCCGAATTTCTTTGGCCAATGTGTAGCCATCCTTCCCTGGCAGCATCACATCCAACACAGCAATATTCGGTTTCATTTCCGCAAAAGCGCTCATCACTTCTTTACCATCGGCAACCATGCGCACTTCAAACTGCCGGCTTTCCAAACTCTCTTTTACAATCTTACCCAAAAAGGGCTCGTCCTCCACATACAGAATTTTCGTCTTCATGCTTTCGCAGATGGTTAAGATTTGTTCAGCACGATAGTAAACGTACTGCCCTTGCCGATTTCGCTTTCTACTTCCAATTTACCATGATGTGCTTTAATCACACTGTCCACGTAACTGAGACCAAGGCCGTAGCCCTTGCTGTTGTGTACATCTCCAGATGGCACACGGAAGAATTTTTCAAAAATCTTTTTCTTGTATTCTGTTGCAATGCCAATGCCATTGTCGGTAACTGAGAACTTCACTTCATGACCCAACTCCTGCAATTGAACCTGTATGGTAGCATTTTCGCGGCTGTACTTCAACGCATTGTCGAGTAGATTGTAAATCACATTCGTGAGATGCACCTGACTACCGCGTAGTTCAAAATGGCTTCCGATTTTTTCAAACGAAACGATTGCCCTATTTTTTTCGAACACCAGTTTCATGGACGAAAGCACCTGATCGATGACTTGATCTAAATGTACCGCCTCCGGCTGAAAGTCAACGCCTTTATTTTCGAAGATGGCTGTTTTCAGAATTTTATCGGTGAGAAGTGAAAGGCGATTCAGTTCATTTTGTGCGATGGTCAGATATTCTTCTGTCAGGGCTTTGTTTTCAATGCCGTTAAAATTCTTCAACGCTTCTATTGCAAGCCCTACCGTGGTCACCGGAGTTTTTAATTCATGCGTCATGTTACTGATGAAATCATTTTTCAATTCGGCCAACCGCTGTTGGGCACGAATGCTCTTATACATCACAATAAAAGCTCCAATCGTAAGAGAAGATAGAAAAATAGAAAACAAGATTTGGGGCATGATTTCCGCAAGAAGAAAATTTCTGAAATGTTGAACAGTAGCGCTATAGCGAAAAGCGGGATTGAATTGTGCCCAATCGGTTTGAAATTGATCAGTAAATGGGTGGCTATTTACTTCTTCACGTTTCCTCGCTTTTTGCTCTGACCGAAACATGTCTTTGAAATGATTCATGGACATAGGAGGAGGAAGAAACGATTTCTTGAGCACAAGAAATTCAGAAGGTAAATCGGCTTTCTGTAGTGCCTTTTTGAAATAGAATTTTATGCTATCGGTGTGCAGCGAATCCGGCCCCATTCGAAAAACAAAACTACCATTTTCAATTTTGCCTTTTCTGATTTGTGCGCTTAGCGGCCGAATAAAACTACTAACGGAATCACGCGACTTAGTCGAAGAAATGAAAATCTGTACTTGCGAAGATCCCTGACTGATATTCATACGCATCCGCTGACCTTTGCCTACCAGTGAGTCAATGGGTTGCTTGAAGAAAGCACTTTGTACACTGTCATTGGGCACACGCTGAATGCTGCTGGTGATGAGCGAATCGCGCATGGCGCTTACCGTCATCTCAAAGAGCGTGGAAGTTTCTTTGCGCAAATCGTAAAACGCTTTTTCATACGAAGAAGTAAGCCACACCACTTGTAATATGAGTAATAGCCCAATGCTGGTGCACATCAATACGAGCGTAAGTCTATTCTTTTTTGGATTCACCATACAAAGGTAACGGCCTTTTTGGTTCATTGAGCTACGCATTAACCTTAATTAACATTCCTTTCAGAACAATTAACCTGAGTGAGCCATCTTTAGCCGTACGTTTACAGCAGATGGAAAGACACGTCACATCGTGTTCAATCCGACAGCAAGTATTGTATAGATGAAAACCACAAACCTTATGAAAAAACTAGTATTGATTTTTGGAATTATTGTTTCACTGGCGGCTTTTAATGTTGTGTTTGGCCAAGCAACCGGATTCATTGAGTATGAAGTGAAGGTAAATATGCACCGCACGTTGCCTCCCGGCCGCGAAGGGATGAAAGCTATGATTCCTGAATTTCGCACCAGCAAACAACAATTAATTTTCAATGAAAACGAATCTGTTTATAAGACCATCATTGAAGACGATGAAGAAGAAATAGAAGGAAGCTCTGGCGGTGGTGGTTTTAAAATGGTAGTTCGTCAACCCAACAATGAAGTGTATATCAATCAATCTTCTGGTAAAAACGTTTCGAAAGAAGAATTTTTTGGAAAGGTCTATCTTATTCAAGATACACTGAAAGTAACGCCATGGAAATTTGGCACAGAAGTGAAAACCATTCAGGGCTATGAATGCCAGCAGGCATATTACACCGATGAAACAGATCCGAATCGTAAGCGTGAAATCACTGCGTGGTACACAACCAAGTTGCGTCCTTTCCTAGGCCCAGAGCGCTTCAACACATTGCCCGGTGCCGTGCTTGCCGTAGACATCAACAATGGTGAACGCGTGATGGTGGCAAAAAAAATAGAGTTGAAGCCACTAAAAAAGAACGATATCAAAGAACCAAAAACAGGCGAGAATATTACCCGAGCCGAATTTAGAAAAGTGCAGGAAGAACAGTTCAAAAAAATGAATACTGGAGGTGGCGGAATGATCATTAGAAATTAGTAGTTGGAATTGCGAGCGAGAAAAAATTTAACCCATTGTTTATGAGAGTAATTCTATTGGCAGTCATTGGATGGTTGTTGGTAAGTGAAGCGAGTGCACAGA
>JABFSO010000013.1 GCA_013140555.1 Cyclobacteriaceae bacterium | reverse complement strand
AGTCGTGAGAATCTGAGTCTCGAGTCTATTCAACGAACTGTGTCAATAAAAAACCCACCCCCAAGCCCAAAGTCCTAATCCGCAATCCCCAATGACCAATGACCATTGACCAACCCCTAATCCCTAATCCTTAAGTCCCAATGACCACATCAATTGTGAAGGCGTGAGGTCAGTATAGTGTCGCAACACAAATCCTACTCCGAGGTATCCCTGGGATTCACAACACCGCAGAACAATCGTAGAACGAGTGCGCTGGCCCGAACGAATGGCGGGCGTGTGATAGCAAGGGGGTGGGAGCATCATTCGTTCTTGAATTTTTTGGTTCTTTTTGTTTCAAGACAAAAAGAACGGAAAAGAGAAAGATACTTGTGCTATTTATAGGGACCGTATCGTGTCGCAACACAAGCCTTAATCCGAGAATATCCACAACATTCACTGCTTCACAGAACAATCATCGAACCACTCCAAAATCTCAGATGTTTCGGAGCGCTGCACCTTACAAAAAATCGTCAATTCTCACAACAAATATGCTGCGGCACTGCCGCGATATTACCGGTCTGATCCTCGTCACGTTTCCCTCTCTTTTAGGGGTAAACCCAAACGTATCGCCACCCCCCATTAACGAATAACTATTAACCATTAACTGCTCCAACGGAATCACTTCTTCTTCGGCACCGGATCATACCCACTCGTGCCCCACGGATGGCAACGCCCAATCCGTTTGGCCCCCAGCCAAATGCCCTTCAACACACCCCATTCCTGAATGGCCTCAATCGTGTATTGCGAACAAGAAGGTGCATGGCGGCAGTGCGAACCCAGATGCGGAGAGATCGCTCCCTGATAAAAGCGAATCGGTAATATAAATAGCTTCTTCAGCATCAATCGATAGTATACGTCATCTCGCCATTCTTACCATCCTTCAGTTGCACACCAATGGCTTGTAAGTCATCGCGAATTTTGTCGGACAAAGCATAGTTGCGATCGGTGCGCGCTTTCTTGCGCAACTCAATCAACACATTCACCACTCCTTCCAGGTGACTGCCTCCGGACTCGGTCTCTTCTTTCAAACCCAATACGTCTTCCATCATAGCGATGTAGGTGGCTTTGAAGTTTGCAAACGCAGTGGCATCCAGTTTATCCATGGTCAGGTTTCCCGACTTGATATCATTAATCCGTGCCGACATTTCAAACAACACGGCAATCACTTTGGCGGAGTTAAAATCATCACTCATCGAAGTGTAGCATTCCGTAGCCATCCGGTTTAACTCAGTGGTTAGGTCTGAAGCAACAGCTTGTGATGGCACTTCCGTCTTCTTGATGAATGTCAACGCCTGCGCCAGTCGCTTAAATCCTTTCTCAGCCGATTGCATGGCTTCATTCGAGAAGTCGAGCGTGCTGGAGTAGTGCGATTGCAACATGAAGAAGCGCACCGTCATAGGGCTGTAGCCTTTGTCGAGAAGTTGGTGCGTGCCGGCAAATAGTTCGCGTGGCAAAAACGAATTGCCCAGCGACTTACTCATCTTTTGTCCGTTTACCGTGAGCATGTTCGAGTGCAACCAATAATGTACCGGATCTTTTCCGTTGGCACCAACGGCTTGCGCAATTTCGCATTCGTGGTGCGGAAATTTTAAGTCCATGCCACCTCCATGAATGTCGAAGGTTTCACCTAAATACTTCGTGCTCATCACCGTACACTCGATGTGCCAGCCGGGAAAGCCATCGCCCCACGGAGATGGCCAGCGCATAATGTGAGCAGGAGAGGCCTTTTTCCACAAGGCGAAGTCCACCTTGTTTCTTTTCTCATCCTGGCTGTCCAGCTTGCGTCCGCTCTCCATCAGTTCTTCAATCTTGCGTCCGGATAAAATGCCGTAGTCGTGCGACTCATTGTATTTTGGCACATCAAAGTACACCGAACCATTTACTTCGTAAGCAAGACCTTTTTCAATCAGTCGCTTTGTGATTTCAATCTGTTCCACAATATGAGCGGTGGCGGTAGGTTCAATACTAGGCGGCAACATGTTGAACTGGCGCAACACCTCATGAAAACCTTCGGTGTAGTGTTTCACCACTTCCATGGGCTCCAGTTGTTCGAGTCGCGCCTTCTTTGCAATCTTGTCTTCGCCTTCGTCTGCATCGTTTTCCAGATGGCCAACATCAGTGATGTTGCGCACATAGCGCACTTTATAACCCAGGTGCCGGAAGTAGCGGCTAATCACATCGAAGGTGAGGAAGGTACGCACGTTGCCCAGATGCACATCGCTGTAAACGGTTGGTCCGCACACATACATGCCCACGTGGCCGGGGTTTACAGGTTGAAAAGGCTCCTTCTTTCCGGAGAGAGAATTGGTCAGCGAAATGGGAAACTGCTCGTATAACTTCATGATCAAAATAATCTGGGGCGAAACTACTTAAAATTCAAGTTTTATTGAGGATTTCGATACCGTTTAAATCCTTAACAGAGTGTTAAACCTTTAAGGCGTCACAACGCCTCGAAGGTATCAGACACATTTGAGCCGAGTGCCACGCGCCTCTCAAAATAAATTGGTGTGCCAACTGCAAGATTTGTTTCGAACTGTATCTTTGCCCGATCAACGTAAACACCGTTTTGCTTCAGACCCTACAACCCATGCCCATCATTGCACCCTCCATACTCGCTGCCGACTTTGCCAACCTGGAACGCGAAGTAAAATTGATTAATGAAAGCGAAGCCGATTGGATTCATGTGGACATAATGGATGGTGTTTTTGTGCCGAATATCTCCTTCGGAATTCCGGTAACGGAATCCATTAACAAGCACGCTACCAAGCCGTTGGATGTTCACTTAATGATCGTGCAACCGGAGAAATATGTAGAGGCTTTCTTTAAAGCTGGCGCCAAGGTCATTAGCGTGCACATAGAAGCATGCCCTCATCTTCACCGCAATATCCAACAGATTAAGGCTTTGGGAATTAAGGCAGGCGTGGCAGTGAATCCACATACCCCCGTTAGTCAGTTAGTCGATATCATTGCCGATGTAGATTTGGTTTGTCTTATGTCGGTAAACCCCGGCTTTGGCGGGCAAAAGTTCATTGAGAATACGTATGCTAAAGTGAAGGAAATCAAGTCTTTAATCAAAGACAAGAAATCCACTGCTCTCATTGAAATAGATGGCGGAGTGAATACTCAAAATGCTCCTTTATTAATCGAGGCTGGGGCCGATGTTTTGGTGGCCGGAAACTTTGTGTTTTCTTCGGCCAACCCGAAAGAGACAATCCAGCGTTTAAAAGCATTGTAAGACAAGATTGGCCTGATTTTCGCGTGTAGTTGTTGGTAAACCCTTGATGTATGCAGTTCCGATTGATTCAAGTTTCCCTGATTGTTTTGTTGGTAACAGGATGTGCGCGCACCGTTTCGCGTCTGGATCCGGGCCAACAGATTGACTTGAGTGGAAGATGGAACGACAGCGACTCGCGTCAGGTGGCCAACACCATGATTACCGATCTACTCGCCAGCGAGAAGTTCAAAGAATACGCCAAAACCCTCGGCAAAAAACCCGGCATCATCGTGGGCTTGATCAAAAACAAAACCAGCGAACATATTGATGCATCCAACTATATCAAAAAAATGGAGCTCGCCATCTTCAATTCAGGCGTTGCCGACCTAGTCGAAAGTGATGCATTCCGAGATAAGATTCGCGAGGAGCGTGCCCAGCAACAAGATTTCGCCAGTCCCGAAACTGTTTCGCAGTGGGGCAAAGAAACCGGAGCCAATCTGATGCTATTCGGTGAAATGACTTCCGAGACAGACGTCTATAACAAGAAACGGGTGGTGAACTACGTGACCACTTTATTTCTGACCGACATGGAAACCAATAAACGAATTTGGTACGGTCAGCAGGAGATCAAGAAGTACATCCGCAATTAGCGA
>JABFSO010000471.1 GCA_013140555.1 Cyclobacteriaceae bacterium | reverse complement strand
GCGTGGACGAGTTTCTTCAGCACTTCGAAATAGAGCGTGACATACAAGATGATCGTCATCAGCCAGATAATGGCGATGTTGAAATACAAGGTATCAAACTTACGCCCCATAAAGTGTTTCTGTGGCACGTAGAAATTCTCGCGGAAATCAAAATGATTGGCCGGGCGATGGTCTTCAAAGAAGATCGGGTAAATCTTTTGCACTAACTCACCTTTCCACTCCACAATGCGCACCGGATCGGTGGAGTTTTCTACTAACCGATTCACGGATTCATTCTGATACTTCAAGCGCATGCGTTCAAATTCGGCCTTTTGCTCAGGCGTTTTCGTCATCTCCATCATCAACTTCTCCTTATCCTCGGTGGCTTTGGCATTGCGTATGCCGTAGTATTGACGCAGCGTAGCTAAGAACTTCTGCACATTTCTAAATACGGCTGAATCAAATTTGCCAGTGGTTAACCGTTCTACATCCGGCAGTTTGCTTTCGCCTACGTAGGTAAGTTCATTCTTGATTTCGCTGCGTAGTAAATCGAGGGCGGCTTTGGTTTCGTTGCCCTCCTTCTGATTGCGCCAATCGCTGCGATGGTTTAAGACAAACGACAACTTCGATTCGAGGGCAGGTAAATAATACAAGCGCTTGTAGTCGGCAATGGCGCGCTTCTGATCCAACGCATAGAATTGCTTCTCATACGGATTGTCTTTGAACTGCGTCACCATGTATGCCTCAAACGCCCAACGCGATGCCATCATTTCGCCCATTATCGGGATGCCATTCGGTGTGCCTACCTTCGGATTAAATTTATCAAAGCTGATCACCACCCCGCTTAGCAACAATTGTGGAATGATCAGGATCGGAATCAAAATGTAAATGGTAACAGCCGAATCAAAAGCGGCCGAAATGTTCAGTCCCAACATATTGGCAAAGCACGCACACGAAAACAAGATCAGCCAGTAGCGCATCTCGCCAAACGGAATCTCCATCAACCAATTGCCCACTAAAATAAAGCAGATGGTTTGAACAGCTGATAGTGTGAAGAGTATACCAATCTTTGAAACGTAGTAGCTGCTTCGGCTCAGATGCAAATACGTTTCACGTTTTAGTATTTTACGATCGCGGAAAATCTCTTCGGCACTGATAATCAATCCGACAAAGAGCGCTACCACAATACTCATAAAGAAATAGACCGGGATGTTGTAGTTATGGAAGAACGTGTACTCCGGCTTCGCTACGCCCACGGCATCGTAGTACTTTACAAAGTAGCCGATGAACAACGCAAGTACGGGTGTGAGTAGCAAGTTGACGGTTATGTATTGCCGGTTGGAAAGCTTCGATAAAACATCGCGGATGATGAACACCCACAGTTGCTTGAACCAATTCGGAATTTTTTGCGTCACCGGCAGCGGATCTTGCACTTCTTCCACTTTCGGAATCTTGATCTTCTGCTTGAAATATTGATACCACTGGC
Source organism: Cyclobacteriaceae bacterium (assembly GCA_013140555.1). Classification (GTDB taxonomy): domain Bacteria; phylum Bacteroidota; class Bacteroidia; order Cytophagales; family Cyclobacteriaceae; genus ELB16-189. Next base: position 13,671 of record JABFSO010000471.1, on the reverse strand, counting down.
CAGGTGAAACTTTGCGCGTGTGTGTAAAGCGTCCGTACTCATTCACCACCCGTGTTTCAATAATATTAAAGACCTGTTCGGGGTTGATGTTACCGCATTCCGGACAAGCGCCCGGGTTTTTGTTGGCCGCGTTGATGATGTCCTGAAAGTAATTCACCGACTCAGCCGGATTACCATAATAAATCTGGAAGCCGCCCACATCTAAGATGATGAGTGTGTCAAACATCTTGAAGATATCAGAAGATGGCTGATGGATTACCACAAAGATCATTTTGCCACGCAGCGAAAGTTCTTTGAGCAAGTCCATGATGTTTTCCGAATCACGGGATGACAAGCCGGACGTGGGTTCATCGACAAACAAAACGGTGGGCTCGCGCAGCAATTCCAACCCGATGTTCAGCCGCTTGCGTTGCCCGCCACTGATCGTCTTCTCCAAGGGAGAACCTACTTTCAAATTGCGGATTTCAGATAAGCCCAGATTGAGTAACACCTTCTCTACCAAATCTCCAATCTCCTTACGGGAATAATGACCAAAACACAGGCGCGCACTGTAATATAAATTTTGAAAAACCGTCAGGTCGTCCATCAACAAATCATCTTGTGGAATGAAACCGACAATTCCTTCGAGCTTATCCGGATTTTTATGAATGTCGATGCCGTTGATCAACACGCGCCCGCTGGACGGCAACTCAGAGCCGTTGAGCACACTCAGCAATGTGGACTTGCCCGAGCCGCTGGCGCCCATCAATCCGATCAACTTCCCTCCCGTCTCGGCAATGTTCACGTTCTGCAAGCCGGCACGGCCACTCTTGAAATGGTAAAAGAGGTGATCGGCCACGAAGCTGATTTCCGTATCGGTTTCTTCAAACAAAAATTTGCCCACCACATCGCTGTAGTAGATCGGGTCGATCTTCGCACCGCGAATGGTACTGCCCGTGGGGAACACATCGATCTTCCGGCTTTTGAGGGTAATACTATTCAGCGTAAGCGAAGTGATGCCCAGGTATTTAATGAAGTAGGTTTCGATATCCGACAGCCGTAGAATGGCGATCAATCCCGTAAGGTTTTTAGCCACAATGCGTGGCCCCGGATGCTTAATCTCGTCCGAGCCTTCGTCTATAATTAATATTTGCTTGGAGCCCAGTTCTTCAATATCGTGGCCCAACACAAACGAGCGCATGGCGCGAAAGTCTTTGGCCGGTATTTTCAGCGCTTCGCTGATGTAGAAGATGAGGTTGCTCTGGCGCTCGGAAAGGTTGTCATCGGCAAACACCAACTCGATGATTTTGATCACCAGCACCACCTTTTGCTGCATGGTGAGGGCCTGATTCACCTTTTTGGAGATCTGCATGATCTGCGCCCAGTCGTCTACAAACTCCTGAGTTTCAGCATCTACATTGGCCAGAGGGCCGTTGGCGGCAATGCGCTTATTAGTTTTGCAGAAATCGTCAAATAGAGTGAGGTAGTAGCGCGTGCCATCCTGATTGAGGTGCAGCGACAAAAACTCTTTGATAATCGCGCGCTCATCTTCGGTGATGCGTTCCTTGGCTACAATGGCAAAAAATTGAATGACAGCCTTAAGTAGTTCCTCGCTCATTTACAACCCGGTAGTTTCCGTTAAAAATCACCGTTAAAATACATAAAAACAATGGATGAAAACTAACTAAAGTCATTTCCTTTTAATGGCATTTGTAGTTTCTTTACGGCTTCATTTTAATTCCCCGTTATGAAGAAAAGTTTCCTGGTTGCGCTTGCCTGCATCGCCTCTATTTTTAGTTACGCTCAATCTTCTGTGCTGTGGGAGATTTCCGGTAACGGTTTGAAGAATCCATCTTACATTTTAGGAACGCTCAAGTTCATTGGCGAGAAGGAGTTTTATGTTCCCAAAGAAGTAAGCGAGCGAATTAAAGGGTCGACTTTGTTCGCCATTGAAGATCAGGTAGACCATCATGCACAACACGAGTTGAATACGGTGCTTCATTTTGAAAAAGGCAAATCATTGGCAACAGAACTACCCGCTGCTGACTATAAAAAGGTATTAAACTTCTTTGAAAAGGAATTTGGCATCAACCAAAAACAATTCGAAGCGAAGTATGCCAAGATAAAGCCATTGGCGCTTTCCATTTTAATGACGCGCCTGACGCTAAAAGAAAAGGTGAAGTACTTTGACATTGAGTTGTTGTTGCTCGCCAAGAAGAATAAAGTGGCCACCTTTAGTTTAGAACCTATTGAGCGCGAGGCGCAGGCACTGAACTCTTACCCCATGTATAATCAGGTGAAGGCACTGCTACACAGCATCGATAACTTCGAAACCCAAAAGGCGGAGTTTCAAAAGCTGATGAGTAACTATCCACAAGAATCTTTGGAAGAGATTTTTGAATTTACCCTACATCCCGTAGAAAACAATCCGCTGTTTGTGGATGAGTTTTACACCAAACGCAATGCGGAGTGGTTGCCGAAGATTGAAAAGATGGTGAAAGAAAATACGGCTTTCATTGCTGTAGGCGTTGCACACTTAGAAGGCAATGCGGGTTTGCTGGAATTACTGAAGGCGAAAGGCTATACGCTGAAGGCGGTGCCGGTGAGCAAGAAGTAACGAGCTTAAACTTAATAGAAGTGTACTAAATTTATTATGGCCATTAGCTGGTGCTAACTGGCGATACACATCCCAATGCGAGGTTACTTCATTTTGAGCAAGCTTTCAGCGACAACTGTTGCTAACAAACTTGAATCAACATCGTGTTTGCTTAAACCATAGGTGTAATTGTCTGACGTACGACTCAATTGCAGGTGTTTTACATCTTCAGGAAAGTATAAACTGTATTTACCATCTGCAAAATAAGCCTTACCATTCGTGACCGTCAGGTTTTTAAGTTCGATAAACTCTCCTTCCCTTTTCCATTGAAGATGCTCACTCCAAAAAGACGAGTATTTTATCATAGCTACCTGATTCGAATAAAAAGTAATAACAAGGCATTGATTGCACAAAGTTTGTTGCTTACCATCCCATTCGGAATAAATTCCCCATGTCCCAACTAAGTCGTCCACCTTTAATTTAGATTCAATCAATATTTGGTTAGGATCATTTATTTTGGATTGAACTACTTCTTTTTTCTTCTCGGGGTGCGATGTACACGCTGCCAGCAAAATGAAAAGGAAATAGAAACGCTGTATCGTTGTGCGATGACTAGCCAATGTGGGGCAAACTAAACTATGCAGTAGTTTCTTCATCATTAACTTTCATTTGCACTCTCCCTACTATTCCTCTCTGAAATCTAAAATATTTTTTCCGTCAAATTGAAAAATACCTTCAGAGCCAAACCAAATACTACCATCTTTTGCTTCTAAAATACCAAAAACCACACTCGCCATGGGGTTTATTTCGGTGATGGTAGGCCGCAGATAATCCAATGTCTTGTAATGATAGTACGTCATCATTCCGCCTTTGGTAGTCGATGAACTTGTCCAGATATTTCCTTTTCTATCTTCAAACACATAGCCAACCGCATTGGGTGCAAAACGCTTATACGCAGTGCCATCATAGCGCCACAAGCCGTCTTTGCCTCCCAGCCAGATGGCGCCTTGTTTGTCTTCGATGATGCTACTGATCCCCGTAAAGGGTTTGCCTTTGTTTGCAATCACGCTAAACGTTTTTCCATCATATATAAAGCCTTTGCCTCTCGTGCCAAACCAAAGCTTACCCGTTTTGTCTTCCAGCACTGTGTTTACTTCAGTAGCAGGTCTGTCCAAAAAAGTTTTGCCGGAGCGATCGGCATACATGCTATCGCCTTGAATAATGTAGTTGCGAAATGTTTTACCATCATAGCAACTCACGCCTCCGAAAACGCCCATCCAGATAGTGCCCTTTTTATCTTCATAAATACTCACCACATCATCATTCAGCAGTCCATCTTTGGTGGTGAGATTGCGAAAGAAAGATCCATCATAATAAAAAACACCGGAGCCAATCGAGCCGAACCACCAATTGCCTTTTCGATCTTGCAAAATCGAAAAGAAACGAGCCGAGGTTTGCTCTTTGGTGATATTGGTAAACCATTTTCCATCGTATTTGTAAACACCTTGCCATGAAGTAAACCAGATGTTCCCTTTTTTATCTTGTTTGATCATTCGCACCACACCCGAGGGACCAAAATAACCTTCGGTATCTTTGGATGTTGCTTGCGCATTCTCTTTCGAAATTTTGATTTTACCTTGTGCGCTGCTGTGATGGTGAGAAACCAATAAGATGAGTCCGATAAAAATGGGCAAAAGTTTGTTCATAAATTGGCTAACGGAATTGAATGACATCTCTCACTTTCGGATCACAAAATAGTCTTTTCCAAACATTAAACCCAGAGGGTTGCAATTGTGCTTGAAATCTTTGCAGTAGATAATTAGTGTTCCACAAATTTGCTTCGAGTGAAACAACGCACTCACTCCGATGGGATGCAGTGAATAGTCTAAAAATTGAAATTTAATAATGCTGCCCCTTGCGGGGGAAGGTTTCGCAGCGTTGGAATGGGTTTAGCTGAAGATGTAATTCGAATTTTAACCTCACCCCCACTTATTGCATCTAAATGGCTTGATGCCTACGCCCCTTCTCCGGATGGAAAGGGGAAGGATAGATTGCCACACCGCACGCACTTGGATACGAGTGAAGTGAATAGTGTACGAGCTAAGATTAGATCATGCTGCCCCTTGCGGGGGAAGGTTTTGCAGGGGTGTATTATCTCCCCGCTGTCGGGCGGGAAGCTATCGCACCGGGTTTTTTTGTTGCCTCCCATGTGGAGGAAGGCTCGGAAAGCCCTGATTTGGTCCCTCCGTAGGGCAGCGAGGCATTTCAGGCTTACACAAGTGCATTCCATTGTGGCGGGAGTCTTTGCAAGCTTACACAAGCATGCCCCAGTTTGGAAAGAGGCTTTGCAAGGGTGCGCAAGGCTATTCCATCGTGGAGGGAGCGTTCTCAGCTTTAGCAAGCCTATCCCAAATTGGAGGGAGCCTTTGCAGGCTTACGCAAGGCTATTCCATTGTGGATGGAGTCTTCGCAGCATTGGCAAGCTTGTCCCAGATTGGAGGGAGCCTTTGCAAGCTTACACAAGCCTCCTCCACATGGAAATGAGGTTATGTAAGGTAACATAAGGTCGCCCCAAATTGGAGGGAGTAAATTTCAGATAAAAATAGGTTGCCCCAAATTGGAGGAAGGCTTTGCTGGAAAAAGCAATGACTATCAGCTTAAAAGCATAATTTGCTAATTCTGTTGTTAAAAGTATATCATCTTAGTTTACCTATCTTCTATCATACCACTGATAGCCGAGTAGTTCTTTTAGCTTATCGAAATCGCCAGATTGGCCAAACCCTCCAGTATTTTCTTTAGAGCCTATAATCACATCTTCATCGCAATTAAAACAGAGTCGGGCATAGCCTATCGTCTTGTTATTCAACTTGAAAATAAGTAGGTCACGATAGACAGGAATACACATTTTTACATTGTATTCCTGGTGTGGTCTATCGCAAAAGATCTTATTCAACTTAGCGAACAATTCTTTTGAAATATCATGCTTCTCAAACCCAAATTGTTCCAATAACACAAGAGATGTGGTATCTGCCAGTTGGGTTAATATTTTATCATCTAACAAGAACTTTCGAATGCCAGCGACTTTCGCTCTTTCAGTATGATCTTTAATAGAATCCAACACGTAATCTTCCATCGAAGTAAAGTTTTCATTCTCCGGCAAAACAAACTTGCAATGAACTACCTGATCAAAGTGAAAATACGGTTTGCATTTAGCCGCTGAATCAGAAACAAACCTTTCAGCACTTTTGAAACTGAAGAGAATCAAGAGAAAGATGCACCAAACAAATGTTTTCATACGATCAGCTTTGATCCGCTATCAAATTACAAAACAATTACGAGATAAAACTCACAGGTTCTCCCTCACCCTATCCAGATTTATCAGTCGCTACGAGCGGCTTTTCCCTCTCCCGTGGGAAAGGGATGCACAAGTGGTGCTGGATTCATAAAGTGCAGAAGGGTGAAGGTAAAAAACTCGGGTACTCCCTCACCCTATCCAGATTTATCAGTCATCTAAAAGCATCTTGTCCCTCTCCCACGGGAGAGGGATGCAGGAGTTGTGCTTATCGCAGAAAGCGCAGAAGGGTGAGGGAAAAACTCACAGCTTCTCGCTCACCCTATCCAAATTTATCTGTCGCTACGAGCATCTTTTCCCTCTCCCGTGGGAGAGGGATGCACAAATTGTGCTGTATGCAGAAAGCGCAGAAGGGTGAGGGTAAAACTCACAGCTTCTCCCTCACCCTATCCAGATTTATCAGTCATCTACAAGCATCTTGTCCCTCTCCCGTGGGAGAGGGATGCAGAAGTTGTGCTTATCGCAGAAAGCGCAGAAGGGTGAGGGAAAAACTCACAGCTTCTCCCTCACCCTATCCAGATTCATCAGTCATCTACAAGCATCTTTTCCCTCTCCCACGGGAGAGGGATGCACAAATTGTGCTGTATGCAGAAAGCGCAGAAGGGTGAGGGAAAAACTCACAGCTTCTCGCTCACCCTATCCAAATTTATCTGTCGCTACGAGCATCTTTTCCCTCTCCCGTGGGAGAGGGATGCAAAAGTTGTGCTGTATGCAGAAAGCCCAGAAGGGTGAAGGTAAAAAACTCGGTGAAATAAAGTCGCGATGACTGGTTTTAGGCTTTGGTACTTTTGGGTAGCAAGATCGTGAACTGCGTGCCGACTCCGTACACGCTTTCCATAGTAAACTTACCGTTGTGGCGCTGGATGATGGAATAGCTAATAAACAAACCTAAGCCGGTGCCAATACCCACGCCTTTGGTGGTATAAAACGGTTCGAAAATATGTTGTTGCTCTTCTTCTTTGATGCCGATGCCGGTGTCTTTTACACGGATTATCAGCGCTTCCTCATTCTCGCTGATGGCGATGGTGATTACCTTTTCTGTTTTATCTTTCACGGCATAAATAGCGTTGTCGAGCAAATTCACCAGCACTTGGCTCAGTTGTGCAGCATTGGCTTTGGCCGTTGAGACTTCATTGAATTTCTTTATTAACTGAACTCTGCCGCTTACTAGCTTGCTGTTCATCAACACAAGGGCTGTTTCAACGCACTCAACCAAATCAACAGATGCGTGTTCGCTGATTATATCTACAGGACTGGAAAAAGTGCGTAAGCTTTTGATAATATTCGTAGCGCGATGTACTCCGTTATTGACGGTTTGCATCAATTCATCTATTTCTTGTCGCTTTACTTCGAGCTCAGCGGGTGTCATGGTGGCGGCATTGGCCAGAAAATCTTTCTGTATCTCTTGCAAGGCTTGCACCCCACCGGAAATGAAATTCATGGGGTTGTTAATCTCGTGTGCAATGCCTGCGGTTAACTGCCCCAGCGAAGCCATCTTTTCGGAGGTAGCCAATTGACGATGGGTGGCTTTCAAATGCTCGTTGATAGCAATTAACTCTTCGTTGTTTTGCTTCAATTCCTCCTGACTTGCCTCCAGGTTCTTATTCGACTCCATCAACTCGATCGTCTTTTCTTTCACGAGGCTTTCCAATGCTTTTTTCTTTCGCCTCAATGAAATGGTGCGCCAACGCACTACGCCAAAAATAAAAAGTGCTAACGCTACGCCATAGATGGTATAGGCCCACCACGTGCGAAACCACGGTGGTAAAATCGTAAATGTATAAGTGGCGATGGTACTTTCCTTGCCGTAAACATTTTTAGCTTTTACTTTGAATGTATAATCCCCCTCGCTCAGCCGCGAGTAATTTCGCAATGTAGTTTTATCCCAATCCGTCCATTCTTCTTCTGCTCCCTCCAGTTGCGTGGCATAAAGTGTTTTGGATTCATTATCAAAAAAGGTTGCTGCGAATTCGATAACAATAGTGTTCTTAGAATACGGTAAGTAAATGTGTTGTTTCGCAATAGCTTCGCTGGAAAGTCCTCCATAAACAAGGGTATCCTTTGCCGACACCACGCCACGAATCAAGCATTGAAAATCCAAATCATAATTTTTAGTATCCAATCGGGGCTCATAGCGAATAAGTCCTTCGGTGCCGGAGATCCAAAGCACCTGATCCTCTAATTTGATATCCGAGAAATAGCCAAATTCAGGCAAGCGCTTAAATGGTCTGTTCTCGTAGGTAGTATCTCCTTTTGAATTGACTCTAATCTGAACGATTTCATTTTTATCAGAAGGGAATAAAGGGAGCACGTAAATGGAACCATCCGAAGCTTGCACCAGATCCTTCACCTCATACTTGCCACTACAAAATCGCTGGCCCAGTCCGCAATAAGGTTCACACCGCTGTGTATTACTGTTATACCATACAAGCCCACGGTTTCCACCAATTACAAGTTGACCATTCAGATAAACCACCAGATGGCAGTAATCGGGTAGTCCGTTCTTAGAAGTAAATCGGGAAATTGATTTTACTTGAAGTGAATTTCGGTTTACAAAATCTATCCGTGCAGCAGCGCCAAAATTGTTATCCTCCAACAACCACAAAGTGCCTTCTTTATCTTCTAAAATTTGTCGGTAATTTCCTTTGGAGAGATCGATGATTCCCTCTTTCACAAAACGTTTGTTTTCATAGCGCAGCGCTAACAGTGTATCGCGCATCGAAACGTACAGTCGATTCGGGTGAATCTTAGATTGTGCAACTGCCGTTATTTCTAAACCTTTGAATATCTGTTCTACTTTGTTGCCTTTCACTTCAAGCAAGTGATGAAATTGATCAGTTACTGCAATCAATTTCTCTTCACCTTCAATCTTAAAATTACTTAACTGAATAACCCGTTGAATATTCGGGAGAATACTGATTGCCTGATTATTCTTATCAATGTAGAACAAGTTATTATCTGTGCCTACGTATCGTACACCTTGGTAACGTGTCGAAGTGATGACACTTCCGGTTAACCCATTATTCTTATTCCAAATACTGAGATCCAATCCAAGCTCAGTCTTACTTAGTTTGCCATTCATGCCATAATAGCCAATCCAAATGTTTTTTGACCTGTCTTTCGTTACAGTTACCACCCTGTTCCCTTGAAAAAAAGAGGTGTCATTATACTTCTTGGCAATTGCACCTTTGGCATCTATCAGCAGAGCACCATGAGCAATTGTTCCTACCACAAAATAATTTTTATCGATCGGGTAGCTATCGTAAATCGCATCTCCCAAAAGATAGTTTTCTGGTTTTATAACAAATGGAGTTGGTGGTGCTGAATTTGAATACGAATAGGTAATCATCCGACCATCACGACCGTAGCCGATCAACTTCTCTCCTGCTTTCCAATCCATCGAAGTGCGTACTTGGTTTAGCTTCTCACCATTTGGGGCTAGCACGAACTTGCCATTTACTATTTTTTGTAATCCAACAGGGCGTTGACTAATGAAAAATTCATCAGCTACCACAAAGCCATTAAAAAACAAACCATTTGCCTCCGGCTGATATATTTTTATTTGCTTAGAATTCTTGTGGTACTCAAAAATTGCTTCGATGGTGCAGAAATAAACATACTTACTTGTAATCCACACATTTCTTACTGCCCCTAATTTGACTGAATCATCCAATAAATCACTTAAGCTCGAATACGAATACTTGCCCTTCGGGCTTACTTCTACCTTTCCAAATTCACCACCTCCACCCACGTAGGCAGTTCCATCCGCATCAACAGCTAAACATGCCGCTTGGCATTTTGCCATAGTAGTAAACTTAACGCCATCATATTGCGCTAACAGAAGTTCTGCTGCAATGTAAAGACTACCATTGGGTTGTTCGGAAATTCTCCAGGTAGATAAAGTTTCCTTCATCTTCATGTCATAATGAGTGGCCAATGGAAGGCCAATTTCAGACTGCGCTTGTACACACCAAGGCAACACAACTATCCATGCAAGCAATAGATTTTTCACGTAATAAGATTAATGAAGAGAAACAAAAATAGATAATTCACCCTACTAACCTTATCTTTTTGCTTTTGGTATCAAAAGAAATTCACTTGCCTACTTCATCTCAAACCTATTACATAAGTGTAACATAACGCTCCAATATGGGGAGCAAAAAAACACTTGATATATGACGAAAAATGGGTTTGCTAAAAGCGTGTAGTTAATAATTCGTCATATATCGTCATACTTTTAACGATATATAAACACACAATCAACTCACACCGCAATTCCAAGCAGTTTTAGGCGTTTAAGAATGGCACACATTATGCAGGGCTCCTCATTTTACAATTCTAAAAAATGGCCGAGTTCAACGAATCTTCTCATGTAAAAAACATCAATGCATTTCGCGAGGTGATGTTATGCGGTTTGGCTTGTGGTAAAAACTATCGACCGAGTCGCGCGGCACTTAAACTTTCTGCACTTACATCGCAGCTGGCAGCCGCACAGGTTGCTCTGCAAGAAATGAGAGATGCGCAAAAGGGACTTACCAAAGCAATCAACGCACGAAAAATCGCGTTCAAACAAATACCTTCATTAGCAGCCAAAGTATTAAATGCACTTCAAAATTCTCAGGTAGCATCACAAACCATGGCTGAAACGCGCAGCCACGTGCAACAAATCAATATATACAATAGCAAGTCAAGTGATAAACCCGAAGGGAAACCCGACACAACCTACAAAACCAACCGAATCGTTATTCAAAACCATCCTAAGATAATAGATCAATTGGCGCAGCTCATCCACACGGTTACTAAAGAGCCCAACTACCTTCCACAAGAAATCGAATTGAAGGTGATTATCCTCAACATGGTGTTGCACGAAATCCGTAGCAAACATTCTGCCGTGATCTTTGCGCAAGCAACTTTAAGCCATGCACGCATGGCTTGCGAAAAATGCGTTCACGCAACACGAGTGGGCTTGATCGACACAGGCGAAGAAGTGAAAGAATACCTGACTTCCACCGCGCGCGCATCAGCCTCCATCACTAAAAAACTAAACGCCATCAAATTCATTCGTCTATCAGAAAAAAAGAGGAGGATGGTAATCAAATAGAGTCAGGCGGTAATGATCTAATCTGTAGAGTTGATATATCCCTTCACCAAAATCCGCTGCACCGGGTTCATCGGGTCCGTTGAGTAAATTGTAATCGCTTTATTCTGAAGTCCCTCACGTCCTGTCGGATCAAGCGTCATCTCCAACTCCGTTTCTTCATTGGGCTTTAGCGACTTCTTGCCAAGCTTTACCGTCAGGCAGCTACAATTGCTTTGCACAAAGCGCAGTTGCAATTCTTTTTTTCCTCGGTTCCTCAATTTCACTTTGCGTTGCACGGCAATGGCATCGCGCAAGCGCCCCATGTCTACCTGATAAGTCTCCACAGCCAACAACGGAGCCTTCGCTTGTTCCTCCGGTGTCAATGCACCAAAGCTCTCCTCCACGGTAGCATAAAACGAAAACGGTTTTTCTGCTTTCTTCCGATCGTTCGTAGTAACAACAAAGCCATCCGTCACAAAGCCAAACTGATTTTTCAAGCGCGCATCAAATGAAACCTTCAACTCACCGCGACTGTGTGGTGGCAGCGGTGCCATCGTTACTTTCAAATGATTGGGGGCCTGCACTTTCAGCAATTTAATCGTGTCGTTGCCCGCATTATACACCGGAAACTCCGTAACACTTGCTGGCTTATTGATAAATACCTTGCCCACATTAAACGAGCTATTGCGAAAACGTAAGTTTCCATTCTCCACCACCAGGTCATAAGGCCCCTTATCCGATTTGCGATCCACCACATTGCCTTTAATCTGTAACACAATCGGGTTAGCATCAAAATCCGTTGCAATGGTCAGCGACTTATTAAAATAGCCGGGTCTTCCCTTCGGGTCAAAGCTCGCTTTAATCACGCCCGTCTTGCCAGGCTCTACCGGTTCTTTCGTCCAGCCGGGCGTGGTACATCCACACGATGGCTGCACTGTCAAAATTTTAATTGGCCTGTCGGCACGGTTAGTAAACGTAAACTCATACTTCACAGGGCCTTCCATTTCGGGCACATCGCCAAAGTCATACGTCTTATCCTGAAATTGAATCGGTTCCGCCAGTTGTGCTGCGCAAAGCAGCGGAGTCATCCAAAAAATCCACACCAGTCTCTTCATAAAAGATTAAAATTCATGATTCAAAGTTAGCAGCAAATCAGTAATCTTGCAGCGTATCACGGGAATAGATCAAACATGACTCTAACGAAGTTAACATCGGTATATTTTGGGGGCGTGGCTCCCGATAGCTATCGGAAAGCTATCGGGAGCCACCGGGCTTTTCGCTACAATCCCGATAGCTATCGGGATTTCCGCTGCAATCCCTCGCCCAGGCACTTCGTAGTCAGTTCATCACATAACATCAAGTGCGCAGTCCTAATCCACAAGACCTAACTTAAAAGTCCCAAGTCCTAATTCCTAAGTCCTAACACCCAAGCCCTAACCTTATGTCACGAATTCTTACCGGCATCCAAAGCAGCGGCCGACCGCATTTAGGCAACCTACTCGGTGCTATCATTCCGGCTATCAAACTTTCTAAAATCCCCGGCAACGAATCGTTCTTCTTTATTGCCGACTTACACTCGCTTACAACCATTAAAGATGCGGCCACGCGCACACAAAATGTAAATGCGGTTGCAGCCGCATGGCTTGCCTTTGGTTTCGATCTCGAAAAGAATTTGCTCTACCGCCAAAGCCGCATTCCCGAGGTATGTGAGTTGGCGTGGTACCTCAGTTGCTTCACTCCTTTTCCGATGTTGGCCAACGCACATTCATTCAAAGACAAATCCGATAAACTTTCCGATGTCAACGCAGGGCTTTTTACCTACCCCGTGCTGATGACGGCCGATATTATTTTGTACGATGCCAATCAAGTGCCGGTCGGCAAAGATCAAAAGCAACATTTAGAAATGGCCCGCGATATCGCCTCTGCTTTCAACAGCCAGTATGGCGAAACCTTTGTGCTTCCCGAAGCGAAGATTGAAGAAAACGTAATGACTATTCCCGGCACAGACGGGCAGAAGATGAGCAAGTCCTATGGCAACACCATCGACATCTTCCTTCCCGATAAGGAGTTGCGCAAGCAGATTATGTCGATCGTTACCGATAGCACACCGATGGAGGCGCCTAAAAATCCCGACAAAGACAATGTGTTTGCCATTTATAAATTGGTCGCCACAGCCGAGCAAACCGAAGCTCTGCGGCAAAAATACCTGGCTGGAAATTTCGGCTACGGCCACGCCAAGCAAGAGTTGTTTGAACTGATTGTAGCCAAATATGCTACCGAGCGCGAAGCATTTAACTTCTACATGAGCAACTTGCCTGAATTAGAAAAGAAATTGCAACACAGCGAAGCGAAAGCCACTGTCATCGCAAGAAAAGTACTCAGCCGGGTTCGGGTGAAATTGGGATTTAATTAGTCTTGTCTTCATGACACCTCAAAGGTGTTAGACGATTTTAATAGTTGTCCAATTGGACTACTTTTACTAAATTTGCCTTTGTGGAGAAGAAACGGGATCTGCTCTTTTTTAAAAACTACTTTCAGGAATTCTACATTAAGCAATCCTCGAAGGTTCAGAAAAAAATTCTTTGGACACTAAGGATTATTGAAGAAATCGATCGAATCCCAGAAATATACCTGAAACACCTAACTGGGACAGAAGGCATTTAC
>JABFSO010000022.1 GCA_013140555.1 Cyclobacteriaceae bacterium | reverse complement strand
TTCCGCAACCGGATGGACCCATGATGGCAACGAACTCGCCATCTTTAATTTCCATGTTGATGTTATTCAAGGCGGTAGTTTCCACTTCTTCTGTTGTGTAAACTTTCTCTAGGTTCTTTAATTTAATCATGAGTAATTGATTTATTGGTTGGATGTTTTGGTTAATCAAATAGTTGTAAGTAGTACTTCAGTTTTTATGTTTGGTTGCAAGTTAGACGCAGATTTAATTAATAGGTTGCACTATTTCAAAATTAAGACTTCGTTGTTGCCGAAATTCTCGTAAGAAGAAGTGATCACTCGATCGCCCGCTTTCAAGCCTTCCAACACCTCAAAGTTCTCTGAATTCTTTCTTCCCAGCTTAATATCGCGCTTTACTGCTTTGTCATCACTATCGAGCACAAATACCCAATTGCCACCAGTATCTTTATAGAATCCACCCACCGGTAAAAGCAATTGCTCAGATGCTTGACCCAATTCGATGCGCATTCGCAATGACTGACCTCTGCGAATTCCTTGTGGTGTTTCACCATCAAAATTCATATCTACTTCAAATCGCCCATTCTGAATAGTTGGATAAATATAAGTTATAACCAAACGATAGGTCTTTCCGGCAAAGTCGGTGGTAGAGGGCAGACCTACCGAAATTTTAGGTAGGTACAATTCGTCAATTGGCACTCGCACCTTAAAACTTCCGATGATATCTACTTGGCCTAATCGCTGAGCTGTACTCACCGCTTGACCTATTTCCCAGTGTGGGGTAGACAATTGACCATCAATCGGAGAACGGATCAACAGGTTATCCAAAATTTTGCTAACGCCATCTAAGCTCAACGTCATTTGCTGTTCAGATTTAGAAACTGCTTTTAGCTGGCGGATTCGGTCGATGGAGTCATTGCGGTATACCTCGTAAGTAATGCGCTTGCGTTCCACATTGTATTTATAATCGGCCTCTGTCTTCTCAAAATCCTGACGCGAGATCAATTTCTTTTCGAACAATTGCTTTTGTCTGCGATACTGCGGTTCTAAAATCTGAAGTTGATTGTCAATCAATGCAAGGGTCTGACGTTGCTCCAAATCGTTTCGCATAATATTCAATTTCGTTTCACGGGCTCGGTTAATACTTTCATTGAAAGATGCCTCTTGTTGTAAAACTGATAGTTCGCGGTTCAGGTTGGTAAGTTCCAAAATCACATCGCCTTTTTTCAAAACAGCTCCACTTTCGCGAACAATGCGCTTAATGTTACCTCCTTCAATCGCATCTAAGAAAACAGTTCGTGCAGGCTCTACTGTACCTGTTTGTGGGATAAATTCCTTAAACTCACCACGCTTTACTTCGGAGATGGTCAATTTCTCTTTCTCAGTAACCAGTGTGGGTCTCCTTTCTGAAAAAATTAATTGGTAGGCAATAAAAATAACCAAAGCTGCACCCCCTCCATAAGTTGCTATTCGCTTCAGTGTCCAAAATTTCTTTTTAATCTGTTTATCCATTGGTGCTTGTTCAAGTTCACCTACCCATTGCCAACAAACGTGCCAACCATTGGTAAGGGGGTAACTCGGCTAATTTCAAGCTATTTGTTCATTTTTTCCGTTCATATCTGAACTTGATTGTTCGATTGCGGACGATTATCAATACCTTTGAACAGGGCAATTTGCCAAATTCGAGCGTTTAAGAGGTATTCGCCTTTCGGTATCAATATTGTTGCTTGGCTGGTAACTCAATGCTGAGTTAAAAGACAATATCGTATGATCAGAGGCAACTCACTCATCGAAGAGTCGAATTATCGAATTATCAAATTAATTGTATGTCAGAATCGAAGCACGGAAAAATTTTAATTGTAGACGACAACGAAGATCTGTTGAAGGCAGCCAAAATGTATCTGAAAAGGCATTTCGCCCAAGTAGACATTGAGAAAAATCCGGAAGCCATTCCTGGATTGATGAATCAAGAAGACTACGATGTGATTTTGCTCGACATGAACTTCACCAAAGATGTGAGCAGCGGTAGCGAAGGCTATTATTGGTTGGAAAAAATTCTAAGCATCGATCCCTCGGCAGTGGTAGTTTTGATTACTGCTTATGGCGATGTGCAAATGGCCGTGCGTGCTATCAAAGCAGGTGCGACCGACTTTGTATTGAAGCCCTGGGAGAACGAAAAATTACTCGCTACGCTCTACTCATCCATGCGCTTGCGCGAATCGCGGGATGAAATCGAGACATTGAAAATAAAAAATCACGAAATCAATCAGTCCATCAATGAAAAATTCAGCGACATCATTGGCCAGAGCCAAAGTATGCAGCGCATTTTTCAAACCATCGAGCGGGTAGCATTGACGGATGCGAATGTGCTCATCTTAGGCGAAAACGGAACAGGTAAAGAATTAATCGCGCGTGCCATCCATCGTAATTCGAATCGAAAAGCAGAAACATTTGCCAGTGTAGATTTGGGCTCCATTACCGAAACTCTTTTTGAAAGCGAATTATTCGGGCATAAGAAAGGATCTTTCACGGACGCGAAAGAAGATCGTGCCGGCCGGTTTGAG
The DNA here is from genome assembly GCA_013140555.1 of Cyclobacteriaceae bacterium. Taxonomy (GTDB): domain Bacteria; phylum Bacteroidota; class Bacteroidia; order Cytophagales; family Cyclobacteriaceae; genus ELB16-189. The sequence goes on along the minus strand of JABFSO010000022.1, from coordinate 1,409 downwards.
TTAGCGAACAACGGCACACTCTTTCTGGATGAAATCGGCAACTTGTCGATGCCTTTGCAAGCTAAGCTGCTGACCGTACTACAAAACCGTAAAGTGAGTCGCGTGGGATCAAACAAAGATACCACCATCGACATCCGGTTGATTTGCGCCACCAACATGCCATTGTATGATATGGTGAAAGAAAATCGTTTTCGTCAGGATTTACTTTACAGGATCAATACCATTGAAATTCAAATTCCTTCTTTGCGCGATCGGCTCGAGGATATTCCTTTGCTGGCAAATCATTTCTTAAAACACTACTCGGCTAAATACGGCAAGAGTGTGAACAAGATCAGCGATGCCGCCATGACCCGTATGAATAAACATCCGTGGCCAGGCAACATTCGCGAATTGCAACACTCTTTAGAGCGTGCCATCATTTTAAGCAACTCGACAGTGTTACAGCCGGAGGATTTTAATTTCACCACTTCAGTGCCGAAAGAAACCGATCAATCGGTGAGCTTAGATCAATACAATCTGGATGAAGTAGAGAAACTATTGATTCGCAAAGTGCTGAAAAAATACAACGGAAACATTACCCAAGCTGCTTCAGAGCTCGGCCTTACTCGATCATCGTTGTATAGAAGGTTGGAGAAGCATGGGCTTTAATTAATTCGATAATGAGACAATTCGATAATTCGTTAATGATGCCGAGTAATGATAGAGTCTCTGAATATTTTAGTGTATAAATTAAGACTTTTTTAGAATGTTAACAGATCAACGAATACTTAAGAAGAGTGGACTCTATTAATTCGGTAATGAAACAATTCGATGATTCGTTAATTAATATATCATGTTTTGTAAAACTGAATCCAAATTTAACCGCACCTAAATAAACGAATTAACAAATCAACGAATTAACTAATTAACCAATGGCCTTCAATGATTTTCGTTTTCGTGTAGCGTTTCGGGTGTTGTTGCTGGCACTGTCGGTAGGGCTTGTGATGTACATGTTTTCGCGGCCGAACATGATCTTTGCTGCGGGGCTCACGGTATTGATCATCGTATTTCAGTTGATTGAACTCTATCGCTTCACATCGCAAACCAACCGTAAACTCACACGCTTTCTCGAATCGGTAAAATACTCCGATTTTATTTCCGGATTTGCCAACGACAATAAGTTAGGAAAAAGCTTTCGCGAATTGAATACAGCCTTTAACGAAGTAATGGAAGCTTTTCGCAAGGCACGCTCCGAAAAAGAAGAAAGCTGGCAGTACCTCAACACGATTGTGCAACAGGTGCGCACCGGTATTATTTCATTTGATTCTGAAGGCGAAGTACAGTTGATGAATGCGAATGCCAAAAAATATATCGGCAACACAAATTTGAAAAACATCAACGAATTGGTCGACCAAAATCCGAATCTTTAT
>JABFSO010000215.1 GCA_013140555.1 Cyclobacteriaceae bacterium | reverse complement strand
GGCATGGAGGTTGAAGGTGTTTTGGTGATGAGGTGAGTAATCATCTCTGAATAGTATTCGCCAAAGTAAGGTCCCACCCAGTTGAGGGCCATCACTTCTTCTTCGTTTCCCGCTTCATAATAGCGATCGTCTGTTACATAGCCGGTGTAGTTTCCATTGAAGCTAGTGATCATCACCTTCTTTCCGTGCTTTTCTGCCAGCGCTTCTAATTCTTTATTCACAAAGATTTCTCCTGAGAAGTCGCATGGAGTTCCGATCAACAAGATGTTTCCTAATTGAAGCACCGTAAGTTCGCCTTGTAGTGGTCCCACCAGCGAGCCAAACGCCCAGTTGCGTACTTTCCAATCGGTGGCAATCCGCAGTTGCGAAGGCCCAAATGCAATCGGAATGTGAGCAGAGGTGATGGAAACCGAGTCAGCTAATTTTGTGCGGGTGGCCACTTCAATTTTACGATTCAGTTTGTCGGCTGCCGTGTCGATGCGTTGAAAATCGCTGCCGGTTACTCCGGTCAGTCGATGACTTCCGACCATCCCAGCCATGAAGAGTGCGAAAGAAAATTTCCGTTCCAAGCGATCGGTCAGTGCATTGGGATAATCTCCGGAAATGATCAGGCTGAGTAATTCCACTGTCGTGGGATGTGCACTGTAACTCACGATGATTCCCCGCGAACTATCGGAGCGAACAAATTCAATGCCTCTGATTTTGCTGTCTACTTTTCCGTGCGCCACATCAAGTCGGTTCTCCACATACTCTTTCGCATCTTGTTCAAAGTAAGAAAGTCGTGCGGGTTTTGCCGAAGCTCGTGCTACTTCCAGTTGCTCGATGATTTTCATCGAAATGGTTTCAACCCATTCACTGTGATAGGTGCCTAAGGTAATTCTTCCCACCACACTCGGATCCCATCCGCCTAAGCTGCTATGCGTATGTGTGGCGGTGAGATAGAGGAAGTAGTTTTTGTTTTGCTTTTGCAATTCACTTTCGATTCGCGTTTTGATCACGGGTGGGAACAACATCAGATCGGCACTCACCACAAAGTAGTTGTCTTCTCCTTGGCGAATGGCCAGCACGCGGCAATAAACGGAATCATGAATGCTTTCGTACTTGTCTTTGGGAGTATAGCCCGCCATGGGCATGCTGTAGGAGGGAAGCAGGTTGAATTTACTCCAACCAACTTCAATCGGCTGTGCTGTGGAGGTGGCGAATTTGCATTCCTCCATTCTTTGCATCATAGTTTGATGAAAAGATTGCTTGTCAAGGGGTGTGTAATTGATAGGGGCTAATAACGCAACGGTCAGCACTACCATAGCGAACACAAATCCCAACAGCCATTTGATAAAACGTTTCAATATCTCTTGATTTTAGAATGCCGAAAGCTCCCGGCATTGTTTATTTTTTAGTGGTGGCGTAACATCGATGTGAACCCAACCTCACTAATGCGTCAATAATGTGGTGTAAAAATGACATCAGCTGATATCTCATTTAATGTTGATCCATCTTTCTTTGAAATATACCATTTGACTGTTTTCAGAGGAATCAGTTAGTTCAACTTCGATAAACTTGTTAATTTTATTACTAAGCTTTAATCTCGGATATTCACCAAATAAATCATAATAAGCTCCAAGTTTACAGCAATAAGGATTGTTTTCAACATCCTTCGTGAAAACAGAAAAAAGTATCAATCTTTCTGAATTTGTGTCTGGTTTAGAGTATCCAAAAAATCTATGGTCATTCCTGATATTTGATGTGAAGGAAATTGAACTATCTGGAAGAAAAACAAGCATCCTATTTAAACTTTCCTCATCAAGATTTTTATCGAATAAACTATCAGGTTCCAAACAATGGATTCTTCGATAAGAATCCTCATTGACTCCACTTTTATTCTGCACGAATAAACTTGGAGCGATGAAGATCACTATGCCGTATATCAAAAATTTAAACATTGATATTGACCTCGAGTTACCTTTAAATCAGTGATTCATTAACAAACTGCCTATCATTTTACTATTGCAGCTATTATTACCGCTATTATTACCGCAACAACAATCACACCTACTTTTTGCGCGCGATCACTTTTTCAGTTGCCTTAATAATTTGCTCGGTGCTCAGGCCATATTTAGTTAGCAATTGTGTGGGTGTGCCGCTTTCGCCAAAGCTGTCATTCACAGCTACAAACTCTTGCGGAGCAGGGTAGAAGCGCGACAATACCTGGGCTACACTGTCACCCAACCCGCCATTGATCTGATGCTCTTCGCAGGTTACCACACACTTTGTTTTTTGTACGGAAGCTAGAATGGCTTCTACATCCAAAGGTTTGATAGTGTGAATGTTAATGACTTCCGCACGGATGCCTTTTTCGGCCAATGCAGCTTCCGCTTCCACCGCCAACCACACCATGTGTCCGGTACCAAAGATGGTAACATCGGTACCGTCAATCAATTTATCTGCTTTGCCAATGGTAAACGGACGATCGGCTGCCATAAAGATCGGCCAAGTCGGTCTGCCAAAGCGTAGGTAGGCTGGACCTACATGTTTGCCCAAGGCAATAGTAGCGGCTTTGGTTTGGTTATAATCACATGGAACAATCACAGTCATACCCGGAAGCATTTTCATCATGCCAATGTCTTCGAGAATCTGGTGCGTGGCTCCGTCTTCACCGAGGGTAAGTCCGGCATGCGAAGCACAGATCTTAACGTTCTTGCCGGAGTAGGCAATCGACTGACGAATTTGATCGTACACGCGCCCTGTAGAGAAGTTGGCAAACGTTCCTGTAAAAGGAATCTTACCACCAATGGTCATACCGGCTGCGAGGCCCATCATGTTGGCTTCGGCAATTCCCACCTGAAAGAAACGATCGGGAAAGTCCTTTTTGAAGGCATCCATTTTCAGCGATCCCGTAAGGTCGGCACACAAGGCAACCACATTGCTGTCGGCTTTGCCTAATTCGTGTAAACCGGCCCCGAAACCGGAGCGTGTATCTTTCTTTTCAGTGAAGGAAAATTGGGTCATGATGAAGGGTTAAAAAATGATCGTGCAATTTTAAGGAATTGAAGCCGCAATTCCTTCCGTAGTTAATGATTTGTTAATCTAAAAACCTGCTGTTCTCGAGATCGTTTGCTTGCAAAAACTCTTGATATGCCGTCTGAACAGAAGAACAGCAAGCGATTTCTCTTTTGGTTGATTGTGTGCCTATTGCTGGCGATTATTCCTTGGTTTATCGTGTAGAAATGAAATGACAGGAGTTACGGTCAAGTCAGGTTGTTCTTCCATGGGCACGTGGCCCAAGTCATCCCAGACAATCAATTGTGCAGTTTGAATATCCTTCTTAAAACGATCCGCATTTGCCACCGGAATCCACCGATCTTTTTTACCCCAAAGAATGAGGGTAGGCGTGGCGATAAACCGAATGCTGTCTTGCAAATCTTTTCCCGGCTGGCGCAGGCGCTGAATAGTAGCCTCGCGGTTGCCGGCCCGCATCATCAAATCATAAAAACGATTTACATCTTCTTCGCGCACGGCATCGGGGTTGACGTAGACTTGCTTCAAATTCCAGCGGAACAGAAAACGTGGAGTGATCTTCACTAAAAGATTAGCAGTGACATCATTCTGCAAAAGCTTAAAGATAAACGGTCTGCTTTGCTTGGCCGATTTGGTAGTGGTGTCTACCTTTGAGTAACCTGCGGCATCGACCAGTATGAGTTTCTTCACTCGCTCCGGATGATGAAGGGCCATCTTCCAGGCTACTTGTCCACCCATGGAATTTCCGGCTACATAAAACGTGTCGATCTTTAACTGATTGGCCAATTTAAAAATCAATTGTGCATAATCATCGGTGGAATACTTTGCACTTGGTGTGGGGCCTGTTAAACCGTGTCCGGGAAAGTCTAGGGAAATGGTATGAAAGCTTTTCTCGAGTTCATTCTCCCAGCCATTCCAGGTGTGAAGCGAGGCAAAGCTGCCATGAAGTAAGAAGAGGGCAGGACCTGCACCGCGTTGGCGCACATGAAGTTTGGCGTCATCAACTTGAACGTAGGAAGACTGTGCAGTGAAGTACGTGGGTTCAAGGTCTTTCACTTCGATGTCGCTGCGATACCAGACAATGCCAATTATGATCAGCAGCGTGAACAACCCGAATAGAGCGTAAGAAATGTACTTCAGTAGTTTTCGAATCATGATGCCAATTTAGTACCAAACCGACACTTCGCTCAATGGTTTTCTTTTTAAATCCGGAACGAGTGCATCGGGTGCGGCATATCCTACCGGGATCAATAAGTAAGGGCGCTCGTTTTCCGGGCGATGAAGTAACTCAGTCAAAAAATTCATCGGGCTAGGGGTGTGTGTTAATGCAGCTAATCCTGCATGATGAATGGCAGTCAGCAAAAATCCACAAGCAATACCTACAGACTCATTCACATAGTAATGATTGCCTTTCGTTCCGTCAAGTTTCAATTCATAAACTTGTTTGAATACCACAATCAAGTAGGGCGCTGTTTCCAGAAACGGCTTATTCCAATCCGTTTGTAAGGGCTCGATATCACTAAGCCACTCTTCGCTCATGCGTTTGGTGTAGCTTTCGTGTTCTTCTTTTTCTGCGGCAAGTCGTATTTCTTTTTTCGTTACCGGATTCGAAACCACACAGAAAGTCCAGGGCTGTTTATTCGCTCCGGAAGGTGCAGTGGAGGCTGTTCGGATGATATTCTCAATCACTTCTGGTGCGATTGGCTGATCAGTGAAATCGCGCAGTGAGCGTCTTTGATTCATGCGTTGATAAAAGGCGGCACTGGTATGCATCACTTCTTCGGAAGTGTGAATGGATGCGGAATAGGGCACGAAGGGATGCCCGTTGCGATGAATCACGTGATTTGTCATAGCTTCTTTTCTATAAATGAAGCTACAACTTTTCAATTAATTTGTAGCGGAAAAGACAATCAGGAATGTCGCTGCTTCAATACCTGAACTACATCGGAAAGCTGCAGGTTTTTGGCGGCCAATAGTACGAGGTAATGATACATTAAATCAGCAGCTTCGCCCAGAAATAACTCTTTGTTATCGTCTTTCGCTTCGATCACTAATTCAACTGCTTCTTCGCCCACCTTTTGAGCTACTTTATTGATGCCTTTGTTCAGCAACTGGTTGGTGTACGAACCTTCTTTCGGGTTGGCTTTGCGATGTTGAACCACCGCATCGAGAAAACGAATATCGTTGAACGTATTTTTCTCATTAAAGCAAGTATCAGCACCGGTGTGACAGGCAGGTCCGGCAGGTTTTGCTTTGATGAGCAAGGTATCGCGATCACAATCTTGTAAAATGGAAACGAAGTGTAAAAAATTGCCCGAGGTTTCTCCTTTCGTCCAGAGGCGCTGTTTGCTGCGACTGAAGAAGGTAACTTTCTTTTCAGTGATGGTTTTTTGCAACGCTTCTTCGTTCACATAGCCCAACATCAAAACTTTGTCGGTGGAGGCATCCTGCACAATGCATGGAATCAGTCCACCTGATTTTTGAAAATCCAATTCAGCGATGTTGATCATATGGTCTTACGAATAGGAAGGTGATGATTGCTTAAATATGCTTTCAGGTCTGGAATCTTGATTTCACCAAAGTGAAAGAGTGTGGCGGCCAAGGCGGCATCGGCTTTGCCAATAACAAAAGCTTCCAGAAAATGACTCATGTTGCCGGCCCCTCCCGAAGCGATCACCGGAATTTGTAACAATTGATTTAACTTTTCCAATGGATCTACCGCGAAGCCGCTCTTCGTTCCATCGTGATCCATGCTGGTGAAAAGAATCTCACCTGCTCCCCGCGACTGACCTTCTTTGGCCCATGTAAACAACTTCTTTTCCGTGGGTCGCGATCCGCCATGCGTATGCACCGTCCATTGGTTATTCACTTTCCGTGCATCAATAGCGAGCACCACAAATTGCGATCCGAAAGCCTTCGCTAAATCATCAATCAGTTGTGGATTCGATACGGCAGCGGAGTTGATACTCACTTTGTCGGCACCGGCTTCGAGCAATGGTGCTACATCTTCGATGCTACTGATGCCTCCGCCTACGGTAAATGGAATATTGACATGAGCTGCAATCTCGCGCACCAGCTTTACAAAAGTTTTTCGTTTTTCGTTGGTAGCCGAGATGTCCAAAAAGACTAATTCATCGGCACCTTGTTGGGCATACATTTCACCTAGTGCTACCGGATCACCGGCATCACGCAACTCCAGGAAGTTCACACCTTTTACCGTGCGACCATCTTTGATATCTAAGCAAGGGATAATTCGTTTGGTCAGCACGACTACAGATTTTTCAGTTGACTCAGTTGAATGTGCCCTTCGTAAATGGCTTTGCCTACAATAGCTCCAAATACTTTGATGTGCTGCAGTTCTTTCAAGTCATCGATGGAACTCACACCGCCACTGGCAATGATTTTTAAGTCGGGAAATTTCTTCATCAGCTTTTTATACAACCCAAAGTTTGGGCCGCTAAGCATGCCATCGGTGGCAATGTCAGTCACCGTTAGGTATTCTAACCCGTGATCGGCAAACTTGCTAACCAAATCAAACAATCGGAATTCGGTGGATTCAAGCCACCCGTTGATGGAAACATTTTCGCCTTTTACATCGGCACTGAGAATAAAGTTTTCAGAACCAAACTTCTTGAGCCAGCCAATAAATTTTTCAGGCTCCTTCACAGCTAGGCTTCCGATATTGATCTGGTTAATGCCGAGGTACAGTAATTCTTGTACTTCTTCTTCAGTTTTTACGCCACCTCCAAAATCTACCTGAAGTGCAGTGTCTTCTTGTATATCGCGAATCACTTTCCAATTCACCACTTCACCTTTCTTAGCGCCATCCAAATCGATCAGGTGCAAATATTCCAGATCGGCTTCTTCAAATTCTTTGGCTACTTCCACCGGATCTTCTTTGTACACTTTCATTTTCGAAAAGTCACCCTGAGTGAGTCGCACGCACTTTCCGTTGATGATATCGATAGCTGGAATGATTCTCATTTGTTGACGATTATTGCTGGAGAAATGCCTGGATTACTTTTTCTCCCACGGGCCCGGACTTTTCCGGATGAAACTGAACGGCATAAAAGTTATCTTTTCGCATGGCAGAACTAAAGGCTTGAATGTAGTCGGTTTGTGCGGAGGTGTGCGCACTGATCGGTACATAAAAACTGTGCACAAAGTAAACAAATTGATCTTTCAATTCGGAGGGAAGCCAATCATTTATTGTGGTCAGCGAATTCCATCCCATGTGTGGCACTTTTTCGTGATGCTGGGGAACAAACAAACGCACGGTTTCATCGAAGATGCCCAAGCAAGGTGTGTCGTTTTCTTCGGAATGTTTGCACATCAACTGCATCCCCAGACAAATTCCTAGCACGGGTTGTTTTAACGAACGAATCAGATCATCGAGTCGGTTATCTTTTAAGTAACGCATCGTGGTGCTGGCTTCGCCCACGCCTGGAAAAATGACTTTGTCGGCTTGTTGAATTTCTTCCGGATGATCGGTGATGGTGTATTCTACCTGCAACCGTTCCAGCGCAAATGCTACCGACCGGATGTTACCCGCATTGTATTTGATAACGGCTATCTTCATAAGGTGCCTTTGGTAGAAGGAAGTTGATCGTTGAACGGATCTTTTCGTACTGCCGCTTTGATCGCTTTTGCGAAAGCTTTAAAGATGGCTTCAATTTTATGATGCTCGTTGGTGCCTTCTACTTTGATATTGAGATTGCACTTGGCCGTGTCCGAGAAAGACTTGAAGAAATGGTAAAACATTTCGGTGGGCACATCGCCAATCTTCTCGCGCTTGAACTCGGCTTCCCAAACCAACCACGGGCGTCCACCAAAGTCGATCGCTACCTGTGCGAGGCAATCGTCCATCGGCAAACAAAAGCCGTAGCGTTCAATTCCTTTTTTATCACCTAGTGCCTTTAGGAAAGTTTCACCTAAGGCCAAGGCAGTGTCTTCGATGGTGTGGTGTTCGTCAATGTGTAAATCTCCCTTTACGGAGATGGTGAGGTCAACCAAACCATGCTTGGCCAGTTGATCCAGCATGTGATCAAAAAATCCAAGTCCGGTGGAGATGGAAGAAGCTCCTTTTCCATCCAGATCAAGAGAAATATTGATAGCGGTTTCTTTGGTGGTTCGCTCGTGCGATGCTGTACGATGAATTTTTACCAGATTGTAAATCTCTTTCCAAGAAGTGGTGACGAGCGCACAAGTTTCTTTGAGTTCATTTTCAGAAAGAGCAGGAGTGAGGCTACCATTGTTGATGAGAATGCCACGCGCGCCAAGGTTTTTAGCCAATTGAATATCGGTGATGCGATCGCCAATCACATACGAATTAGTGAGATCGTATTCGGGTGTTTGATACTTGGTAAGCATGCCAATGCCTGGCTTGCGGGTGGGTTTGTTTTCGTGCGAGAAGGAGCGGTCGATGCAAACTTCATGAAAGGTGATGTCTTCACCCGCCAACGTGTTGATGATGAAGTTTTGTGTGGGCCAAAACGTGTGCTCTGGAAAAGAGTCAGTTCCTAATCCATCCTGATTCGTTACCATCACAAATTCGTAATTGTTTTCTCTAGCGATTCGCCCCAGCCAAGTAAACACACCGGGAATGAATTTTACTTTCTCCAATCCATCAATTTGCGGATCGTCTGCCGGCTCGTGAATCAGCGTGCCATCGCGATCAATAAACAATACTCTTTTCATTTTTTATCTTTTATTTTTTTGCCACGAAGTTACAAAGGCTCGGAGCTTATTCTTTGTGTTTTTGTGTCTTGGTGGCGAGATTTATTTCTTGGAGGCAAAGTTCTCATTCTAATTTTTCTAATGAAGTTATTAGTTGTTGATTTTCTGAAGGTGTACCAACTGTAATCCGCAGACAATCCTGACACAAAATTACCGAAGAACGATCACGCACCACCACTCCGGTTCGAATCAATTGTTGGTACTTTTCACGGGCGCCAGCTATTTTTACCAACAGGAAATTCGCTTCTGAAGGATACACCTGGTGAACAGAAGGTAATTGATTCAATTCTTTTTTCAGCCATTCTCTCTGCGCAATAATCTCCTGTACGTTTTTCTCTTTTCGCGCCACGTCATTCAGCGCTTGCTCTGCCAGTTGCTGGTTGATGCCGCTGATGTTGTAAGGAGGCTTGATCTTGTTGAGCACTTGAATGATTTCGGGTGGTGCGAAACACATACCGATCCGCAAAGAAGCCATTCCCCAAGCTTTGGATAAAGTTTGCAACACAACCAGATTGGAGTAATCGTTGATCTTAGCAAGAAAGCCGAGACGTTTTGTAAAATCAATGTACGCTTCATCTACAACCACCAATCCCGGAAAGGCATGTAACAACTGATTGATTTTTTCTTCGCTCAACAAATTGCCGGAAGGATTATTAGGCGAACAAAGAAACAACAGCTTTGTGTTTTTATCCAATGCTTTCGAGATGGCTTCGACATCCAAATCAAAATCAGGTGTGAGCGAAATATTTTTGATGGCAATGTTGTTGATATTTGCACTCACCGTGTACATGCCGTACGTAGGTTCGGGAATTAATACATTATCAATACCCGGTTCACAAAAAGCACGAAACAACAAGTCGATGGGCTCATCGCTGCCGTTGCCTACAAATATGTTTTCGGTAGGGATATTTTTGATAGCAGCTATTTTTGTTTTCAGCTTTTGCTGATGCGGATCTGGGTAGCGATTGAAATCGGAAGGGTAGGGGTTTTCATTGGCATCGAGATAAACCGAGGCACTTCCTTTGAAATCATCGCGGGCAGATGAATACGGTTTTAGTTTAGAAATATTGGGTCGAACGAGTTGCGTGATGTCCATGTCTTGTTAATTAGAATTTCTTCGAACCCGCACCGCCTGCGCGTGTCCTTTCAGTTGTTCGGCTTCTGCCATTTCTTCAACGATCGGACCCAAGAGATCAAGTCCTTCTTTGGTTAGTTTTTGAATAGTGATGGATTTGGTAAAACTATCCAGCGATACACCGCTATATGCTTTTGCATAGCCATTGGTTGGTAAAGTGTGATTCGTGCCTGACGCGTAGTCTCCAACAGACTCCGGTGAATACGCGCCTAAGAAAATGGAGCCTGCATTGGTAATTCGTTCGCCTAAAACATCGGCATCAATTGTATTGATAATCAAATGTTCGGGTGCATATGCATTCACAAAATCAATAATCTGATCTTCGGAGCCGAGCACGATCGCCAAACTATTTTTCAATGCTTCGCGCGCAATTTTTTGTCGAGGCAGTTGCAGGAGTTGTTCCTCTAATGCGGCTTCGGTTTTCTTCACCAACTCGGAATCTTTAGTTACCAAAACCACTTGGCTATCTGGTCCATGTTCCGCTTGTGATAACAGATCGGCTGCAATGAATGAAGGACTTGCTTGGCCATCCGCAATCACCAATACTTCCGAGGGACCGGCCGGCATGTCAATGGCGGTTCCCGATTGGTTGATGAGTTGCTTCGCTTTGGTGACGTATTGATTTCCCGGACCAAAGATCTTATCGACTTGCGGAATAGTAGCCGTGCCATACGCCATCGCTGCGATAGCTTGTGCGCCACCTACTTTGAAAATTTTAGTGATGCCTGCCAGTGAGGCTGCAAACAGAATGGCGGGGTGAATTGCTCCGTCCGATGCGGGTGGTGTACACAAAACTACTTCTTTGCATCCCGCTATTTTGGCGGGAATACCCAGCATCAACACCGTAGAAAACAAAGGGGCTGAACCTCCCGGAATGTAAATGCCCACACATTGAATAGCCACTTGCTTGCGCCAGCAGGTAACACCCGGCATGGTTTCAATTTGAACTACCGGATTACGTTGTGCTGTGTGAAACTTTTCAATGTTGGCAGCTGCTTGTGTGATTGATTTTTTGAGGGAATCAGGCAAAGAAGCAATCGCTTGATTTACCTCTTCGGTGGTGGCAGATAAGTTATTGAGTGCAATACCGTCAAATTGTTTTGTCAATTCGCGCAGCGCCTCGTCACCGGATTTTTTTACGCGCGTGAGAATGTTGTTCACAACACCCTCTAAATATTCCAACTCCAGTTGCGGCCGCTGGCACAATGCGCTCCAGGTTTCTCTCGCAGGATTTATCTCAACTTTCATCTTTCTTCGTTTTCTGTTATCTATTTTCTCAAGTCTCACATCTCAAGTCTCTGCTAAGCAATCATCTTCTCAATTGGTATCACCAAAATTCCTTCGGCACCGAATGACTTCAGTAAATCGATCTTTTCCCAAAAGTCATTTTCATCGACCACAGAATGTAAACTCGACCAGCCCGTGCGACTCAACGGCATGATAGTAGGACTCTTCATGCCCGGGATGACGCTTGTAATTTTTTCGATGGCTTCATTGGGGCAATTCAATAAAATGTATTTGTTGTTTTTGGCCGACTGCACTGCATTGATGCGGAAGATCAGTTTATCTAAGATTTGCTTTTTGTCGCTTGGGAGATTGGGTGTAGCGATCAACACTGCCTCACTTTGAATAACGGTTTCTACTTCTTTCAGTCCGTTGCTTAATAACGTGCTGCCGGTACTCACGATGTCGCAGATCGCATCTGCCAACCCAATGCCCGGTGCGATTTCGACCGAGCCACTGATTTCATGTATGCCCGCTTGAATGCCGTGCTTGTCTAAGAATTGTTGTACGATCACCGGGTAGGAGGTAGCGATGTTTTTTCCTTGCAGGTACGAAATGCCGGTGTAGTTTTCGGAACGAGGAACGGCAATGGAGAGTCGGCATTTGGCAAAATCCAGGCGCTTCACCAACTCATTCTTTTTCTGTTTTTCGATCAACACATTTTCACCGACAATGCCCGCATCGGCTACTTGGTCTTCTACATATTGCGGAATATCGTCATCACGTAAGAAGAGCAATTCAATCGGAAAATTCCGCGCTTGTGTTTTTAGTTGATCTTTGCCATTGCTGAAGTGCAAGCCGCTTTCTTTTAATAACTTCAACGAATCTTCCTGAAGGCGTCCTGACTTTTGAATGGCAATGCGGAGTGGTGTAATCATACGGTTTTTATAGTTATCATTTTAATCCAAATTCTTAACAACAAAAAAGGCTCGCCATTGTTGGCAAGCCTTTTTGAGTAAATCTTATAATCAGATCAAAACATAAAGCCGCCAGACAAGCTAGTTGTATGGTGATGGCGATGGATGTTTTGAGTTGTTGTCATTTGATGGCTCAAAGAAAGGGATTCGGATTTAGTATTCAAAATTCAAGTGGATATATTTTTATAATTCCTCCAAAACAAGTGTTAGCCTTTGCGGTTAAGTTTATGTTGTATTTTTGCAGCAGCTTAGTTTTCACAGACTTCGTTTATGATAAAATTATCTATGAGACCTTTCCTTTTTCTTTTACTGGCAGTGTGTTTGCTAGCCTGCGACACTAAAGAAACACGCCTTCAACAATTTTTACTGAAGGGCAATATTGCCACCAAAGAGCGGAATTATGAGCAAGCATCTTATTATTATGGCGAGGCCATTCGTTTAGAGCCATGCTATGCTGAAGCCTGGAATAATCTGGGAACGGTGTACTTTGAACAAAAACGTTTTGATTTAGCCGTAGAGAATTACACAAAAGCAATCGAGTGCAAACCTACATTTGTGAATGCATTGATCAACCGCGCGAATGCAGCGTATGAGACCAAGGCTTACTTTCAGGCACTGGATGATCTCACGAAAGTGATTGCAGCCAAACCGGATACTGCCTTAGCGTATTTTACGAAGGGTTTGGTTTTTACCAAAATGCGGGAGTTCGATAAGGCACTGGAGTCTTTTGAAAAAGCCATGCAGTTGGCTCCTAGTAATGTGGATTATTTAGTCAATCACGCTATCGTGCAATATTACAAACACGACTATGACGTAGCATTAAAAGAATTAAATCAGGCGCAGGCGCGCAAAGGCAACGAGCCTAATGTGTACAACACGTTGGCATTAATAGATATTGAAAAAAGAAATTTCGATGAAGCGCTGAAACACATCAATCAGGCAATTGACCTCGACCCGAAGCAAGCGTATTTCTTAAACAACCGAGGCTTTATTTATTTACAATTGAATGATCTGGTCAAAGCCGAAGAAGACATCAACCAAAGTATGTATGCTGATCCTTACAACGGCTGGGCGTATCGCAACAAGGGTATTTTGTATCTGATGAAGCAAGATTACGCTTCCGCGGAACGGCTGTTGGCTCAAGCCGAGAAGATGGATTCATTTATTGATAAGATCTATTTTTACCTCGGCACCGCATATGTAAAAAATAATAAACGGAAAGAAGCATGTGATGCTTTTCGCCAATCAGAACAACGAGGGGACCAAATGCTGACAGCTGATCTAATTAAGTATTGTAAATGATGTGGCCTTCATTACTCGATCAACTTCAACAGCGACTGCAACAGCCTTTGCCGGGAGCTATAGCGCACGAACCCTTGCGCGCAACACCCACCGGAATGATCAAACCAAAATTTGATCACTCGCTGCCGCCCAAACCGGGTAGTGTGATGATTTTATTTTACCCTGATGGCGGCCAGCTTAAATTTCCACTAACCAAGCGCCATGAATACCTCGGAGCACATGGCGGTCAGGTAAGTTTGCCAGGTGGAAAAGCCGAGCCGGGTGAGACAGCCATTGAAACTGCTTTGCGCGAAACAGAAGAAGAAATAGGTGTGAGTTCTCAGCAGATCAAAGTGATCGGACAACTCAGCCAGTTTTTTGTGATGCCTAGCAACTTCATGGTGATTCCGGTAGTTGGATTTGTAGAACAACGCCCCGTTTATCAGGCACAGCAATCGGAAGTGGTGCGAATCATTGAAGGCAATCTGTCTGATTTAATACAACCCGATGCGATCCGCACCAAGGAAATAGTGGCAGCAAAAATCTACCCGATGCTGGCACCTCATTTTGAAATAGAAGGTGAAGTGGTGTGGGGGGCCACGGCTATGATGTTGAATGAAATGCGGGTAATTGTAAAAGAAATTCTTTCTGTATGATTACATTCCCAGCGATTGGTTTTCGACCGAAGCCAGTTGAATGATCTTTTCATAATCTTTCGCATTCAAATCATTGAAGAAGTAGTGAATAGGATTTACGTGTACTCCATTTACGAAAACTTCATAATGCAAGTGTGGCGCAGTAGAAAGTCCCGTATCGCCTACATAACCAATCAAATCACCTCGTTTTACTTTTTGTCCAAAGCGCACTTCAAATCCATGCATGTGAGCGAAGCGAGTGCGGTATCCAAATCCATGATCAATTTCCAACACTTTACCGTAACCACTGAAGCTGACTTCTAATCGGTCGATCACTCCATCAGCTGTAGCATAAATGGGTGTGCCAATGGAAGCGGCAAAATCGACACCTGTGTGCATTTTACGTACTTTATAAACCGGATGAATGCGCATACCAAAGCCCGAGGCCAGCGCAATCAACTGCTTGTTGCTAACAGGTTGAATAGCCGGAATAGCTGCAAATAATTTCTGTTTGTTGTCGGTTAGTGCAATTACTTCATCTTGTGATTTGGATTCGATATACACTTTGCGCTTTAGTTTATCTACACGCTCATGCAGTTTCAGTAAAAAATCTTCGTGTACGATGTTCTTTTTCTTTATGTCTTCGTAGCGATCTATGCCACCTACGCCTGCTTCGCGCACACTTTTGTCGATGGGCTCTGCACCCAACACAGCACGATAGATATTATCATCGCGGTATTCCATGTTGGCGAGTTCGGCATCCAGTTTGTCAATTTGTTTTTCCAGATTGCTATACATGAACTCGAGTTCCTTCACCTCATTACTCAACAGAAGTTCGCGTGGTGATTCGAAGTAGCTGCTATAAAGAAACATAAGCCCCACAGCCATCGCCAAGGTGAGTGAAATAATTCCCAATGTATTCAGAATAATATCGCCTGTGGTAGTGCGTATACGTTCGTATTTGCACGTTTCCGTGTCGTAGTAGTATTTTATTCTTGCCATACGTGTAACGAATTCAAAGTATTCACTACTGCTTTACCCCGGAAGTGGTGTCTTCCTTGGGGCGAAACGGTTTCATCACTGCGGTATTGCATTCCAGAAACGGTCCTTCTAATAAATCAATGCAATATGGAATAGCCGGAAACACCGCATCCAGACATTGTCGGATGGCTTTCGGCTTCCCAGGCAAATTTACAATTAAAGTTTTATTTCGTATGCCTGCTGTTTGGCGAGATAAATAGCGGTAGGAACGTACTGTAAACTGACATTACGCATCAGTTCGCCAAAGCCGGGCATCATTTTCTGACAAACCGCCTCGGTGGCTTCGGGAGTAACATCGCGTTTAGCGGGGCCGGTGCCGC
>JABFSO010000044.1 GCA_013140555.1 Cyclobacteriaceae bacterium | reverse complement strand
GAGTTTTTCAGGTGATGATGAAAGATAGCTACCATAGCCAAGAGTTAAATCGCTTTTTGTTCGAGAAGGGAATCATTACTTCTCACTTGATGACCAAGAAGAGATCGCTCGAGAAACAATTTTTGGAAATCCTAAACGAGGCCCATTAAATCATTACGAGACATTAGTTTAATCTGAAACAGAAATTTATTGTATGCTACACCTACTCCAAATCGACTTAAAGAAAATGACCAGCTATCGCACTTTCTGGGTGATATGCGGTTTGTATTTTCTCACGTTGGGCTTCACCACCGCTAGTGGCATGGAAATTCTGAAATGGATCGCTAGCAAATTTGAAGATTTTGGTTCATCACTAAATGTAAATCGAATTCCATTGTATCATTTCCCCGACATCTGGCAAAACCTGATTTGGGTAAGCGGCCTGTTCAAATTAGTGTTGGCGATTATGGTAGTCATCTCCATTACCAACGAATATCAATACCGCACGCTGCGTCAAAACATCATTGACGGCATGAGCCGTTGGGAGTTTGTTCTTTCGAAAGTATTAACCAATGTGCTTTTAAGTTTGATGAGTGTGGGCATGTTGCTACTCATTATAGCTGTAACCGGTTTGATTTACACACCGGAGTTACGGGCGATGGATATTCTCACCGGTTCTGAATTTTTGTTTGCTTACTTTTTGGAGATCTTCGCTTTCCTATCGTATGCATTGCTCTTAGGTGTGTTGATTCAGCGATCAGGCCTTACTATTGTGTTGTTGATGTTGTCTCATATGATTGAAGGTATCATTCGACTCAACTTATTTCGCGAAAGCTTAAGACCAAGTATTGGATGGCTTGAGCAATTTTTTCCTTTGCAATCTATTACGAATCTAGTACCACTTCCATTTCCACGCTATGCTTTTCAGGAGATTCAGGATTCAATTAGCATCGTGGCTGTGTTGATTGCACTTGGTTGGGCTTTTCTGTTTAACTACTTCAGTTATTTGAAATTGAAGAGAGCGGATATTTAAAGCTTACAATCGAACCGTAATGCCCATGGATACAAAAACATTGTCGCGGGCATTTACCAAACTGAATCCGCCTGATAGATCGGCTTGCAGATTGGATTTTAAGAGATAAGTTATTCCGGCATCTAAACCATTTTCGGATGGTAAACTCTGAGGTCCAAAACCAAAGTATTCTACAAACAAGCCTAATCGATCGTTGGGTAAGTAGTTATAACAGAAGTCAGCAGTAAAAACATGTTCACCTCGTCCGCTATCCCATGTAAATCCGATGTTGTAATTGATAGCCGTCTTTTCACTAAAGTCATTTTCAAAGAGAAGTAAAAACTCTGTACCAGTTTTGCTGGAGAATTGTGGAGATGATACGACAGGAAGAACAATTCCGGCCAGCACGTCCATTTCAGGAACCCACTTCTTTTTTTTGATGACATGTTTTTTGATGGCCAATGAAACCGGAGCAAGCGCAAAGCTTGAACTTTCCTTCGTTTCTTCTGCCGCTTCCCGAATGGTAACGCGCAGTTCTGATGAATTTGATAAGCCGGTTCGAACCAGCACGGTAGGTAAATTAAACAACCGACTATCATATCGACTAAAATAATCAAAGCCCGTTTCGATTTGCCATTTTTTCGGCAAGACCGTGTAAGGAGTTTCTGCAAACCCAGGACGGTCTACGGTCATTTCGGTGAGCTTCTCTTGGGCAAAACTGTTCTCCATACCTAACCAAAGCAGGGTGACAAATACACTAACTGTTTTAAAACAAATGCTAGGTGGTGAGCTTTGGATAGGTAACGGGAACGGCACTACGAGTAATTTAATTTCTGAAATTAAAACAACCAACCTAATTTGATTCCATACAGATTATTGCGACCATCTTTGTTGGGAAAAGCACTGCCTTCGTAAACGTTTTGTGTTCCCCAGTTTCCATACAAGTGTACTTGAAAGATACAAGATGTAGCGGCATTAATATCAATGCCAATGCTGGTATTGATAAATAGATCAGACTTATAGTAACGGTTGCTGTGGTCTTCAATTAAATGAAAGCCATCTTCTACACTCAAAAAGACATATTCAGAGTTTAAGATTTTGGATGGAGAAACCCCTACTTCGGCATGAAGCCGTGTGCCTTTAATTACTTCAAATCCACGAAAGACAATAGCAAGGGGAACTTCAAGGTTATACATTTTGATCCGGCCGCGAAAGGTACTATCTGCATTGCCTAGCCCTTTTACTTTATCTGGCGTAATCATACCTGCACCTTTTACTTGAAAACCCAGCCCTGCTGTAATTCCTAAGTTTGGAGTGAAAAAATACTCAGCCTTGATGGCACCTCCAATACTAGGGCGAAGGAAATATTCTTGTGCCAGCGCATTACCATTAAAGGTTACGATGCCATTGTTGAAGGTGGCTCCAATCAGAAATTTCTTATCCCAAACAGTTTTGGAAGGCACGCTATCGCGATCTTGGGCGCTGATTGCTAAAGTGCTCATCGTGAGAATGAGTGCACCCATCATTGTCTTAATGTCCAAAGTCTTCATAATCTTTCTTGTTAATGTCTTCTTTAACAACTACCGACAAACTTTTGCGATAGCCCCATTCAAATACTAAAGGAAAAATAAGTAAGGTCAATACAGTGGCGCTTACCAAACCTCCGATCACCACTATCGCCAATGGCTTTTGAGTTTCGGAACCAATACCGGTCGAAATAGCGGCCGGTAACAGTCCGATAGCGGCCATCAGCGCTGTCATGATTACCGGACGAGTGCGCTCTTCTACACCACGCGACAAAGCCAGTTTCATAGGGAGCCCTTCGAAGATATTCTTTTTGAATACGGATATGAGGATTACTCCATTCTGTATAAAAATGCCAAACAGTGCTATAAAGCCAATGCCGGCTGAAATACTGAAAATAGTACCAGTGATGTGTAGCGCGAGGATACCACCAATCATAGCAAATGGTACATTCACTAGCACCAAGCCAGCATCTTTCGCGTTTCCAAATGCAATGAAGAGCAAGAAAAATATCAGGACGATACATACTGGAACTACTTCTTGCAAGCGCTTTTGTGCCCTTACCTGATTTTCGAATTCGCCATTCCAGGTAACACTGTAACCTTTTGGTAAGGTTAGTTGGGCGTTTACTTTTTCTTGTGCTTCTGCAATGGTACTACCCAAGTCACGTTCGCGAATGGAGAATTTGATTGCGATAAATCGCTTGTTGTTATCCCGATAAATAAATGCGGGGCCGGTAACGGTTTTGATTGTAGATATTTCTTTTAGAGGTACTTTATTACCCTTTAGCGAAGGTACTTTTAGTTCTTTGATTTCGCGCTCCGACCCCCGGAAGTCACTCGCGTAGCGTACACGCACATCAAACTTTTTTTCTTGTTCGAAAAACTTGGTAGCAGTTTTTCCGCCAATCGCCATTTCGATAACGGCACTGGCATCAGCAATGTTTACACCATAAGCTGCCATTTTGGATTGATCTAATATAATGCTAAGTTCAGGCTGCCCGATGTTTCGTAAAATACCTAAGTCCTTTACACCTTGAACTGTTTTTAGAATTTGAGCTACAGAGTCCGCCATGGAATTTATCTTCTCCAGATTATCTCCAAAAATCTTAACTGCCAATGACGCATTGATACCTGCTACGGCCTCTGCAACGTTGTCAATGATCGGTTGTGAATAATTGTAAATGACGCCCGGGTATTCTTTCAGTTTTTTATCCATTTCCTCAATCAATTCATCGGTGGTGATCTTTCGATTCCATTTTTTCTTAGGCTTTAGATTTACCTGACATTGCACATAGAAAAATCCGGAGGGATCGGTTCCATCATTGGAGCGACCGATCTGTGATAGCACTGATTCTACTTCATCAAACTCATTTAGCTTTTCGCGGAAAACAGAAACAAATTTGTTGGTTTCATTGATGGAACTACTCATCGGCAATTTAGCCTCTACC
>JABFSO010000418.1 GCA_013140555.1 Cyclobacteriaceae bacterium | reverse complement strand
ATGTAGTTCAGATTCTTCAATGACGTAATTTCATTGGTATAAATTAGCTAACAGTTGAACCCGGGCTTACTGATTCGTTGGGCTGCAATAAACGGAGTTTACCATCTTTATCTTCCGCCATCAAAATCATTCCCTGCGACTCAACACCCATTATTTTTCGAGGTGCGAGATTCACTAAAATGGTTACTTGTTTGCCGACCAATTGTTCAGGCGAAAAATGCTCTGCTATTCCGCTCATCACGGTGCGCTTGTCAATTCCTGTGTCTACTTGCAGCTTCAATAACTTTTTGGATTTCTCAACACGCTCTGCAGAAAGAATGGTACCCACACGGATATCCATTTTTGAAAAATCATCGAACGTTATTTCAGCTTTCGATGGTGTGACCGGTTGACTTGCTAATTCCATCGCTTTTTTTGAATCCAATAATTTTTTGATTTGCTTCTCAATGACATCATCTTCAATCTTCTCAAATAACAGAGAAGCTACTCCCAATGAATGTTCAGCATTCAATAAGTCAGCAGCTCCTGCTTTGCTCCAATCCAATTGTTGGAAGTTTAACATGGCGCGAAGTTTCTGTGCTGTAAATGGCAGGAATGGCTCAACCACGATCGATAAGTTAGCAGCAATCTGCAATGAAATGTTGAGTATCGTTCCAACTTTCTCTAAGTCAGTTTTTGCCAACTTCCATGGCTCGGTCTCTGCTAGATACTTATTTCCCAAACGGGCGAGATCCATTACTTGTGCCGTTGCCTCGCGAAAGCGGTAAGCTTGAATGGATGCACCTATCTTGTCGGGTAGTTCTTTCATATCGTTGATCACCTTCTGATCAATTTCTGAAAGAGCACAACGTGACGGAATTTTATTGTCGAAATATTTTTGCGTGAGCACCAAAGCTCGATTCACAAAGTTTCCAAAAATAGCAACCAACTCATTGTTGTTCTTCGCCTGAAAATCTTTCCAAGTAAACTCACTATCCTTTGTCTCAGGCAAATTTGTTAACAATGCATAACGCAACACATCTGGTTTGTCCGGAAAATCGGCTAAGTATTCATGCATTTCAATCGACCATCCCCGGCTGGTAGACATTTTATCTCCTTCGAGATTCATGAATTCATTAGCGGGTACATTCTCCGGTAAAATGTATTCGCCTGCTGCTTTTAATATGATTGGAAAAATGATGCAATGAAAAACGATATTATCTTTCCCTACAAAGTGAATCAGCTTGGTATCACCATCCTGCCAATAGGGTTTCCAATCGTTAGATTTTGGATTTTTGAAATCACGTTGTGGAGTAGCAAATTGTAGTTTGTTCTCTTCTAATTCTTTGAATAATGCGCGGGTTGCTGAAATGTATCCGATGGGTGCATCGAACCAAACATAGAGCACTTTGCCCTCTGCATCCGGAAGCGGTACTTTGATACCCCAATCCAAATCGCGTGTCATAGCACGGGGTTGCAAGCCGGCATCAATCCATGATTTGCATTGCCCATATACATTTACTTTCCAATCGTCTTTATGCGATTTCAAAATCCAATCGGTCAGCCATCCTTCATAATTCTGCAATGGCAAATACCAATGCTTGGTAGACTTTAGAATAGGCGCATTTCCCGTAAGGGTAGATTTTGGATTAATTAGTTCGCGTGGACTCAACGTTGAACCGCAGCGTTCGCACTGATCACCATAGGCATTGGGATTGGCACATTTGGGACAAGTACCTATAATATATCGATCCGCTAAAAACACATTCGCTTGGTCATCATAATATTGCTCAGAAATCTCTTCCGTTAGCAAGCCTTTATTAAACAGATTCAAGAAAATCTCTTGGGAGGTCTCATGATGAATAGGCTCGCTTGTACGATGATATATATCAAATGACATTCCCAATTGATGGAAACAATCTTTGATCTGTGCATCGTACTTATCAATTATCGCCTTGGGAGTAGTGTTTTCTTTTAAGGCCTGATTGGGGATGGCAGTGCCGTGTTCATCGCTACCGCAGACGAATACCACGTCTTTGCCGATGGAACGCATATAGCGTACATAAACATCGGAGGGGATGTATGCACCTGCCAAATGGCCAATATGCTTGGGGCCGTTGGCGTAAGGCAGGGCGGCAGTAACTAAAAATCGTTTAAACTCTTTGCTCATGGTGTACTAAAAAACTGCGCAAAGATGAGAAAATGTAAAGACAAAAAGATTAAACAGTAGTCTTCATTTTTTTAGCATCTTCCATAGCTTCCTGTTCCAAACGCAAGAGGTCGGCTTCCAGTTCCTTGCGTTTTGCGATAATTGAAGAAACATCGCTTGGTAGTACTACCGTAAAGATGGTGCCATCTTTCGTAGATTTTTCCATTTTAATCTCACCCCCCAGTTTATCAGTACATACTTTAGCCAGATATAGCCCTACTCCACTCGTTTCAGAGCGTTCGGAGGCTCGCATAAACATGTGGAACATGGTATCAGACGGAACATCTACAATACCAATTCCATTGTCTTCTACTTTAATGATCGTTTGCAATGCCAACTGAATTACATTTACTTTGACATAGGGATTAATTCGAACAGAGTTGTTATAAAATTTTATTCCATTGTCGATCAGGTTTTCTAGGACAATCTCCAGAAGGAAACGGTCCGTGATTGTTTTTCCATCGTCACTATCTATTTCATACGTAACCTGAACCCCTTTTTCTCTGCTGGATTTTTCCTTTGCTTTTATGATCTCGTCTAAAATATCCTTAAAGCCAATTACCTCAGGAGTTATTTTTGCTTCATTAATTTTACCTACCGTGGTTAATCGCCCTAATATTTTGGCCATTTTATCAGAGTGAGATAAGAGCTTTTCAAGAATATTTCGTACAACCTGATCGTTGGTCTCCATCAATCCTAAGTTGCACAAGCCCTGAAAAGTCATGAGAGGCCCGCGAATATCATGAGAGCTTTTGTAAAGAAAATTATCGAGTTCCTTATTTACTTGCGTGAGCATTAGGGTTGATTTCAAAAGATCGGACGTACGCTCTCTCACTCGCTTATCCAGTTCTTTATTTTGTGTGGCCAATTGTTGATTCTTTTCTTCAATGACAAACTTTGCCTTAGAAATTTCATGACTTGCCTTTTGTTGTCGATGTGTTGCCAATAGCGAAACTATTGCCAAAAGTAAAACGAGTATGGCTATGGCTATGATAAAGAAATACTGACTGTTTTGTTTGTCTATTAAAGCTTGTTTCAACTCGAGTGACAGGTTCTTTTCTTGGATGGTTTTTAAGTTATCACGCTCAGCAAAATTGGCTTGAACTTTGGCTAAATTTTGAATAAGTTCATTGCTGTAAATACTATCTTTCAATTGTATATACATATCCTGGTATTTCGAAGAATTAATAAAATCCTTATTATCCTTATAGATTTTTGAAAAAACCTTATAGACTTTTATCAGTGACAAGGTATAATTCGTTCCATTAGCGATTTCTTCAGCCTGCTTAAGGTAGTTGATTGCCTCGTCCTTCAGATTTTCTTTTTCCTTCACCAAAGACAAATTCAATAAACTTTCTATCTGGAAACGCTTCTCACCAAATGTCTGCGCTAATTGAAGTGATTTTTGAAAGTGATCGATAGCCTCTTCTGCCCTATTTTGTTCAGCCAATGAAACACCGAGGCTGAATTGAGCTTCAATCTGAACAGCCGAACTACATCCAGATTTACAAATTTCAATTGCCTGATTAATATGGTTCTCTGCTTCTTTGTATTGTTTCAATTGATTGTAGCATAATGCCATGTTGATAAGTAGTCGATCTAAATCATAATTGCTCGAAATAGCTTTCTTAGCATCTAAGGATCGCTTGTAATAATCTAAGGCTCGCTCATAATCCTCAAGTTTAAAATAGACAAACCCGATGTTGTTATAGGTAATCGATAGTTCTTCTATGTTACCAAGCTTTTCATTTACGGTTAATGCTTTAAAGTGACAATCCAAAGCCTTATCGTGATTTCCATTCAACGAATAGGCTATGGCAAGGGTATTTAAGATTTTGACTAGCTCAACATCGAAATTGTTTCTCTGGGCGATTAGCAGGGCTTCATTTAATTCCCGTATAGATGCCGACAAGGAATCCAGCTTCCTGTAGATAAAGCCATTGGCTCGTTTAAATTGAACCATATGAAGGCTGTCGCCCATTTTCACAGCCAACGCTAGTGCCTGCTTAGAAATGACTAACGATTGATCTATGTGTTCGGTTTGATTTAATCGAATCAACTGCATCATGAGATCTAATTTCTTTGCCCCCTTTTCAACCTTGACCAGTCCACTAATAGAATCTATTTGGTGTTCAACATCCTGGCCAAAGTTAATCAAGGGTACTGAGCATAGGCAGATGCAAAGACACAACAACTTAAAATAGTTAAGGTACATAAGTTTGTTATCAAGAATCATTGCTGTTTTTATTTTAACAAAGCACCCCACCTTTGTTGTGAAGTTTTAAGCAAAACAAAAATAAACCAAAAACTAATTAATACTATAAAAATTTGCTTTATCTAATAGCTAACTCTATCTATTGAGGGCATCTTCTTATCCAATGATAAGCTAGGCTCTCATAAAAATGAAGGCAGCTTTGTTAAAGGGCAAAACATTAATCAAAACGAACCAATAAAAAACCAATTCTATACCAATAACCTAACAATTACTTCTATGAAAAAATTATTCTACACACTCGCGTTGCTATCTGTACTTTCTGTTGCTGTTTCATCTTGCGCCACTGAAGAAGTTAAACCTGCAAGAGAAACCAACAACACTGGTGGTGGTGTAAGCGACAGATTATAAATCATTTCTACTAACAACATTTAATCAATTAACATCATGAAAAAACTATTCTACACATTCGCATTGCTATCTGTACTTTCTGTTGCTGTTTCATCTTGTGCTACTGAAGATGTTAAGCCTGCCAGAGAAACTAACAACACCGGTGGTGGTGTAAGCGATAGATTATAAATCATTCTATTAACAACATTTAATTTACCAACATTATGAAAAAAATACTCTATACACTCGCATTGCTATTTGTTCTTTCAGTTGCTGTATCATCTTGTGCTACTGAAGATGTTAAGCCTGCAAGAGAAACCAACAACACCGGTGGTGGTGTAAGCGACAGACTTTAAATCCATTAACAACATTTAATCTACTAACATCATGAAAAAACTATTCTATACACTCGCATTGCTGTGTGTCCTTTCAGTTGCTGTATCATCTTGTGCTACTGAAGATGTTAAGCCTGCAAGAGAAACCAACAACACTGGGGGAGGCGTAAGCGACAGGCTATAAAAACACAACCTATCAAACCTTAATTAAAGGGGAGGTTAATAAACAATAAACTCGTTCTTATCCATTAGTCCATAAAATTAAGATCCTCTAATCAGTGCTATTTTGACTGATTTTGGAGCTTCAGACTGAAGGAGTAACAACGAAAGTTGGGGAAAGTCAATCTCTGATTGATTTTCAAATGTAGTAAAATTTGGGCTTTAATAACCTAATCAAGCCTTGGAATTTAGAACTCGAATAAATCTCGTTTGTCTCAAATAACCGCAAATCATTAGTTAAACCATTAAACAAAAGCATTATGAAAAACAGAAAAGTTGCCGCAGTTGTATTATTAGCTATCGCTGCTATCTCATTGTCTTTCACCTTTTCAAACCGGGTTAAGGCATCAAACAAGAATGTAGAAACTCAAATCAGCCAACCACAGGAAGGTTTTGTTTCAGAAACGCGCTTATAAAAAGTGGTATCTTCTGAAAGATTAGAATTTTTTAGAGTCCAAACGGCTAATTCTTAATTGGATTTCCAAGTGAACCGGCTGGATTTATAGATATTTAACCAGTTCGTATCTCTAAAAATTGATCGAAAAGGTAATCAACGAGGTAAATACCTCGCCAATTGTGACATAAGTTTTTAGTCGAAAAGTGAACAATTTTGCTAAAAAGTTACACTTTTAGCTATAAACATTACATCTAAAAATGGCCTTATCTGGACATTTTTATCCCCTCAAAGACAAGCTGATTAATGCGAATTGGCAATTAACTACTAATGGTTATTGCTCAGTTAATCTGCTCATTACTTCTCCAAATTTCTACTTTATAGGTCGCTCTAGGCTTATTGTATTTTCAATATAAAAGGCATTCGTGCCTGTGTACCCTGAATCTTTTTGAGGTTCTTAACTTCTTCATAAAGTTGGTAATTGAGGCCTAATTCCTGCTTCAAGATTTTTACTTTTGCCGCATCCTCCATTCCACTCATCCATTCTTCAAAAAAGGTTTTGTATTTGGGATAGAATCGCAATTTGTAATCGTCTGAAATTCCAGCTTTTGCTGCAGCTACCTCAATAGCATCATCAAAATTACCTAGAATGTCTACGAGCCCCTTTTCTTTGGCCTGAGTGCCTGACCAAACTCTTCCTGAGGCAACTCTCCTAAGATCCTCAACATTCATTCTTCTACCCTCTGCTGCTTTGGAGGTGAATGAAGCGTAGATACGATCGGTGCTTTTCTGCCAAATGGCTTTTTCCAAAGGAGTTAGCGCGCGAGTAAACGTAACCAATTCTCCTATTTCTCCGCTCTTTACCTCATCAAAGGTGATTCCTATTTTGTTGTCCAAAAAACTACTTAAATCAAATAGAACAGAAAAGACACCAATAGAGCCGGTAATGGTAGTTGGCTGGGCTACAATTGTATCGCAGCTCATAGCCATATAATACCCACCCGATGCTGCATAATCGCTCATGGAGGCAATGACAGGCTTCTCCTTTTTGGCTAGCGTAACTTCGCGCCACATCACATCAGATGCCAAAGCACTACCTCCAGGGGAATTAATTCGAAGCACGATGGCTTTCACATTCTTATTGGTTCGGGCTTTCCTTATTTCTTCAGCAAACGTATCCGATCCAATGCTTCCTTGCTCTGCCTTACCAGGTACTATTTCTCCATCCGCTACAATCACTGCTATTTCATTTTTGGAGCTGCTATAATTACTTACCGTTTTTTTGTACTTACTATACTTAATGAAGTTAACGTCATCAGTTTCATCCAATAGAAGCCTAGATCGCAAATCCGCCAGCACCTGATCATAATAAAGCAATGAATCGATGAGATGAAGTTTCATTGCGTCTTCTAAAGTAGTTACCAACATCTTATCAGATATATCCATTAACCGTGCAGGCTCAATTTGGCGTGACTCAGCGATATCTTTAACAATATTAGAGTTCAAATCTGTAATCAATTCATTTAGTTGCAAGCGATTGGCATCGCTCATTTTTTCGAGCATGTAGGGCTCAACGGCACTTTTAAAATCACCCACCCTGAATATCTCTGGTTTAATATCAAGTTTATCAAACATCTTTTTATAGAATGCCACTTCAATCGCTATACCATTGAATTCTAACTGGCCCTCCGGATTCAAAAAGATTTTATCAGCAGCAGAGGCAACATAGTAAGCTTGCTCAGTCATCATTTCACTATAGGCTATTATCCATTTTCCTGATTTGCGGAAATCAATGAGTGATTTGCGAACTTCGCCTGCCTTGGCATAACCTCCCTGAAAGAAACTAACATCTAAATAGATACCTTTTATACTTGAATCGTCTGCTGCTGAACGTAAGGTTTGTTGCAGTTGGAGTAACCCGATAGTGCCATCGGAATTACCTGGAATCGGAAGGCCTTCGAAAGGGTTTTCAAATTCCATTTCAGAGATAGGTCCGTTCAATTTTAAATGCAACACCGAATTTTCCTGTACAATCACCTCTTCGTTGTCGGACGAGAGACTGGACACACTCGCTATTAAAAATGCAATCATCAAAAAGAATAGGATTGCAAATGCAATCAGCGAGCCCAGACAAGAGGCTAAGAAGGATTTGAAAAAATTCATGTTATTTTATTTAAAGCCCACAAAAGTAGACAATCATAAACGGTTAATAAAACAGATAGTTAACTTCGCAATTCTATCCGCAGTCATTGAAAACGCACATTTATTTTTTACTATTAGGCAGTAACCAACGCGGCCCCTACCATCAATTAAATCAGGCGTGCATTGTGTTGAGACAAGAGGCGGGTCAAATCTTATCTATTTCGAGGGTTTATCAAACAGCAGCTTGGGGAATGACAAAGCAGGATGATTTTCTCAATCAAGTAATTTGCATGAAGTCTGAATATAGTCCTCACGAAATGCTTGACTGCATTCAAAAAATTGAAAATAGCATGGGGCGTGAGCGAAACCAGAAATGGGGACCAAGAATAATCGACATCGACATTTTGTATGCCGACAATGAAATCATTCAAACCAAACAGCTTATTATTCCGCACCCAGAAATTCAAAACAGGCGTTTTACACTAATACCTTTATGTGAGTTAGCGCCTGATTTCGTTCACCCAATTTTGGGTAAGTCAAACCAACAATTGCTGGAAACTTGTAAAGATTTATTGCCGGTTAATCTCTACATGCTTGATACTTCTACCTGAGGCGCAATTTTCTTCACTAATCCTTGAAGAACTTTTCCAGGACCACATTCAATAAACTGAGTACCTCCTCCTACCACCATGTTCTGAACAGATTGAGTCCACCTAACGGGTGCTGTTAATTGACTAATCAGATTGGTTTTAATGACCGATGTATCAGAAGAAGGTTGGCCATTCACATTTTGATAGACCGGGCAAATGGGCGTGTGAAATGAAGTAGCATCAATTGCAGCCGCTAGTTCTTCACGAGCGGGTTCCATCAAAGGAGAGTGAAATGCACCCCCGACTTGTAATGGCATGGCGCGTTTCGCTCCAGCGGCCTTCATCTTTTCGCAGGCTATTTCGATACCCTTCAAAGATCCGCTAATGACCAGTTGCCCAGGGCAATTATAGTTGGCGGCCACAACTACTTCATCAATCGAAGCACAAATTTCTTCCACAATACGATCATCCAATCCTAAAATGGCTGCCATGGTGGATGGATTGACTTCGCAAGCTTTTTGCATGGCCATAGCTCGTTTTGACACCAATAACAATGCATCTTCAAAACTTAAAGCCTGATTGGCGACCAACGAGGAAAACTCTCCCAACGAATGGCCTGCAACCATTTCAGGTTTGTGATTGCTCTGTGCCAGTGCCACTGCCACTGAGTGAATAAAAACGGCTGGTTGCGTTACTTTCGTTTGCTTCAATTCATCGGCCGTTCCGGCAAACATAATATTCGATATTTCGAAACCCAGAATTTTGTTGGCATCATCAAAGAGCTTTTTAGCTAGTGGGTTAGAATCATAAATATCTTTGCCCATTCCAGTGAATTGAGCGCCTTGTCCGGGAAATACAAATGCCTTCATATCTAAAATTTTAATTTTCAAACTTTTAGAAAGAACCTTTAGCGTTGCGTTCATTTTGAACTGCTGAAAAGGCACCTTTTAAAAGTCAAATCTAAAACCTTATTTGATAATTCGAAATTAATCGATGAATCGGGCTTTGAGATCGGGAGTTGGAATCATACAACTTTCTTTCTTGCCAAACCACTTATAGCGATTCGTGGCAATCCAATTGTAAATCCCATTTCGAATAAATGCAGGGACTATTTTAAAAATATACAGCGCTGGCCATAATCCTTTTAAATCGCGTGCAACCTCCAAAGCTGCATCGCTGCGGGTATACACTTTACCATCTTTCAAAAGTACAATCGTATCAAAGTGCGATTTAAAGCCTGCGTTGATTAACTTCTCTTGGCCATAAGAAGATTGAAGTGAGGCAAAGCGAAACCTGGCGGAAGGGTCGCGTTGAATAACAAAAGTGACACTGGCTGCACAAAGGTTACAAACACCGTCAAACAAAATCACTTTGTTTATCGAATGATCTGCACCCATCCTCGAATGGTTTTATTTCGGTTGGATTGATCAACTACATCAAACGTAACTTGTGCTTCGTAGTAGTAGACCCCAGTAGACAAATCTTTACCACTATTGTCTCTACCATCCCAATCGATGTAAATAGTACGTTCACCACCGGATTGATACGTAAACACCTCTCCTCCCCAGCGATTAAACACTGTAAATGTTACTTTTTGCACAAATCGTGCACACTTCTTTTGAATTTCTTCTTGTTGTGCAGGCGATAATGCTTTCGGTTTACAATCTGAGACTCCTGCATCATCTATTCCGCGTAAGCTATATGCGCTAAATAGATCATTGCATTTATCACCATTGGGTGTGAATACATTGGGCAATTCATAGTTGGGGCAGTTATCAAAACAGAACGACTCACTCAAGTCACTCTCATTACCTGCGCGATCTACCGCAGAGATTTTGTAACATCCCGCATAAGAAGGTAAATTCTTATGTTCAAATTCAGTACCAGTCACCAACTCTGTAAGTTCTAGTTTTTTAAAAGGGTCACCTACTCTGGCAGCGTAATAAATATTATAGTTTCGGATATCTAGCTTACACTGTGGGTCGGGTTCATCCCAAAAAATTCGATTTGAAAAAGTTTTA
Source organism: Cyclobacteriaceae bacterium (assembly GCA_013140555.1). Classification (GTDB taxonomy): domain Bacteria; phylum Bacteroidota; class Bacteroidia; order Cytophagales; family Cyclobacteriaceae; genus ELB16-189. Next base: position 5,025 of record JABFSO010000418.1, on the reverse strand, counting down.
CCATCTGTACAAGTTATCGAACTACAATCGGTACCCTTCAGGCTTACTGAAAACTTGGGTTTACAAGGCTTTTCTTTATCATCAGGCTGTGCACACATGATCTGAGAAAAGTTTCTGAGCTCATTCGGAATAGCCGGGTTCGGGTTTCCATAGCTACCAACCGTTTCCACCCGGTAGCAATAACTTTTACTATTGTCTAAGCCTTTGTCATTATAAACAAAACCCTGACCTGGGTTCACCTCTGCAATTTGCACCAAAGGGTCTCCCTCTAGTCCGCGGTAAACCACGTGCTTCATTCCAGTAACACTATTGGACCAAGGAACAAATGCTACCCAGCGCAATTCTAATTCCTGAAACTTAGAGGTAATTTCTAGCCGCACTGTTGAAGCTGAGGCGGAAGAATCGAGCGGCTTATTGTTGTTATCAAATGCCAGTACACGATAGTTAAAAATTTTATCTCTGCTATTCATTCCTGCATCTAAATATTGTGTCAAAGGTGTTTTTCCAGGAGACACTTTCTGAATATTGATTTTTCCTGAAAAACCCTCTGCTCGGTAAACTTCGTAACTATAAGGTGGTGGAAATTTTGTTTGATCTATTTCTAGTGGTGGCACCCACTTGACAAGAATCTCTCCATTTGTTTCAGATGTTTTGTCAATTGAAACATTGGTAATAATAGAGCGATCTAACTCAAATGGTGGAAGACAAATTTCATCAGAAACAATGCTCTTGCCACCTTTTGGTGGAGGAAATATAGCAACTAGTCGATAACAGTATTTAGCTCCCGAAGCAAGGTTTTCGTTTTTATACGTGGTAGTGCCAATAGGAAGGGTGGCGATCTTTGTGTATCCAAATTCATTGGGCATACCCGTTACACAGGGCCCAGGGTTTCCAGCAAAACTATCTACCCTCCTCCAAACCTCCATCGTTTCAGCAGTGGCACCACACTTATAAGGAGCCCATGTAAGAGTAGCCGACCGGTCAGGTACATTTAATGTAGCTGTTTGAATGATTGGCTTGGGAGCTATAACAGTAATTCGCCAAGTTTTAAATTGAACTAAGGAAGGACCTCTACTGGATTTATCACTGATCTTAAAAACCACCTGATATGATTGATCTTTTACGTGATCACATTTAGTTGCCCAGCTAAATTGCATGGTAGCGGGGCGAACTGCTGTAAACTTTGCTGGATCGGGAGTAACAGTAGCCGGTGACGGATTGAGCTGAAAAACCTCAGAGTAGGCTTGAATTTTAAGAGAATCACCAACGTCCGGATCATCACCTAAAATCGTTTCATTGATGACGGTACCCGCTTCCACACACACATCTTGAGGCACCGTTAACTCAGGTCGCTGATTCAAACAATCTTCAATGATGATCTGCATATCTCTGGTAACATATCCAATCTGTTTCCATTCATCACCAATTTTGCGCCACTGATAAATTCGAAAGGCAATGTTATATTCTCCTGGTGCACCGGGTGCATCCCATACAATGGTACCAGTAACGGGATCAATTTTAAATGTGGGTGGTCCGTCCTGCGTTTCGTTCGATTTGCTGTAGTCGAGCCCAATTTTGTCGTAAAACTCTTTGGTATTGGGATCTCTATAATTTCCTACCACAATTCCTCTGTCTTGTTTCGGCACGGTGAATTCATACGATAAGCTATCGCCATCTGGATCATAAGCACCCGGATTATGATACCACGCTCCGCCCGTACAGCCCTTGTCGATCGGTGGAACTAATAATCGTGGTGAATTATCACATCCAATAAATGGATCAATGTAAATGACTGTTTCCAGAAAGAATGCTGTATTTACAGATCCTGCAATATTGAGGATTCCGGCATTGCGATTGCGCTCCCAATAAGAGATGGTATATCTTCCGGGCCCAGGATATGTATGAGTGGTGGTAAACTCCACATATCCAATCCCCTCACCCAATTCAGGTCTATTTTCATTTTCAATTCGGGGTGTGATTAAAGAAACACCATCTCCAAATCTTAATGTGCCAGCCTCAAACCTAACTTGCGAGCCGGTATTCGTATATGCTGTAATTTTGATTCGAAAAGTAAGCCCGTTACAACTGACTCTTTCTACCGTAATTTCTCCTGCACGCAAGTGAGTAGCCAACACCTCATCGATGCTACTTAAAAGCAACCCAAACAATGCAATGGCAATTCGTAAATACTTCATCATGTATAGAAAATCAAAAATACAACATTACCAACGATCAAAAAGTTAATTCATTTTAATCAAAGACGGGAGTTTGTTTCTTTGAACGACCAATTTGTTCAATTATTCAACAAAACGAACATTTTTGCAAATCTATAGTACCTTTACCAGCTATGCGTGTAGTAGGCGAAATACCCCATCCTGAAATAAAGATAACCATCTTTCATTGGAACAACCGTTTTTTACTAAAACTTGAGTGGGGATCATTTGAGCAAACTTACAAAGTAGATGAATACGAATTTACTTCGGATGAAGAAGTTAAAAGCATTTTAACCCCCGATTTTTTACAAGAGGCAGTATCACGCTTCGAAGAAATGGCCAAAAGCCTTCAAAAAGCCACTTCGAACCTGTAAAGTTTGCGAATGAGGGTGGACGAATTAACTTTGATGTCCCTTTCGTATATAGTTGATGGAAATCTTAGAAGAAAAGAAAAACAAAAACAAGCCTTATAAACCCATTCTGGATGGTATTCCTGATTGGCCTGTTTATCAACTCAGCAAAAACCGCAAGGAATTTGTTGCTGAAGTTACAGACAAATCAATTGCTCGAATAAAAGAATTGCGACCGCAACTGAAGCAATTGGTCGATGACTTGCAAGCCACTGTATACCGAGAGCAAAACCGCATTAAGCGTAATCGCTGGCGGGTTGACCCGAAGGACGATCAGAAATTCTGGGCCGGAATTAAGAATGAGTTAATCGATTTAAGCAATAAGAAGGAAGAAGAAGTAAGTGCCGCAGTAGATACCATTCTTTATAAGATCGTTCATCGTTATGCCTCTGAAATTGCAGGTAATTTCAAAGCTTCATCTTACCGATTTGCGCGTGAAGTAATCAAATTTGGTTTCTTGCGACTGCTGAATGGAACGCGGATCAAAAAGTTTGGTGCCTTTTTCCGTAACCGTTACACCCTGCGCGACAAAATACATATTGTAGGCAAAGTGAAAATGCTGCGCAAGTTGGCCAAACAAGGCACTGTGGTCATGGTACCTACGCACTTTAGCAATCTGGATTCGATTCTCATTGGCTGGGTTATTCACTCCATGGGTTTACCTGCCTTTATCTACGGAGCGGGTTTGAATTTATTCAACATCAAAATCATTGCCTATTTCATGAATAGCTTGGGTGCATACAAAGTAGACCGCAGAAAGAAAAACCTGCCCTACTTAGAAACACTCAAAATGTATTCTAATCTGGCCATTCAAAAAGGAGCACACAGTTTATTTTTTCCGGGCGGCACACGCTCTCGCTCCGGCTTGATCGAAAAGCAGTTAAAATTAGGATTGTTGAGCACAGCCATTGAAGCGCAGCGTAGCCTCTACATGGCCGAAGGCGAAACCAAAAAGATATTTGTGGTGCCCGTGACACTCAATTACCACTGTGTGCTGGAAGCTCCAGAAATGATTGAAGATTACCTTCAGGTAAAAGGACAGGATCGGTATTTTCCGGAACAGGATAAATACGGCAGTTTTCAATTGATCAAATTCCTATTCAAATTTTTCACCAATCCATCCAGCATTTCAGTTTCGATTGGTCCAGGGTTGGATGTGATGGGCAATTATGTAGATGAAAATGGAAATAGTATCGATGCGCAAGGTCGAATCATTAATACCCGCGATTATTTTATTTCGAATGGAGATATCAATGTAGATCGCCAGCGTGAAGATGAATATACACGCATGCTTAGTCAGCGCATTGTAACTGAATACCACAAAATCAATCGTGTATTTTCCAGCCATTTAGTTGCTTTTATCGCGTTTGAAATCTGGCAAAAGAAACACCCTACACTTGACTTATTTAGTCTACTCCGCATTCCGGAAGAAGATTTGGAAATAGACTACGCTGAATTTAAAGAAGTGTTTAAGCGTGTGCGCAAACAAATCTTCCTGATGAAAGAACAAGGCAAAATCAATTTCGCCACTCACCTCAAAGGAAAATCAGATGGTGCCATTCAGCGCGGGCTTGATAATGTGGGCGTTTTCCATCTTAACAGACCATTGGTAAAAAATAAGAAAGGCAACATCATTACTAAAGATTTATCGCTTCTCTATTATTATCATAATCGTTTGGTGGGATACGATTTGGAACAATTTATTTAGCCACTTGCGCTATGCCAACTTCCGATCGTTCCATGAGATCACATGATGAAAAGCCGGTAGGCGTGATCGGTGCCGGAAATTTCGGAACCGTGATTGCCAATATTCTGGCGATCAATCGGCCCGTTTTGTTGTATGCACGTGATCCGGGTGTAGTTCAACAGATCAATGCCAAACGAACCAATCGCGGGCATAGCATTCACGAAAATGTAAAAGCCGTAAATGATCTGGCCGAAATTGCGCGGTCATGCGACATCATTTTCCCGATGGTGCCTTCTGCTCATTTCCGGCAAATGATGAAAAATCTTTCGCTGCATCTTCAGCCTTACCACATATTAATTCATGGCACCAAAGGCTTTGATATTACCTTGCCCAAAGGAGAAACGATCGAGAGCGTGCGCGTACTCAATCGAAAGCAAGTGAAAACCATGAGCGAAGTAATTCGCGAAGAAAGTGTAGTGGTACGCATCGGTTGTCTGGCCGGGCCCAATCTCGCTAAAGAACTTTCGCAACGCCAACCGGCAGCCACCGTTATTGCCAGCCCGTTTGATGAAGTCATTCAAATCGGCAAAAAACTTTTGCGAAATGACCGCTTTCAGGTCTATGAAAATAAAGATATTGTAGGTGTAGAAATAGCAGGTGTTCTTAAAAACATAATCGCGATTGCGTCCGGTGCTCTGAATGGATTGGGCTACGG